>NZ_JBXEQE010000054.1:0-16916 GCF_056858335.1 Agaribacillus sp. DX54
GATAGCATTAAGTACGGCTTCGCGTAAAGCAATCTCCGGATATTCAAGTTCTTCTATACGCTGGAGGCCCTCGTACCGTATAGGAGACACCAGGTACTTGCTACGAAGTACTTCCATAACTTTATCCGGCATTTCTATCAGGTTGCTTTCAATTATATCCTGAAATCTCAAATCCGAATCTGATGTCCCAAACCTTCCAATTTTAAAATAGGAAGAGGTAAAATACTTTTGTGGATTATAGCTGAAAAGCAACAAGGCGGCATTCTTCAGCTTACCCCTATCGTCGGTCAAGTGCAAATTCCTAAGCAGGATTTTGATGTCCTCCCTTGCCGCACCTGATGAAATTCGCTTGCTATGCAGCGCTTTTTGGAGAAAATGTTTTACGTTTGGTCGATGTCCTTAAAAGAGGCAGCGTTGTAAGGAATATCGTCCCAAGTTTTACCAGCTCGTTTTAAGATAAATTCGTTTAGCGCCAGACCTTTTAACTCCTGCAATGTGCTCCCGGTCCGAACGTAATATTTTCCTCTAAGAGAAATAGGCACTTCATACCGGGGAACCAGGATTTCAAGGTAATGCTTGCTGTTCTCGGTTAGCAAATTCACTTCTGCAAATACACCAAGAATATCTCTGAATTTGTTGGGTAGTTGTTTTAACAAATCAGGGTGGTTATCAATACCTGTCACATTTCCTTTATCGTCCATGCCTATATATAGCTTACCACCATTGGCATTGGCAAAACCACATATCCATTTCAGGTATTCATCACGCCAACCGGATTTGTATTCTATATTTTGGGATTCAGCCATAAATTTTCGGGCTACTTACTTTATCGGTATTCGCACACAAATGAACTGTGACTTAACGCTTAAAGAGGGTTGTCACTCTTCCATTTACAGGAATTCACAAATATCTGCTTAATGATAGCGAATTAAATATCTTAATTCAAAGAGAATTTATAACTAAGTTCAGATTCACTTGAAATCCTACAAGGTGATAGGATAGCATATAGCCAGTTAGGGTAGGTTCTCATTTTCTATTTGATGTTTATTTAATGCCTAGATCACTGACCCTGCTTATCGGCCTTAAAAAAATACAAAGAGTGCGGAGGATTCTGCACCCAGTTATTTCCTTTTTTATGGAACACTACCCACTGATGGGATATTAGATTTGCATCGCAATTTTAAACCTCAACAAACATGTATCTGCTTCGCCGTTTGTCACCTACAGTAACTTTTCAGTTCTTCTTTAGTATATTTGTACAGCCGTTGGATAGCGGTATGTCACTTGGAAAGTGATACGGTGTCTGGATAGACGCAAGGTATTGAACTCATGGAGTTGGATGACAATGAAAAAGTCGTTCGCTGGAAGATAAATCCTAGAAATCTTGATCTTGGCAGACTTGATTTGTCACAATATGTTGAGCTGGTCAAGATGGTAAACTATGATCCTCAGAAGATTGGGAAGGTAAATGCTTTCTACAATGAAGCAGAAAGTGTTTTCAAAGAGTTGTTATAAGTCTAAGAGGTATTTAGGCCGGTGAAATTCCGGTCTTTTTTATTGTGCGTACAACCACAATGTGGTGTATAAATTTATTTTAATAACATTAACCTAAAGGATTTTAATAATATTCATATCTACATTGGCAATATGCTCATGGGTTTATGTAATTCTGCTGGGCTTATGACCTGCTAGAAGAGTTTTACTCATTTTCCACGTCAATGTTTTGAAACAACTTAACTTGATAACTAAAATGTCCTCATCTCGCGCAAAACAATGAATTAAAGCCAATATCAAACGGTTTTAAACAAAAAAGCCCAAACCTAAACGATTCAGGCAAAAGTCGGGATGACTGGAAGAAAGCCTATTATAAAACTACCTAACAATCAGTTCTTTACACTGTACTCTCAATCTGATTAACCGAACTCTAAACTGTAATTAAAACAGTACATTCAGTGGCAAAACTTATGGGGGTTTTACATCACTAATTTAGGCATTTTTTTGAACCCAAAAATATCCAACAACATCAAACAGTACGTCAAAACAAATTCAACCTAACATTTCCGAAATAACAAATTGCTTTCAACTGTTGCAATTTCAGTCACCCAAATTATAAGGTCAAAGATGGAAACGCTGGACTTATTATACCATCTTCGCTGGACAAAATTGATCACCCTTAAAACTTACACAAAATCTGATTTTCAAATCACTAACCCCAAATATTGGGTGGCTTAAATTTTCTGTTTTAGGTGGCCTCAACCATCCGGCTCATCCATATATATTTACTCTCAGACATACACAAATTTAACGCTAACGCTGCAAGCAAAGGGGAATTAAATACTCAGAGATTAAAATAGATATTGAATCTAAAAAGAGCTGATTTTGAAAACATCCTGATAGAAAAACTTCCCGATGTTTTATACATTGCTCAAAAACAAAATAAAGAACAACCTTCAGGCGTTGTTTTTTTGAATAAACAATGGGCATTGAAATGCCCATTGAACAAAACTAATCTCAAATTAAAAATATTTTTCTCTTAAAAGATGGTTAACCTCTTTGCTCTTAAATATCTAGTTGTCTGGGTGAATTCGGTTTTAGCTTCGCTTCCTAACAGAAATTCTCATCTTTTACGAACTACATCAAAATATTTATTTGGTTCTTGGATTTAGTATCTGGAACCCTGATGGACAATAACTTCTTCTTTTTATCATATGAGTAATTCTTTATATCAAAGTTTGTGTTCAACTTTGAGTGTAATTTTTCCAATTTTGATGCCCTGATTTCTCTCCCATCAACAATAACATTGGTAGGTTTTTCAGGCAAATGAATCTCAAGAAGATAATTACGTTTTTCTGAAATAAAACCAGTGTTTTCTGGTGCATTAATCACAACCTTGCATTGGTTTTCTTGTCCATCAACCTCAATAAAGGTCTTGGAGAAAACATCTTTTTTATAGTTATTGGTCTCCCCGTCATCTTCATACAATTCAAATGTGGTTTTCTCTTTGGTTGAGGGGAAAATCTCAAAAGTCATCGCGGCATTGTCAATCTCACCAACATATTGCATAATGGGCATCTTGGGGATGATGCCCCCTTCCTTCACAAACATTGGTATGGTTTCAAGATCTACATCATACTGTATTATTGAACCTCCTTGAAATTTCTTTGTAGGTTCATTATAGTCGATCCAAGTACCTTTTGGAAGGTAAACCTCCCTCCTATCTACTTTTTCCTCTACGACAGGGGCAACCAGTATCTCTTCCCCGAAAAAGAATTGATCATCGACCCCATAGCCCATTTCGTCTTTGGGATGCTCCAAGGGGATTGCCCTGAGGATTGGAATACCCGTATCATATGCTTTGCGTGCATAACTATACATGTAGGGCAATAGCTGATATTTCAGTTCGATTGATTCTTTGGCGATTCCTTCGGCGCGTTCACCGAACAACCATGGCTCCACAGCATTGTCTCCCTCATGATGGGCCCTGCTCAGGGGATTGAAAATACCGAATTGCAACCATCTCACATACAGTTCTGAAAAGGCTGTGTAATCCCTTATCTCACCACAATATCCAGAAATGTCAGTAGTCCAGAACGGTATCAATCCCATTCCTGCTGATAATCCCATAGGGATTTGATTTGCCAAATTTTCCCAACCATCGGTCACATCTTCACCATTTCCACTATCACCGGACCACCCAAACGTGTAGCGTTGTAATCCGGCATAGGCCGCCCGGGTCATTTGAAAGACCCTTTGATTGGGATTGTTCTTTTCAAATTGTTCAGTGACCACTTTGTCCCAAGTAAGCCCATAAACGTTATGGATTTCGTCATGCATGCCCAAATGGTGCTTCATGTGAAGTCTTTCGGTACTCTCTTCGTTGCTCCAAGCAGGTTCGCCCATATCAGTCCAATACCCTTTTATTCCGTCATTTATGGGTTGCTGTTGAAGATCGCCCCACCAGTCGGCCACTTCAGGGTTGGTGAAATCAACGACCCCTGCGTTACCCCCCCACGGCCAGGGCATATCATACGCTTCTCCTGTGCGGTTGTCTTTTACTAGGTAGCCTTTAGCCTTCGCTTCGGCCCATTGTTCCTGGGTGGCTTGTGAAATCACAGGATCTTGGGAGACCACTACTTTAAAACCATCTTTGGCCAGATCGGACAACATTTTTTTTGGGTTGTCATAGCGGTCTTTCCGCCACTTAAAGTTTTGAAGGCCTTCCACCCACCCGATGTCTTGATAGATAACATCGCAGGGTATTCCCCTTTTTCGATATTCTGCGGCAATTTCCCTAGACAATTTCTCAAAAGTCAACATTCCCCTGCTTTGTGACCATCCCAAGGCCCATTTAGGGGGCATTATGGGGTTACCGGTAAGCCTGGTATAGTTTTCAATGATTTCCTTATAATCTTTACCATAAAGGAAATAATATATAAACGCTCCGTCGGGTGCAGAAAAAGAGAGCCTGTTCTCTTTGGTGGCACCAAAATCGAACTGCGTCTTGTAGGTATTGTCAAAGAAAATTCCATAGTTATAGCTGCTCATGAAAAAAGGAATGCTTTTGTACAAGGGATCTTCGGTATCTGAATAACAGGGTTTGTCACTGTTCCACATGGTGAAGGATTTTCCTCGCCTGTCCAGACTACCTGATTTTTCTCCCAACCCCAAAATGTGTTCGTCGCTCCTTAAGACTTTGGATGTCTTTATTTCATTCCCATTAATCAAATAAGATTCGTCATCTACGTCCCCCATGAGCAATCGTTGGTATTTATTGAAAACCTGCACCTTAAAGGGTGATTTGTGGACCATTACCCTTAAATCGCTCGTAAAAACCTCATAATTTGAAGTGGACTCATTGACTTCCACCTTAAATTCCGGACCAAATTTTTCCGTAACCACAGCAAAAGATGGATTTGAAGACTCAAAAACTCCATTGGGTGATACCCAGAATTTTAAATTTTTAGAATCCAAAAACTTTATCCTGACCGCACTGTTATCGCTTAAGGTAAAGGTTACTTGATCCTTCTGCGAGCTATGGTCCAAAACAGTGGTGTTTTGTTGCGATACGGCCAAGTTGAAGCTCAATGCCAGTACTATTCCAACAATATATTTCATTCTTTTTTGTAATATGTATTCAATTATATTTTAATTCTATTCCAAAACAATCATACTCCAGAAATGCAGATAGGGAACGGTTATCGTAATTTTTCCTTGCGCCTGTTCAAAGTTTAGTGCTTGTGAGGCACCTCCCCTATGATCAGGAGATGCAAACCAAACCTTTTGTACTTGGGCATTTGTGTCTATGGTCAATTTGAATTGGGAATATACCTTAGGTTCAGTCTGGATCCGATCCACATCCCTCCAATTGAGGGAAGATACGCCATCAAAATTCAATAATTGTATGACTTGGGCGTTTGGCATTTGCTTGCCCAATGCAGCAACTTGACCATGGACAGGGGGCCAATTTCCAATATCCAAGGATTCTGAGGATAAGGTTGGCAGGTAATTCTTGCCCCCATCCCTTAAAATATTCTGATATGCGGTCATGAAATCATAATATTCTTTCAGGGCTGCCGATAATTCTGTATCCATGGTCAATCGGTCTTCAGGAAAATATTCGCTGGAAAGCATGTGCTCACCAAGTTCGATATGTGCCCCGCCAAAGGCAAAAATTACCGCATCGGTCAATAAAACCGCTGGAGTATTGAAGTTTCCTTCTGTTGCACCATAGTTCATATAGGCTGCCAAAACACTTTGGGTGCCATTGGATGAAAGCGTATTGTTCTCGGTAATGATCTGTGCCAAATCTGCATACTGTACCCTGTCCCAAACCTCAGTGTAGGCAAAATCTACCTTTGCGGAAAGTATTTGTTCCTGTGCAAATTGTTCCACTGCATTAAAGGCGTGTTTTTTATCAGGAAATTTACCGGTCAAGTTGTTCATAAACCCCAAAAAGTCGTTGGGCAGATCGACCCGATAACCTCCATAATCGTAAACTGCACCTCTATTTCCCAATTGATCGATGTGCCAACCGTCAAAGTCAAGATGGGTATAGACTTCATTGGTCCTTTCAAAAATATATTCCTGCCACTCCTTGTTTCCTGGATCGGTCAACAAAAGCTTTCCAAAATCCCCCAGATCATGATGGCTTACATTATCGTGGGTCCTATCGGTGTATAGCAGCCATTCTTCCTTAAAACCATCCCCTTCTTCCGGTTTCCATGCCCCGTAAAGCAAATTATAGAACATGGAAGCCATATTGAGCCCGTGGGCACTGTTGATATACCCCTTTATCGTTTCAAGATCCACCTCTTTATGGAACAAATCTACCCATTGATCTTTGGGGACTTGATCACCGTTCAACGGAAGAGGGACATGGTGTTTGGCATGCCAATCATAATATTGGAGCCCGTTGATATGAAAATCTTTGAGGTTGTTCAAAACTGTGCCTCTTTGAGCTTCATCCATTTTTTCAAAACTGGAAAGAAAACCATACCTCGGATACTTTGTCCAATCGGAAGAAACATCCACGGCTACTGTCCCTAATATTGTTTCGCCCCCACTCGATTCGTCGACCAACTCTACCATGTAGCCCATAAAGTCAGTGCTAGGCGGAGTCCAACTCCAAGTCGATAAACTTAAAGGTTCTTCTGCCACGGTATTTCCCCGATATTTGTATCTGACCATGGTGCTGGCCGGCGCATTGGACACTGAAAATTGGACATCTTCGCCAGGACGGTACCTCGCTTTGTCTTTTTTTAAGTCCAATTTTTCCCTATACACTGCCTTTTCCCCAATGGGGCTAATTTTGTTTGGCCCGCCATCATCATCACTACAGGCCAACGCGATGAGTACCATGACCCACCCTGTCGTTCTTTTTATTTTTTCAATCATTGATTCATTTTTATCTTTTCTATTGGGGGGTAATAGAAATGGTTTCTGCATCTAGATCCACCCTGATCTCATAGTTCCCCGCTTCGCCTTCTTTTAACTTCCACCTGTTGTCAGGGCCATCGCATCCGGTGGTGTAGATAAAGGTCGTATTCAATATGGACTGGGATTCTGTTGCCGCATTTATCCAATCACCATCACACCAATTACCGGAAAACTTTGAAATCTTAAATTCTCCCGTTGGATTATCAGAACCCAAGGGCCCAGTGAACACATATACCCCTTCCCCCATATACTCCATTGGTTCTGGGTCACTGATATTCCACCCATTAGGCCCCCCATCTCCAATAAGATATAGGGAGACAGGGCTGAAGGCAATCGTATTATCTTTTGTGTTTATCGTTATTTTATAACGTCCCTTGGTCTCTTCGGTGATAAGCCACTTGTTGTCCACATCACAGCCAGAGTTTTGTTCCACTTCTTCATTCAACAAAGCCCGGTTGTCTTCAATGGGTCTGTACCATTCACCGCACCAATCGCCCAATGACCCTGCCAATATTTTAAAGTTGCCAACGTTCAAAAGGCCTTCGTATGTGAAAATGAACGGATCACCACTATCTTGCACAAAAGCCTTTGGGGTGTCTATATCCCATCCACTTTCAGATGCGTTCCCGACGATCCAAAGGGTGTCAAAAGGGGGATCCTGTGCTTCCACTTTGACTATCTCAACTTTTATGGTAAGGTGGATCAAGTCTACAGTGACCTTGTAATTTTCATCAAAAGCCAGTTCGGTTTCAATGCTCCACGGCAAATCTTCCCCACTCCCACCTTCATTATAGATCATTTTGTTGTCGTCGGAAGGGTCTTTTGTATAAAAGTCTTGGCACCAACAACCTTCTTGGCTCACTGCAAACTTAAAATTACCCAAGCCCAACTTGCCCTCATAAACGAAAACACCTCGTTGCCCTGTATTGATCTGCATCTGTGCAGCGCTCCCAATGTTCCATCCATTGGGGGTCGCATCGCCAACAATGTAAAGCTGCTCACTTACAGGTTTGTATGTAGTAATTTTAATGTTGCTGAGTGCTTGTTGTGACGCCACATTTTCATTCAAAACATTGGCGGTAACCCTAAGCGTGAGTTCATATGTTTCCGCTTCTGCAAGACCATGTTCTAAGAGAATGTTGTTCATATCTCCATAACCGACACTGTATGAAAATGTGTGTTTTGCTTCTTTGACAAAAGTTTTGATGGGTGAAGAAAAGTCTCCATCGGCCAAATCCATTTCCAAAGTGTATGCTATGCCCGCCCCGGTTTTTTTATTGGTCCCTGTTGTCCAGTTCAAATCAAGTGTGGCATCGAATTGGGATTCTTCAAGTATCACTTCAGTAGCTGAAACCGTCATCTCCAAAGTATTTTCCAGCTCAAGGGATGGGTCGTTCAATTCTTCTTCACAAGATCCAAAAAAGGAGAGCAATGCGGTTAAGAGAACCAATGTGCGAAATCGACGTTTGATGTTTTTCATAACGATAAGTTTAGTAGCCTGGGTTTTGTGACAAATTTGGATTCCTGTCTATTTCTATCTGTGGTACCGGAAGCAACAAGTGCTTCTGCGATGCGTTCGTTTTACCGATACGCTGCAGAAATTCAAGCCCATACTGGCCTCCATCGACCCTGATAAGATCGAACCATCGTTGGCCCTCGAAAGCCAACTCAACCCTGCGTTCCATGAGTACTGCGTTTCGAAATTCGGTTTTGTCCAAACCTGTTTGTACCTTCTCAAGCCCTGCCCTGTTCCTGACCTTGTTCAAATAGGGTTCTGCATCTGCCGTTCTTCCCAATTCGTTCAAGGCCTCGGCTTTCATCAACAATACATCGGAATATCTCAAAACCGGAAAATTAAGGGGGCTGTTGTCATAACCGGGAACCACGCTCAAGGGCACCAAGAATTTTCTAACGTTATAGCCTGTCAATGAAAATGAAGCTTTGTATGCCTTGTCGTCGAAATTTGGGCAGCCTTCGTAAAAGACGGTAACATCCTTTCGCAGATCCCCAGGTTCGTATTGGTCCATGAATTCCTGGGTAGGTTGGTTCCAGCCATACCCCCCACCGACAAAGTTAGCCCCTCTAGGCCCCATGAAAGGGCTTGCCCACGATGATTGGTTTTCATTGTCCCAAAAGCCATATCCTCCATTCGAGGCATACTGAACCTCAAAAAGGGATTCTTTGGAATTTTCCGTTTCAATGTTAAAATTGTCGAAATAGTTTGTGTTAAGCTCATACCCCAACCCTTCGACCACAGTGGCCAGCTCCACTACCTTGTCATAGTTACCCAAGGTAATGTGCACTTTGGCCAACAAACCTGCAGCTGCACCTTTGGATGCCCTTCCTATATCTTGCTGGGCATAGGAAGATTTTCTGGGCAACAACTCAATTGCCTTGTTCAGGTCATCGACGATCAACGCATAGATGGCATCTACAGAGTCCCTTGCAGGAAGCAGGTCATCATCGGAGCTCAACGGTACGGTAACCAAGGGAACATCGCCAAAGTAGCGTACCAAAATAAAGTAATAATGGGCCCTTAAAAAGTGGGCCTCGCCCATAGATCTGGCTTTAATGATCTCGTCAATGTCAAGACTTGGCGCGGTTTCCAGAACGATATTGGACATCAGTATCCCCGGCCATGGCCCCCTCCAAAGGTCCAAAACCCCAGCATTGTCGGGCTGCGTCACAAAATTTGACATATCCTGCGTCTCGATGCCATCGGTTCCCCCTCCTGCACCCACAATGCTATTCCCGGCCATAATATCGGAAGACCACATTCTGAGGTTATACAGTTTTGGCCATTGTAAGGGTTGGTATGCCCCATTTACCACTGTAATCAATTCTTCGGCCGTTTTAGGATAGTTTTCCGTGTTTATGGTATCCAAAGGTTGTTTGTCTAAAAAATCCTCACTGCACCCCACAACCAATGAGAGCAGCATCATCCCGATAATATATCTATATAGTTTCATATTCTCTTTTATTTAAAAACCCAATGTTGTTCCAAGAGTGATCGTGCGTACAATTGGATAAATGTTATTGTCTATTCCTGAAGGCCCAACTTCAGGGTCAAAACCTGAATAATTTGTCAGTGTGAATACGTTTTGCCCAGAAACATACAGTTTTACCGAATCAAAAAACGATTTCTTCATTCTTTCCATTGGCACATTATAGGACAAATTGATGTTCTTTAGCCTTGCATAAGATCCGTCCTCGATGTAGCGGGTAGACTGCCGATTGTTGTTGTTTGGGTTTCCAAAAACCGCTCTGGGCATAAATGTACTTGTGCCCGGGCCACGCCAGCGTTGCAAAACCGAGATGGACTGGTTCGTGGTGACCGACATGTTTTCAGTGTACAATCGGTTGGCATTAAAAATATCATTGCCATATACCCCCTGAAGGAACACACTTAAGCCGAAATTGCCCATGGACAGGGTATTGTTCAGTGAGAAGGTGAAGTCAGGGTTGGGGTTTCCTATAAAGGTTCTGTCGTCATCGTTGATGAGTCCGTCGCTGTTAAGGTCTTTAAACCGAATATCTCCCGCTGCCGTGCTTGTGGCGGGGTTCGTTCCAGGTACTTGAACTGCATGGTTTTCAACTTCTTCCTGTGTTTGAAAAATACCGTCGTGTACAAACCCGTAAAAAACATTTATAGGATAATTAGGCTGAATTCTCGCCAAGTTATAGTTCAACCCTATTCCACCTGTTGTCAATGGCGTATCACTGTTAATGTCGATCACCTCATTTTTGTTGTATGCAAATACGACATCTGTTGACCATTTCAACTTATCGGTATTGACATTATGGGTAGTCAACAGCAACTCAACCCCTTTGTTCCTTATCTTTCCGGCATTGATAAAGGGCACATACACATCTGAGTACCCTGAAGTTACCGGCACGGTTTGCGGCACCAACATATCCTCAGTATCTTTCAGATACCCATCAATGGTCACATCCAAAAAATTATTGAAAAGCGAGGCGTCTATCCCTACGTTGAACTGTTTCTGCGATTCCCACTTGACATTGGAATTCGGGAGTACGGTCGGCACGGCTGCGGTCACAAATGTTCCATTGAAGTTGTACAAATTGGTATTGTAAGAAGAAGCAAAGGAATAATTTCCAATGTTCTGGTTTCCTGTTATACCATAGCCCGCCCTTAGTTTTAAGTCGTTCACAACCTTGGATTCGGAAAGGAATTTTTCCTCAGAAACCCTCCATGCCAAAGAGGCTGATGGGAATATCCCATACTTATTGCCCTTTCCAAAACGGGAGGATCCATCCCTCCTTATCGTTGCGGTCATATAATATTTGTTCTTAAAGTCATACTGCCCCCTGGCAAAAAGCGAAAGAATGGCCCACTCAGACCCACTTCCATCAATTGTTGGCTGCAATAGGCCATTGTTCAAGGTTTGTGTGCTTTCACTCGTGAACCCCTGTATTGAACCTCTTATGTACTTGTATTGGTTTTCCTGTGCGCCCATACCGATAACTGTTGACAGCGAGCTTCCTTGTTCAAATTCTTTGGTATATGTCAATGTATTGTCCCACACCATGGTCAAGCTTCTATTAGACGCTTCTGCCAGATATGCATTGGGTGAAATATCGGAGTCCCAACTATACGCAGGAGCCCAAGTTCTGGTGTCCCAAATGTTTGCCTCGACCCCAAAAAGCGATTTCAACTTAAAATCATTGAACAGGGTCAGTTCACCATATATATTGCCCTGTAGGTTATACCCCTTGATGGAATTTTCAACTATGTTCGATTTCCCGATGGGGTTTTCCACATCACCGGAATAAATAGGCTGCCCTATTGGACCGGAAAACTCTCCGTTCTGTCTATAAATAGGCTGGGTGGGCAATGATAAAATAGCGTTTTGAATGCTGTTGTCCCCATTTTCTTTGATGTCATGGTTGATCTTAATGCTACTCCCCATTTTTAGGTTCTGATCGATCTTTGTGTCGGAATTGAACTGGACGATGTACCTTTTGTAGTCTGAATTGATGATGATTCCCTTTTGGTCAAAGAAATTCAATGAAGTATAGATATTTGAGGTCTCGTTGCCCTGGGTATAGGAAAGGGTGGCATTTTGCATTTGCCCAGAACCAAAGAAAGCATCCAGCCAGTCTGTTCCCAGTCCTAGGTTTTCAGGCTCCATGAATGCCGGGTTTGGCACCATTCCGCCATTCGCCAACATTTCATTGCTGAGTTGGGCGAATTGTTCAGCGTTCAAGAGCTCGATGGTATTGGTAGGGTGCTGAAAAGCGGTGAACATGTCCACATCCAGTTTTCCTTTCCCATCTTTTCCTCTTTTTGTGGTTATGATGATCACCCCATTGGAGCCCCTGGACCCGTATATGGCTGTGGCCGAGGCATCTTTCAAAACTTGGAGGGATTCCACATCCTTCATGTTGACTTGGTTTAACCCTCCGTTCAGTGGCATTCCATCTACCACGATCAAAGGATCGTTGTTTCCTATGGTTCCCGTACCACGGATCCTGAACGTCGGGCTGTTCCCGGGTTGCCCAGAAGTGGTCACGACCACTCCAGCTGCCCGACCTTGAATTGCATCCCCAATGTTGGATGATGGTTGCGACTGTACATCATCCACACGCACTGTGGAAACCGAACCTGTCAGGTCCCTTTGTTTTGATTCGCCATAACCGATTACAACAACCTCATCCAAAGAAGCTACGTCTGGCAATAGTTGGATTACCATTTCACCATTTTCTGGAACAATGGTTTTGCCCACAAAGCCGATATAACTTACCTGTAACTTACTGTCCGGGTTTTCCAACAGCAGACTAAAGTTTCCGTCAAAATCTGTCACTGTTCCATTTCTGGAGCCCTCTTCAACAATAGTGGCCCCAACCAACGGAAAATCAAGTTCATCAACAACTTTGCCGAATACTGTCTTTGGAGGTTGTTCCTGCCCAATCGCGGACAATGGAACAATAATTAAAAAGCACCACTTCATGAGTAAATGCCCAATCATTGTCTTTGTGCTCATTTTTAAAAGTTAGTTTAGTTAATTCAGTATGTCCAAAGGTTAATGGAGCATATCTGGAGATCAAATAAACAAAAAAATGAACCTCAAAATTGACATGGATATTTTTATATAGATATTTTCGCGATACATCACGCTATGTTCCATAACAAATAGCTAAAAAACAATGTGTTGTGAAATAGAGAGTGAAAATTTTATATAGAAAAAAATGTATTGGATAGTGCCAATTTGATAAAAAACATATTTTATTACAACCTGATTGTCGTGTTTTCAATTAATTTTTTATCAAATTCAGAATTTGAAACAATGGCGTTGTTCCTAATTTTTGACTTATAAGCATAAACCGAATTCACTGAATACCCCAAAATCTGTGCAATTTTATCATTATGGGTAACCCCTAACCGCAAAAGCGCATAAATGCGCAATTCTTTGTTCAAGACCTGTTCTTCTTTAAGCTTGACCGAGTTGCCCTCTTTCATAAGAGCATTGAATTCTTGAATGAAGTTTGGGAACAGTTTAATGAACGCATTGTCAAAACTGGAAAGCAATTTTTCCTTTTCCTTTTTTAGGTCATAACGTGATAGTCTAAACCTTGCGCGATTGAGCTCGTTCTTTTCCAGGTCAACCTCAATCTCAGTGGTCAGATCATTGAACTTTTCAAAAACATTGTCGTACTCGGTAAAAAAAAAGCCTAGATATTCTTCCTTGATTTTGTTGGCTTCCATTAATCTTCCATTGATATTGCCAATCTCTTGGTTTCGCTCGTGCAATTCGTGATTGGCCGATAATAATTTGTTGTGGGTCTCTTTTAATTTAGAATGTGCCGTAGTTATAATGCTTTTTGTCTTCTGTAGTTTTTTATATTGGAAAAGGATGATGGCCACCAAAAACCCCAAGGCGACAACCAAACCAATAGCGCCGATATATTGCCAATACAAACGGTTTCTCTCTTTTTCGATATTGCTGACAATTTCATCACTGATCAAGGGTAAAATGGCCCCTACTTGTAACTTTCGCTGCTGTGCTCCATAAAATTGTGCATCTTCATAGGCTTTTTCAATCAAGGCTGAGGCTGTTTCCAGTTCCTTTTTCTTGAACAACAGTTCAGATAATCGAATAATGGCGAGTGACTCCTTGGTCGAGGTCTTGATGTCGGCTATTACCGCATTGATATAATGCTTTTCGGCTATATCGACCAAGCCTTTCTTTTGGTTGATTTCACCCAGCACGTAATTTGTCAATGCTTGATCTCTTAAGCCTAAGTCCCACTTTAGTAGTTTGTTCAAACCCTGTTCGGCTTTGTCTAAGTTTCCAGATTCGTATTGATAAAAGGCGGTCATGAAAAGGTGAAAAAAGGTGTTTTGTGCCACATACTCCAATAATTTTTCCCTATTGTCATGGGCCTTCTCAATGTATACCTTACTAAAACTTGGCAGGTTGCTGTATTCTGCCAAATCTCCATAACATCTCCCATAAAGGCCATAGTACATGGATTTGTCATTTCTTTCGAGTCGGTCAACATCAACCTCTTTCAAGAAATCCAATGCCTCTTTGTACATGCCCACCGCAATACAGATATCAGCCAGATTGATATTTGCTTTGTTTATATGCAGGGTGTCCATTGCTGTCGTTGCAAGCTTTTTTAATGTTTGTGCATGAAAGTAAGCCGAATCACTTTTAAAGATTTTATAGTGGTCGAACAATTGTTGGTTCAATTCAAACTTTTTGCGCCAGTTGCCGGACTCAACATGTCCAAGGGATTGTTTTATTGTATCGATCTCCAATCTTTTATGATTGTCGTATATGCCAAATGAGTCCATAACAGATTGAAGTTCAGTATATTTGTTCTCTTGGGCACACATTGGGCCAAACAAAAGCAAAGCATATAATAACAACAGCGGTTTGGTAAAATGTATACCATTCATTTTCGTGACATTTAGAAGACAATGCCTAATATAGAATTATATTGATTCCGCAGAAAATTTGTTGCAAAGATTAGGGTGCCTATCAGTCCCATCCTATTCTTCATCCATTTCAAAAACTACATTATCACCTCTCTTATTTAAATGTGTTGTTACCAATTTATATGCCTTAACGTTACCTTTTTTATCCTTCTCAAAAGCAAAACTCATTTATGAGCATAAATACTAATTGAATAATTCTTTCAACAATACACTGGTAATTCATGGAGAAGTTTTAGACTTAAATGAAATTATAAAGGCAGTGGAACAATGTAAGTTTAAATGTAAAAGCTTATTTATTTAGAATAGTTAAGTAATCGCAGCTATCAATATTATGTAACATTAACTTTGAGCAATTGATAGAAAACTATAAATCCACCTCAAAACTGTTCAGTTTAAAGTAGAAAAAAGAACCCCAAATCTTACCCCCAACTTTTGCGCATGGATCCTGTCGGGTTTTTGTAGTGTTCCGATAGATAAGCGTGAAGCAAAAACCCGAAAGGGCGCAACCTACTTGTTGGCTTTCAGTAGCCCATGTCCTCACCCGTGCCCCTAGCCCTATTGATACCCTTTCCAAGGGCTTTGATGATCTTGGCCGCCATTTGTACTTTATTGGTCGGTATACTTGGAGCTTTGACACCCATGGTTTTAAGAAGTTTGAAAGCTATGTCCTTTTCCTTGGTGGGAAGTCCCATCACCTTAGCAAAGAACTTCCCCGGTTCCTTGGCATGGGCCTTTCTCCCTACATAGGATTCCACATAGTTCCTTTTGAACCCCGTTGTCCTGTCAAAGGTCTTCTCTGCTGCTTGGTAAAAACTGTCCCTATCAAAACCTCTCTTGACCGTCTTTCCGTTCAGTTCCACTTCGGATGCCTTATGCTTGGCCATAGGTGAAAGTGTATAGGTGTTGGTTATGTCCCTTCTACTGACGATGATGTGTATATGGGTCTGGAGCCCTTCTTTTTGCATCCCTGCGGCCACCAATTGTCCGTTCTGTTTGTGTGGGGCCAATCTTTCCTGCTCTTTGATTCTTTTTTCGAGCTCATTGACATTTCCAATGATTTCCCCCCGTTCCACTTCCCTTATCTCGTTCCTGAGCCTTGCTATTTCTCCCCGGTATGGGGCATTCTCCAGAACCTGCTTGTCAAAGCCCCGATAGGTGCGCTCATGTTCTATCTTAGCATAGTATTTCAGGTTCTCGGCCTTGACCTCCTGGTTACGGTGGAAACTCTTGGCATAGTTCTCCATGTGTATATATTAAATGAAAAGGGTACCATTATTTCAATTGAAAAGGATACCAGTTTCAATGCAAGGTTAATAAAAAAAATACAATATCTATTAGAAAGAAGAACCTTCTTTCCCCCGCCCGTTCAAAGGAAAGCTTTCCTTTGAACGGGCGGGGGAAAATTTTTCTTGTCCGGTGCCCGGATTGCCAGCTAATACTAAATTCTGTCCTTTATCGATAAAATCCAGTCTTTCCAATACAGCAAGTTTTTCCTGTGCATCTGCCGGAAGGGATTCTGTCAGCAGGTATTCCAGGTACTTCTTGTAAGGGAAGCCTGCGGCCCGTATGCGGGCGTTCTTGCGGTTTTTGGTTCGCTCTTCCAACTCTTTTTCCAATAAGGTTACCAAAAATGCTTCATGGCTGTTTTTTTTCCGGGCTGCCTGCAATGAAATTTCTTTATAATATTTGCGAAAGGCCGGTAAACGTAACGCTTTGCTATAGGTACCTATTTTTTCCTGTATGTCCTTAAGGGTGCTCATAGTAGTGGGGTTGATTTTAAAGATTGATAATTGGGGACAAGCTTACTGAGCCGAACTAACTGTTCTTTGCTATGGTTAGCGATATCGTCCTGGCAATCAACAGGTGTGGTTAGTTGTTTGCGCCCACACAAAGTGATGATCTTGTCAGTGGTCATATGCCTGCACCCTAGTCTTTGTAACTCCCTGATGGCCTTCCCAACAGCCTGTATATCCACGTTGTCGCGGCCCATAAAGCCCATCAGTTCAATAAAATC
>NZ_JBXEQE010000055.1:0-15207 GCF_056858335.1 Agaribacillus sp. DX54
GAGAGTTTACTTTACACTTCCATTTGAAACTGGCACAGTGGGTAATGCAAGCTGGTATTACTAAAAAGATCACCTTTCATTGCTTCAGGCATACCTTTGCCACTTTACAATTATCTTTTGGTACCGATCTTTATACGGTTTCAAAGATGTTGGGGCATAAGAGTATTAAAACCACCGAGATTTATACTAAGGTGGTTGACCAGAAGAAAAAAGAAGCCATTCAAAGAATCAGACTATGATTTATAACACTTAGCCAGGTTGCTTTATTCTACTACAACAGCTTTTTATCGGCAAAACTGAGGTATTCTTTGGTTGAAATGATCAAATGATCAAGCACCTTGATTTCCAGGAATTTACTCCCATTTACCAGCTTTTTTGTCAAGTCAATATCTACCTTGCTGGGTTTTAAGTCGCCACTGGGATGATTATGAACCAAAATAACGCTTTCACATTTCTTGGCCACCGCAAAACTGAAAACCTCTACCGGTTTTACAATTATCTTACTAACAGAACCAAGTGCTACCAGTTCAATATAGGCTATTACATTGTTTACATTTAATCCAACCACCCAAAAATGCTCTTTTTGCCTGCTCAGCCTATTTTCCCTTTTTAATACCTCCCTCATAATGGAAAAGACATCTTCCGAATTGGCGACCTTAATTTTTTGCTCTTTGGTGAGTTTTACATTCATGGTGATTTTTTATGTTGCAATATTTCCTTGAAAATAAAAAAGAAATTTAAAAGCCCTAAAAATTCCTCGCTCCCGGTATAGTTTTCCTTTTCTGTGCAAAGAGTAACGAACCGAATCCATTGATCAATATCGTTGATAATGTATTCAGGGTCAAAAAGGTTATAAATAAAATATAATAATTTTTCAATGAAATTTCCTTGGTCGTTGGAAGATTGGAGCACTTCCTTGAAAGTAAACAAAAAAAACAAAACGTCTGAATATTCCGAATTTTCAATCCGATGTTCTTCTTCAGTGTTTAGGCTAACAAGTTTAATCCATTCATCCATGGATTGGACAAGGTGCATATTACCACCGTAAACATCATTTATCACTGCCAGGAACCTCTTGGCAAGTTTAATTCGTTTTTTGGGAATGGCTACATAATTACCTTTTTTTCTTTCTTCCAGGAGATGCCCAATGTTTATACCAGATAATAAATCCTGTAAAGTCGTACCAAATTCATTTTGTTGATGGATAACATCCTGATAGGTAACATAATTTACCATTGTGGATTTTTCGAGTTCATTAATTTTTGTTTTCATAATAAAATAAATAAGCGTGGAACTTAAATTTATCCGTCCTAAGGTACTGGTATACCCGCATCGTAATAAACCAAGCCCACGCCGTAACCGGGCGCTAGCCCATTTTCTCACGATGCAAAAAATTACCAGTTTTTAGGAACAAGAAAATAGCTAATGCTATATTTTCAATATGTTTTTATTCTGTTTTTTCGATAGTCAGCTCTTTGGTTAGTTTAAATTTAATGAGGAAAGGTCATATTTAATAGGGATTAGAAAAAATAGTGCAAAAGTTAAAATGATCTTACTACCTACTATTTGGCACATATCTATTTGGTCTTGTGGCATTTATGTGTAGTAGGATTATATATTATTTGGTTACTACCATCTTACTACTTACTACTGTTTAGAAGGCAAGCTAATATGTCTAGGGGTAGTAGGTAGTAATAGTAGTATGTTACTTTTTAATTAAGATTAATTTTATTCCCTTTGGTTTTTTACTTGTAGTTTAAAAGGAATTTTATATCCGGCTCCTATCAAGGCCGTAAGAAGTTTTCATTAAAAGGTATTGCCGCAGGTGTCTTTGCAAGATGTGTTTTTGTATTCGCAAAACTAAGGTTTTGCTGATACTAAAACTTACTTGCCCAATTTCTTGGGAGTGGAAAAATGTCGCAACTTTAAAAATTATTTTGATTAGTGAAAATGTATTGACAAATGAGTAGTACCATTGTTACATTTATGCAACAAGGTAATTGTTTTACCTTATTGATTTGATTTATTACATTTGCTAATTGATCAAAATCCTCACCTATAACGTAATAATTGTCTTTATAAGGTCAAGCCCATAACATTTGTCCTATCACTTTCAAAGTTGCTGCTTATTTTCGATTTTAATGAGTACAATTTTCATCTCCTCAGATATCTCTTTTGCCTTTAATTCTTGAGCTAACTTGATCGGATTTATTGAGACATTATATTTTTCATTAGTCCAGGCACCGATCTTCTTAATTAGTGCTTTTCCTGATACTACTTGTAATTTATTCTCCCATGACTTGGAAACACACTCTTCAGCTTTTTGCCGAGCGGTACTGGGCTCAAGAAAATTGCCTTTACGCCTTTGGCTAACATGAATCCGATCCATCACATGATCGATAAATTCTTGTTTTAGTTCTTCACAACATTTATCAATTTTTTTAATTATCTGATCGTTTAAAATTTCACATCCACTTTCTCTCAGAATTATTCTTTTTATTGCACCCGGAACAATTAAATAGTTTTCTATTTCTTTCCTTTTCCATATCTTCAAATTAATACCATTCTTCTTTGCTTCATCATACCTCACAGAAATCTCATCCTCACTATAATAGTCGCTATCCAAAATGCAATAAGTTATAATATTTTCGTCACCCGCATTCTTCAGCATTAGTTTTGAGCCAACAGCCCTGCTCCAGCCACCCCACCCGCCTATTGACATTTGAGGAATAGCATCAAGTGGCTCCTTGCTATTTTCGAAAAGCGTATTTTGCATTCTCTTAAGAATATCAACATCTTTACCTTCAACAATTAAGAACTTTTTTGCCGACCATAATCTGGCCAAGGCGATATTATGAATACTCCCAATATTCAATAAAACCTTTTGAACGGCATTAAAATCAGACGCAAAAATTGATTTTTGTTTCTTTCGGTCTATTACAAGAATGTTCTCTGGTTCTACCTCCGACATTATTTCAATAGAATGCGTTGCAATTAGAACTTGCTGAAACTCATTTCGAAGTAGCCTGATTAGTTTTCTTTGTAGGTCAGCATGCATATAAACGTCAGGTTCGTCCAGTATTACCGTTGAGGTAGGCTTGCATCGTGCCAAAAACCACATAGTTTGCATCCACATTTGAAGCCCATGTCCCATATAACCAATCTCAGTAGTGAATATCTCTTCCTGCACGAGTAAATATGGTTTTTTTTCTTCAATTCGATTTCCGGAATTGTACTCCACTATCCTCAGTCCTTCCCATGTATCTTCGATAAGCCGCTTAAATTTTGGATAATGCTGTTTTAAATAATTCAGTTGATTTCTAAAATGCCTTGAAGAAGTTGGTGAATCTACATTTAGTTTCACATAATCTTCATTTAAAACTTTCTCATCTGGAATTAATGGAGAAATTTGTGGAAGAATGTTAATAGTAGGCAAATCAAGCTCATTTATTTTGTTTCTATGGCACACTTTTCCCCTCTCATCGAATAATACGGCATGAAATTTCTTTTCTCCTCCAAAATAAATTTTGACCTTAGTACTATTAGTAAACTCAGCGGTGATGATTGCTGGAGGATCACCATATGAGTAGTAAATATTGTCGTACGAAAAATCTATTCTAAGCAGTGATGGTGAAACGCCGGAATTGATCAATGGTATTTCGAGCCACTCTGGCACGTTTCGATATGGTGCAGTTTTGTATTTGTTGGTAACAAGCGACACGAGACGTAATGCCTCAATTAAAGTCGACTTGCCTGCATTATTTTTTCCAACGACAATCGTTAAATCACGAAGATCAATTTCATGTTCATTGTATCCTCTGTAATTCTCTAATTTAAGTTTGTTTAACATTTAGGTTTTCCATAACAATAGCATTTAGAAATAATATCTATTGCCACCATCTATCTTTTACCTTCACCTTTAAATTTAAGAAATAAATCCTAAATGATCTTATTACTAAATATTTATAATGTTTACAATTAAGAACATTTTCTTTCTTTTCTCATGGATGGAAATAGTTAGTTTATATAATTCACCTATTCTTGTAATTTTTCCAAATCTCGTTTATTGAATTTTTATCTAATTCATTCTTGATATCAATAATAGCTTTCTGAGAATATCTGTCATGACTCATATTTCCAATAGTTATTCTTTTAAAACATTCAGGGTTTGATTTCAAATTCAAATGATGAATTACAGCAGTAGTCTTAGTACCTGTTAATCCAACTTTATTTGCCAATTGATCTCTTCCTAAATTATAATAGTCAAGCTCATTAACTCTTTTCAATGCTACCACATGAGCTCCGGGAGTTCCTTCCGGGACAACTTGAACTGGAACTCCTTCTTTTCTTGATATTCTTAAATCTAAAGATGGTCCATATCCATTCGTGGTAAAATTCAACGTCGAAACGCCTGGAAAGAGTTGAGAAATATTTCCCCCTTTTTCTAAAGTTTTAAGTATTTTCTTCAATTCCCCATCTGATGGCTGTATGTTATTACCCTGTACTGCATTTTCCATTATTGCTAACGATCGTAATTTTTCGATTGCTTCTAAATTCTTTCTTTTAGTTGGTCCAAGCAATTTCTTTATGTCCTGCACCTCATTAGCGAAAAAAGCATGGATATCCGTAGGCGGTGTGGTAGATAATGGAAGAACACGCACTGGTAAATGTACCTTTAAATCAATTTTAAAAACACGCCCAACAATATCTCTAAATAGAGTTAAACCCGATTGAGCTTGAAAATATAAATGTTGTTCTGAAATTTCCAATGTGTAATGCTGTGCAGCATCTCTTAAGCCATTTAAGGTTTGGAGGGTCAAAACTTCATCTTCATTTAAAAACTTAAGTTCACCTTCACTAAAAGCTTTACGGACACAAAACTCAAATCCGATGGTTTGAGATGCTCGCTTTTCTTTAATCTTACCACCAAGATGAAGAATTGAAGCTTTTAGCAACATTTCAAATGAATGGTCTCATAATTAAAACCCCATGCACTCTGGCGGTGTCATTTGGTCGATTGAACAATTCAATACTTAAGACCAACGAATCAATAGATTTGTGATATAGATGTTTTACTTCTTTCTTCATTTGATTCAATCATTTCCGTCACTTTTAAAATATTTCAGAGGATGACCACGAGATTTATTTCATATAACATTTTAGAGCTTAAAAATCTAGTTGTGGTCTTACCAGAAATTAAGCATTTATCATTTGTATAATTAACTTTCACCAATACAATAATTTATAAGTTGATAAACTCGAATATAATATTTAATTCTTATTACATGGATTCTGCAAAGGCCTTATCGCTATTAAATGAATTTACATCAAAATCGAAAAAAGTTGAATAAAATGAGAGAATTTATTAGGCAATGTAACCTGTCCAAAAATCAGGCTTGTTTATAAAATCAGATAAATATATCAGCCTTTAAAATTGCAAACCCCACGAAATCGTTATCTTTGAATAAAAAATATAAACTTATGGTAACCATATTAAAATCAGGAGCAGGTAAGCGTGCCATACAATCGGTGTTAAAAAAGCTGCGAGAACGAAGTCCAAAAAAGGGTCTCGATGCTTATAAATATTGTGGTACGGTAAAATTCAAAGAGGATGGCTTAACCTTGCAAAAACGTTGGCGGGATGAGTGGGAATAAGTTATTCTTAGATACCAATATCATTGTTTATTTTTTATCCGGTGACAAAACAATTGCGGAACTCTTAGATAAAAAGACAGTTTACGCTTCTTTCATCACCCAGTTGGAATTATTAAGTTATTCCGAGCTAACGAAGCAAGAAGAGTCAAGAATATCCAATTTTTTATCGGAATGCGTTATTATTGATGTTAACCTTTCGATCAAAACCGAAACCATCAGGCTGCGAAAAAAATATAAATTAAAGCTACCTGACAGCATAATCATGGCCAGCGCTTTGCACCTGGATCTCCCCATAATAACTTCGGATAAAGGTTTTAAGAAAGTGTCGGAGTTAGAGACTGTTTATTACGAGAAATCGTAGGGAAGAATAGTCTATTTTTAATGATTCCGCTCTGCCAAAAGGATTTTCAAAAGTTAAAATGTAATTTGTACCCCCATCCACGCAACCCACTGAAAATCAATACATAAAATATCCTGTATTGGGAAGTAGATTGATGTTAAAATCAATAATTACTAATAAAAATTCATAAAAATAGCATTCTATTACGCTTACAGGCACATTTTGAATTCCTCAATTTTAAGCACATTCTATCGATTTTAGTTGGATTTTTGTACCTCGCGGTATCTTCAATTATGAGGTACAACCAGGCATTGTTTGGAAGAAATTATGAAACGTTTTGAAACAATTGGAAACGTTGTTAAACTGCTCGAAACAATTTGAAAAAGGTACAAATTACTAATCGAAAATAAATGACTGATTATGAGCTCAAATATCTTTGTACAACGCATATGTGAAGAATGTGGTAATGAATTTACAGCCCGTACCACAGTGACCCGGTTTTGCGGGGATCGTTGTGCCAAACGCGCCTGTAAGAAGCGAATACGGAATGCCAAAATTGAGCAAAGCAATAAAGAAACAGTGATGAAAGTCGCTACCAAAGTAAGTGCTGTTCAAAACAAAGATTATCTGAGTGTTCAGGATGTTTGTTCGCTGATCGGTATAAGCCGAACCACACTGTGGCGACTATTAAAGGATAACCGGATTCACAGTAAAAAATTAGGAAGGAAACACATTTTTACCAGAGATCAAATCGACCAATTCATAAGTGGCTTATGAGAAAGCTTACCAGAAAAGTAACCTTAAGGGAAAAAAAATTAAAATATGGCCGGCGAAGTCTTTACCTGGACATATACCCACCCTACTTCAATGCCCATACCGGAAAACACAGCCAAGCGGGAGTTTTTGAATATCCATATTTATGACAATCCGAAATGTGCATCGGAAAAGGAGTTTAACAAGGTAGCAAGAGCCAAAGCCAATGTTATCAGGGCAGAAAGGACATTGCAATTTCTTAATGATCATTTCGAGCTCACCGATAGGTCAGCAGCGAAAAAATCTTTTTTCGCATATTTCGAACTGAAAGCCTAAGAACTGCAACAATCGTCAGGGAATTATGGTAACTGGATCAGTGCCTATAATCACTTAAAACTATTTACTCATGGACGTTGTACTTTTGGGCAGGTAGATGAAAATTTTTGCAAAGCGTTTAAAGAATATCTGTCCGTAGCTTCGTCAATAAAAAGCCCAACACCTTTATCTGTTAATTCCCAAATCTCCTATTTTAACAAATTTAAAGCTGCCTGTAAAGAAGCCGCCCAGGAAAGACTATTTGCATCTGATCCCAGTGAATACGTAAAAGCCATCCAACCCGAAGAAAGTCAACGGGAATTCCTGAAAATGGAAGAATTGAAGAAATTGTTTAAAACTCCGTGTAATCCGCCGGTTCTTAAAAAAGCCGCTATCTTCTCCGCCCTCACTGGCCTAAGCTGGTCAGACATTGAAAAACTCACCTGGGAGGAAGCTCAACATTCAGAATTAAAAGGCTACTTTATACGCTTCCGTCAACAAAAAACCAAAGGTGCTGAAACACTACCCATTTCCGAGCAAGCATACCAACAAATGGGAGAAAGACAAGCGCCACACCTGCAGGTCTTTCAAGGCCTTAAATATTCCGCTCAGAACAATTTGAAACTGGCACAGTGGGTGATGCAAGCTGGCATTACTAAAAAGATTACCTTTCATTGTTTCAGGCATACATTTGCCACTTTACAATTATCTTTTGGTACCGATCTTTATACGGTTTCAAAGATGTTGGGGCACAAGAGTATTAAGACCACAGAGATTTATACTAAGGTCATTGATCAAAACAAAGCCCCGCCGCGATGTAGGTCTTGCCGGTGCCCGAAGGGCCCATTAGCACGATATTAAAATTTTGCTCCAGCCATTTTAGCTCCCGCAGTTGGTTGAGTTGCTTTTTACCAAGACCGTTCTCAAAGGAGTGGTCATACAATGCCAGGTTGTATTGCCTGGGCAGCCGCGCCCTTTTTGTTCTTCGTTCCAGTTCTTTTTGTTTTCTGTGACTCATGTCGGATTCCATCAGGTTTTTAACAAGATCCAGGTAGCTGAGCTGATTTTGCTCAGCCTCCGCTACCAGTTGGTCAAAATTAGTCGATAATGCTGATAATCTCAATTTTGCACAATAGGACTTGATCTGTTCTGTTTTTGTCATAATTAATTGTATTTAGCGATTAAAAGTATTTTCATAGTCGTCCAGGTTACTTTTTTCAGGGGTTTGGGAGGCTTTTTCCAGGCTTTTTTTGTCCAGCAGTTGAATGGTGGTTTTGTCTTTTGGTGCTGGTCCGCCCTGCTCCAGGAAAAAAACAGTATAGAACTGTTCAAAGTCTATGGCATTAAAGACCTGGTTTTTCAGGCAAAATGCCAGGGATTTATCTGCTACCTGGGCATTCCCACTCCTGACAGCCCTCAAAATAGCCTGTACCTGATCCCAGATATATCAGGGATAAGCTTCCCGTAGCTGATTGAGGTAGGCCCAAGCATTTATTTTATCGGTGAAATGTCCGCAGGTGTCCTGCATCAGCTTTTCAATAGACAGAGAATGGTCCCTTTTATGGTTGGTGTTGATGACTTTTTTTCCGGCACCTTCCGGTATTTTATGCCTGCAGATATGTTCCCAGGTCAGGTTGTAGATAAACAGATGGCTATCCTGCTCTTTGATCAAGACAAAACTGTCAGCCCCCTTGTAAACTGCTGTGGGTACAGCATAAAAATTGCCCCTGTAATTGACTGTCCGGTCCTTTCTGACCAGATACTGCATTTCCTTTTCACGGTTATCCTCCATGGGTAATGGCTTATAGGTGCTTAGATAACATTGCTCGGTATGGAAAGCTTCAAGCGGGCTTATTTTGGTCACATGATGTTTGAGGTAATTGGCTGTTCTAATCAGCCAGGCCAAAGCTTCATCGTTGAGGGTTTCCAAATCGGTGTAAGGGCGGTTATACAAAAAATTCTTCTTGACATACTGTATAACACTTTTCCCTTGCTCTCCGGGTCAGCCTTCCTGCAGAAATACAACTTGTACCCCCAGGCCTTCACATATTGGGAGAAGTCCGAGGTAAGCAGCAGTTGGCCCAGGTTTTCATCTACCAGCAGGGTACGATCCTGATCATAAACCACTACTTCAGGGATGCCCCTGAAATACCCGAATGCCTGCTCATGGGCCTGGCAAACGGTCATAGCAGTAAAGGCCTTCTCTGAGAAAAGGATAAACTTGTACCTGCTCCTGGACAGCACCATGGCAAAAAACCAAACTCTTTTCTTACCGCCCGAAGTAAGCCGCTGTTGTATTGCCCAAAATCTACCTGGGCCTGATGGCCAAACGGCAGCTCCTCTACAGGAAAATAATCTCTCTGGGAGGGCACTACCGGAAGGTTGTGCTTGCCACGTACATACATGACAAAATTGTAGACAGTGCGCGTACTCACTTTGGGCAAGTCAGCATAGCGCTCTTTTAGCCAGTCAAACATTTGAGCGGTTGAAGTATCTGCAAAGGCTTCCAGTTTTGACTTTACAAAATCTTCATAAGGGGAAAGCTTTTTAGCACGATCCTGACCGCGTAACAGAAAGCGTTCATACGCCTGTTGGTCCATGGCCAGTCTTTTTTCTACGGTTCTTCTATCAATCCCCAGATACCTCCCTATTCGGGCCGCTTTGAAGCCTAATCGTGATAAACGGTGAATTTCATGATACATCATCCAGTTGTTTAAGTCCTTATTGGTCATGCCTGCAATATTTTAACTGTTAAAAACTGCAGAGATAATCAAAATTGAGTTACAGTTAGGGGGCTTTGGCCCATGGGCCAAAGCCCCCTAACTGTAACTGGAAATGTACATTTCTATTTTCCGAAATCAGTACATTCAAACTTGCCGATTACTGTACATATTTATTTTCTGATAACAAGAGTGAATTTTATTATTTGTTGAGGCTTTCATTTTAAATGCTAGCTAATGTTTAGTATAAGAATAGTAGCCGGTTTAATAGTAATATCAACTTATAAGAAAGTTGAAGCGTGCTAAGTACCTCTAATTTACTAATGACATGGTTATTATTTTTATACATTGATAGGCTTAGTTAAGCTAATCTGATTTTAGACAGATTTTATATACATTTTCATAAATAGTTATTTAACAAGGTCTGTAAGAAAAATTCACTCTAAACTTTGCCACCTTAGCTTTTTTAAACAAATTGTTTAAATGATAGGTTCCCGAGTGGTTTTTCCTTTGGCTATTACATACATTGTCGAAGGGAGTAGAGAAAGTATCAATATCGGTTCCAGGTCTTGTAGTAAAACTGTTATGAAAGGTGGTGTTTACCTTGGATTTGTCGCTATACAGATTCCACTTGTAAGAAGTCGTACCAAAGCTCACAGTTGCTTTATCGTTTGAATTGAGCTTAATTAAAACATCATGAATGGTCATATATTTTACTCCTGTTGATCGACTTACCACATTAAACGTTCCATAATCCCAAATTTTTTCTTCTTCATTAAATTTAGGTTTGTCCAGCGGTATGAGCTCGATATTCTTTGATGGAGTATCAATAGAGAGTTCGATTTCTTGGTTTTTCATATAAGTTATTTTTGATAATTGTTGATTATTTTTCATTTTGTAAAATTTTCTTTTTAGGTTTCAATATAAAGCAGTATTAGATCTAGGGATGCTAATAAGCATAGGGTGATATCCCGAAGGCATACTCCAAGGGATACCTGGGTTGAACCATCCTTGAAAGGTGGATTGCTGAAAGAGTTCATTCAAACTTTTACCAATACCACCAGCACCTGCTTGTCCTACGGAGCAGTCAAAATAAGATGAAGTAACAACAAAATCTCGCCCACGCCCCAACAGTCCCCCACTGTATTTTTTACTCCTTACCTCGCAAAGTGAATAGGATTTATCTACCATACTTCTATTAATTTGCCCTACTAATCCCCCCGATGTAAATCTTTGAGCGGTTACCGTTCCTTGAGAGTAATTATTGGTGAATTCACTGTATCTGCTATATGCGGCTATACCGCCTAAGGTGTCTTTCCCTTGAACTCTAATGTTTGCATAATTTTCGTTTATTTTCGATTCGCTAATGCGGCCCGTAAGTCCTCCTGCGGTGCTTCCTGTAATTTCGGCTTGTACATGATTTCGGTAGAATTCTGTACCAAGATTAGCGCTTCCTGTAAGTCCACCTATCCGATGACTTCCTTCAACATAACCCTCAAAATAGCAGTTTACGATTTTGCCACCTTCAGTATACCCAATGAGACCTCCCACCTGTTGCTCCCCTGTAATTTGGCCTTGGATTTGAACATTGTTAACGATAGCTCCCTTAGATTGAGATGCTAGTATACCTGAGTTAGTACCTGTTGTGACTTCAGCATTCATAAACTTCAAATTAATAATAGACGCATTTGACTCTAGATTTCTGAAAAGCCCTCCAGGCCCATTGGAATTCATTTTATAGTTATAGATAGTGAAGTTTTGTCCTGAAAGTTTCCCATCGAATTTTTTAAAAATTTGATTAGAGTGAACACCGCCGCTTTGGAAATTCCAGTCAATATCATTCATTATTATGAAGTACTTGTCTAAATCTTGATCTCTAATATTTGTTAGTTGTTTAGCGGTCGTAATTTTGAAGGCTTTATCCCAAGACGTACCATCCACTCCAGAATCTCCTGAGTTGGCATAGGGATAACGATAAAGACGAGCTTGCCCATTCACAATTTCATTTCGATATGGTCTTCCGTCTGGAAGTAAAAAATCGTTAGGTTTAAATAGAGATTTGTAAACATTGAGTTTTTTCCCTTTATATACTTTTGTTTCTAATGCTTTAATGCGTTCAGCACCATAGAATAATCGTTTATTTATGGCAATATTGTCTTCTTGAGGATAAAGTGAACGAATCAAGGCAGCTGTGCCTGCCACATGTGGAGCGGCCATTGACGTTCCACTTTTATAGCCATAACGGTTTCCAGGCATGGTAGAATATATTTGAGTACCAGGTGCTGATAGTGCCACAATTTTTGAAACCCAAAGATTAACGGTTTGAAAATTGGAATAAGAAGCCAAAGTTTTATCTTCATCAGTAGCAGCAATAGCCAAAACAAAGGGTAAAGCGGCTGGGTAAACAGGTGTTACTCCTAAGTCTTTACTGTCGTTACCAGCAGCAGCAACCATGTATATGCCTTTGTTATGTGCCTTTAGCACCATGTCATATACCGTTTGACTGTAGACTTCTGATCTTAGAGACATATTAATAATGTGAGCTCCATTTTCTGTAGCATATTCTATACCCTTCGCCACTGCAAAACTACTTCCTGTAATTCCTTCTGAATATTTTAAAACCATTAATTTACTTTGAGGAGCCACCCCAATCATATCTACTTGTGAGTTTGTTCTAGCTGCAATGATTCCTGATACATGGGTACCGTGCGATTCGTAATCATATATATTGGTATTGTTGGAAGCAAAATTATAGCCATTAGCATCATCGATATAGCCGTTGTTATCATCATCTATTTGATTGTTGGGTATTTCATCCGTATTTTTCCAAAGTGCCCCATTAAATGCTTTATGATAAGTGTCAATGCCAGAATCTATGACCCCTACTATCACAGTATTGATGGGAAGTCTACCTGATTTAAATCTAGAAATAGATTCTAATATATCCGACTCTTGTAAACACCATTGTTGAGGGTTGAAATTAGTATAAAATTGATTCTGTGGGAAGAAATTTATACTTTGAAATTGAGCTTTGGAAGGTACACTATTTTCTTTTTTTTTTGACTCGGAATGCACAGAATTGATCTTTCGGGTGGCTAAAACATAGGGAGAATTTTCCTCGGCATACTCGGTTATGCTAAGATTGTCTAAACTATTAATATTCAATTTGATTTGTTCTAACTTTTCGCCCTCTAGAAATTCAAAAAGATAAATAGGTTCAGTTTTAAGGGAATCAATCAGTTTTAGGTTATGCGCTTCATTACTACCTATAAAATCTTTAAGTTGTTCTGAAAATTGGAGTTTTACAATTACCTGTCTCTTAAAGTTAAGATCCCGTTTATCACCTGCCTTATCACAGGCGATAAGGATAACGGTTAAAAACAATACCGTTAACCATAACTTGTTCTTTTTCATATTTGGTATATCTTGATTTGACATCTAACTAAGCCTAACAATTGCATAAACGCCACTAGTATATCGTTTCATTAATTTATTTACAATATTATTAGCCGTTAAATTGAAACTTATTCCATCTGTGAACCACAGGTTTTGTATTGATTTCGTCAATTCCCTGCATTATTCTTTCTTTTAATTCGGTGATTGATTCCACCCGGATTCCTTTGAGAAATGTTCTTGCCATTTTACCAAACAAGGTTTCCACTAAATTAAGCCAGGAGCCATGTTTAGGAGTATGGACATACTGGAATCTGTTGGGATTATCTTTCAGATAACTCATCGTTTCCTTGGAAATATGTGAGGAGTGATTATCCAGGATGATCCGTATGATTTTGTCTGATGGGTAGTAGTTGTCAATTTCCTTTAATAAGGCAATAAACTCCCTGCTTCTGTGTTTTCTGTGAACCTGGGCAATGACATGTCCGTCATGCAGATCAAGCGCTGCCAATATGGAAAGTGTTCCCAGTCGCTTGTATTCATAATCCCTGGACCATGTTTTACTTTTCCCCTTCCTGGGCGGAAGATCAGGGGCTATATTTTTTAGGGCCTGCAACCCAGGTTTTCCATCCACTGACAGGGTAATGATGTCTGATTCCTCCTCTTTCTGATTTTGTAAACTGACCTCTTTGTAGACCACTAAAACCGCTGCCATCTTTTTATCAAATTCCGGATCACGTTTCTCCAGATAATAATGCATCTTGTGAGGCTGTAAGTGATGCGCATGTAAAATCCTGTAAACCGTAGCTTTTGCCGCTTTTTCCAAACACTTGTGCCCTGATCCTGCCGCATGTGCTCTCAGGTGAGCAGCCAGCGAGGAATAACTCCACATTTCTGCCGCATAACCGTGATCTTTTGGTTTGGTGCAGGCCAGATTTATCACCCACAGTTTTGATTCTTCGGTAATAACCGGTGCTTTGGGACGATGATACTTGTCCTTTAAACCAACATCCAATCCTCCTGCCAGGGCTTTATCTATACACTTATAAATACTGGGTCTTGACAAACCCACCTGACGTTGAATCTCTGAAATACTCACATTCTGATGGTAGAGAAGCAAGGTCTTTGACCGCTGAACTTCCTGTTTGGACAGGGTGCGGGAGTTGCTCTTTTGCCGCAATTTGTCAATCTCTTCCTTTGAGAGTTTCAATTTTGGTCTTTTCGTGGTTAATCCCATATTTACAATAAAAAGGTTTTGTAAATATAAAAGTTATTCGTAAATATTTTATTGAAACTTTATACTATTGGCGTTTATATGCTAGTTAATGTAGCAGATATATTCCACAAGTGATCTTTATATTCTTTGTAGGTAATGGTATATTTGTCAAATTCAACTTTTTTGTTTACTACATGAGTTAGGACCGATTTAGTTTATCAATATTTGTGATCTAACAAATATTGAATGTAACCTGAGCTTGGCAAACTTTCGAATAAATTGTATCAATATTTCGTTAAATAGTTTTGTTTAAATTGCAATTTCAAAAAACCAACTACCTCAAAAAATACCCAACCTTTGGTATTTTTCACTCCCTCTCCCCCAAATAATTACAAAAATCCTACTTTTACCATAATTGGCAACCTATAATTTAACTAACAAGAGATTTCCGTCAATTCTCTTTGCTGTTATCTCTGAGAGCTTAAGTTTCTGAGGATTGTAGTGGAAATTCTGAATATATTTTTTGCATTCACATTTTGAATAAAATAATACATATGCCAAAAAAATGTTGATACCATTCAAATTATGAGGAAAATTAACACCCAGTCCTACGATGTAGTCATTATTTCCTTCAGAGTTCTCACTTTCTGGATTGGGGTAGCTTAATAAATTCACAACGGCTTGTTCACCATTGTGTAAAGCAAATCTTGAATCATGTAAAAGCACCATAATACACAAAATTATTTCATTTTGACTATTAAGAATTATTTGGTCAAAGTCACTTTCGATTTCCAGAAATGATGCAACTTCCTTAA
>NZ_JBXEQE010000056.1:0-13612 GCF_056858335.1 Agaribacillus sp. DX54
TAAAATAAAAGTACAAGCACATTTTTAAGTTGTGCAACACCCACCTGCGAAACGCTTGCGCCAGTGTAAGAATTTAGTAGTTACCCAACAATAGGAGCCCTTTTAAAAGGTTTGTTTTCGTCGAACAGTTTGCGGTAGGTATAGTGCGTTTTAAAAACTTCTCCCCCTACCTGTTCCACTACGCGAATCATTTTCGGATTAAAATCACCGATCCAGTTCATCTCCAGATCTTCATAACGATGATAATCGTCCTGCACCATTTTAGCAGTGGCTATGATCAAGGCCCCTTCGACACCCTTCCCCTGGTGCTCAGGTACTACACCGAACACCACACCAAACATTTTATGGCATGATTTTGCCCATTTATGGTACAAAAATTTCAGCTTACCCACCCAGTCCAGTTTGCCATTTACATATTTAAAAATTTGATTTACTTCAGGCAACAGCAGGAAAAAGGCAATGGGCTCATCGTTGTAATAGCCATACCAGATGATTTTGTCATCCATAATCGGTTTAATTTTTTTCATGGCATTTTTAGCCTGAAGGCTTGACATTTCCGCTACCCCTTTGTGCCTTGACCATGCTTTATTGTAAACAGTCCGGAAGTCCTCGGTATATTTTTTCAGGTTACTTTTCTTCAGGTGCTCGAACCGGTAATTGGGATCCTGTGCCACTTTCTCCGCTTTCATAGCAATTTTAGGGTGAAATGGATCCCTGGTTTTCCTTCCATAGGTAAATTGTTTGAAGTAAATTTGAAATCCGTATTCTTCAAAAAACTGTTGATAATAGGGAAAATTGTAGTTACAACAATAATTTGGCTCAATATGAAATCCATCTACCAGCAGTCCCCACCAGCGATCCCTGTCGCCAAAATTTACAGGGCCATCCATTGCCTCCATGCCTTTTGCCTGTAACCAGGATTTACAGGCGTCAAAAAGCTGAAATGCCGCATTTTTGTCCTCTATACATTCAAAGAACCCCATTCCCCCGGTTGGTTGTTCTTCCTTTTGTGCGGTTTTTTTATTGATAAAAGCGGCTACACGGCCGATAGTCTCCTGCTGGTCATTTTGCAGAATCCACCGGATACATTCTCCATGCCTGAAAAACTTATTTTTACCGGGATCAAAAACCTGTTCTATATCACTGTCCAAAGGGCGTATCCAGGTTTTCTCACCTTTATATAACCTTACCGGAAAACGCAGAAAGGCCCTGACTGTTGTTTTGTCATTTACCTCAATTAATTTCATCCTTCACTTTTAGATTTGACCACGAATATAGTAAAATATCGTCAATGCCATTTATACTGGCATTTTGCCAAAAGCATAAAACCTGTTGGAGTACACAAAATCATAAATAACTTTGGGAAACCGGAAACCTTTACCCAACCACCTTGTCATTGTTAAATAAAGAACATTCAGGATTGCATTCGGGGGAACAGACGATACATAAATACCTCGTGCAGCGAAGTCAGGCTGGTGACCGAAGTGCACAAAATGAGCTGTACAAGCTGTACGTTAATGCTATGTATAATATTTGCAGACGCATGTTATGTGACCCTGAGGAAGCAAAAGATGTGTTGCAGGATTCATTTGTCGATGCTTTTAGCAGGGTAAAGACTTTGAAGCATGAGATTACTTTTAGCGCATGGTTGAAAAGGATTGTGATTAACAATTGTATTAACTACTTAAAAAAGAAAAGGCTGACGACGGTTAATTGGGATGAATCGATCGAAAAGCCGGAAGAAAATAGCGAACATGAGAAGGATTTTCGTCAGGAAGAAATTCAAAAAGTATTAAAGGCCCTAGAGCAGATCTCGGAAGGATGCAGGGTGGTGCTCAATTTATATATATTTGAGGGCTATGATCATAAAGAGATCGGGCAAATATTAAATATTTCCGAGTCAGCATCAAAGGCGCAGTATAGCAAAGCAAAAGCAAAAATCAGAAAGCTGTTGGCGTATGAAAGAGGATAAGTTAAAAAAGTTCATTGATCAATATCGCGAATCCTTCGATATTTACAGCGAAGATTATGAGGATATCTGGCAAGGTATTGAGTCGGAATTGGATAAGCGGCAGAAAAAGAGAGGACTGAAAGTTATTTGGAGGGTCGCTGCCTCCTTCCTGCTCATCCTGAGTGTGGCGACTTTATTGTTGCTCGTCAAAAGAAACCTGACATGGAATATTCAGGGTAACCAGGTAGTACCAGAGGAACTGGCGGAGGCGGCATTTTACTATCAGGGAATGATCAATGACAGGCTGGAGACCATCCAGGCTAATAAACACGATATTGGGGAAGAGATATTTGAGGATTTGGAGGCACTGGACCAGGCTTACCTGGAATTACAAAATGACCTGAAAGATAATGCGGATAATGAGGAAGTAGTGCAGGCCATGATTCAAAATTATAAGATGAAATTGGAAATATTGCAGGCTATATTAGATGAATTGAAACGAAATAATCCGGATTATAAAGAAGAAGATAAAAAACAAGATGAAGAAGTTGCCATATAAAATCTGGTTGTGTATCCTGCTTTATTTCCCGGTGTCCGCGGTGATGTCGCAGGAGGCCGCCCGGTTGAGCAAAACAATCGCTGAACAATACACGGTTTCCGGTGGTGACAGCATCGAGATCAAAAACAAATACGGACAGATCATTGTCAACACCTGGAAAGAAAACCTTGTTCAGGTCGAGGTTACCATTACCGCTTATGGCAAAAATAAGGCGGCAGCAGAAAAAATTCTTAACCGTGTGAGTTTTGACTTCAACCAGGTAAGCAGTTATGTAATTCTTGAAACAGTGTTGGATCGCAAGTCGGGCCTTTTCAAAGATCTGCTGAACAATATCGGTGATTATTCCAAGACTTTGTTAAGCAAAGACAGGCTGGATGTTGACTACGAGCTGTATATTCCTGAAAATGCCGGATTGAAAATCGATAATAAATTTGGGGATGTATATTTGGGGGACCTTAAAAACCGGTGCGAAATTAATGTGTCCAATGGCAACCTGAAAGCGAGTGATTTGTCTGGTTACGCTGATATTGGGATCAGTTTTGGTAATGCCTACTTTAGTACCATCAATGATGGCCATATGGACTTAAAAGTCGCGGATATTGAAATTGAGGAAGCCGGTGAGCTGAATATTAGCAGCAGTTCTTCTGAAATCGTCATTCATAAAGTTATCAAAGGCAGGATTAACTCCAGAAATGACAAATTCAAAATCACCCAGGTTTCTCATTTTTCCGGAAAATCCAGCTTTTCAAAGATCGAAGTTGGCAAATTGTTGAGTTTGACTAACCTGAATATGAACTATGGGTTACTGTCTGTTTCTGAAATCAACAATGAATTCACAAAAATCCGGTTAAATGGCAAATCCACCGATTTTAATTTAAGCTTCGATAGCCAGTCCTATTTTAATGCTTCTTTGACAGCGAGGAAAGATAAACTGGTTTTGCCCACCAAAATATCGAATGTCGATATTGACTACGTGGATGACAGTGACAGCTTTGTTTCGGTAAACGGGACAATAGGAAATAAAAATAGCCAGCCCGGCTCAGTTAACATCAATGCGCAGAAAGGTGATTTGAAGGTGTTTTTTGTGCGCGCCGGAAATTGACCGTTCAACTCAAAATAAATGAACCATGAAAAGAATTCTACTTTTGACCGTTTTAATAATGTGGGGTGATTATTGTTTTTGTCAATACTATCGCAATTCGGCAGGGTTGCGTTTGGGCGGAACTACCGGAATAACGTACAAAAATTTTCTGACTGAATCCATGGCCTATGAAATCTTAGTCTCGGGCCGGAACAGAGGCTTCCAGGCGACGGCTTTGTATGAAAACTATTTTCCCACCAAATTGAGCCCAAATCTTTTTGTATACATAGGGGGAGGTGCTCATGTAGGATTCGAAAAATATGAAAGATATCGACGGGTTCCCATCGAGCCGGTCAACCCAAACACAGGGGTAATACAAAATATCAAACAACCTAAATACTTTAGCATGGGTGTGGATGGAATAGCTGGTGTGGAGTATCGTTTTACAGCACCTATTACGTTAGGCTTCAATATAAAGCCCCGCTTTTCCTTCATCGGTATGAGATTCACCAGCTTTGAATTTTGGGATGCCTCTCTTACTTTTTCACTTATGATCTAACCATTGGAAATCATGAAAACAAAACAGATCCTTTTTTTTGTTTCACTGAGCTTTTTTGTTTGTCAAATCAAAGCCCAGGATTATGAAAACGTCGACAACGGGCAAGTCAAAACCCTCCTGGGTAATCACACGAAACTACGCGGTTTCGGATCGGTCGATCTGAAGGTCGGGCAATGGAACGACGAAAGCACCTTGCTGGTAGGAGGGCACGGTGGCATTATTTTAAATGATAAGTTTACCATTGGCCTTGGCGGTTATGGAATCACAACCAGGTCAAAATTTACCGGATTAAATGGTCAGAACGATCTCTATTTGGGTGGCGGGTACGGTGGGTTAATCCTGGGTTATTCTCTTTTTGCCAAAGAGATTTTTCATCTGAATTTTCCAATATTGTTTGGCGGTGGTGGCCTTGATGTGCTGGAAGACCGGGACAATATTTTTACCAATGGTTTTGACAATATCACTGAGACGTCCGGCTTTTTCATCGTGGAGCCGGGGGCGGAACTGGAGATTAACATAGCCCGGTTTTTCAGGTTTGCTATTGGCGGTACTTATCGCTTTATGGAGGGCGTTGATCTTAGCAGTGTGTCGAACAGTAAGCTGGATGACTGGAGCACGCATGTATCCTTTAAATTTGGCAAGTTCTAGCGGGAATTTTCATAACCCTGAATCCAGCATTATTGGCTGGTGGTCAGCTATGTATGCATGAGGATTACCCGGCTGATAGGTTGGATACCAAAGTTTTGGAGATAACAGGCCGGATAGCTTGTAAATCAGTCAAAGCATTGATATTTTTTAAGAAAACCTATTGTAAATTACCAGTGGTTATTTAAATTTGCAATCCCTTTAGACATCGATGTTTTATAGGATTTAAGCGAAAGTAGCTCAGTTGGTAGAGCACGACCTTGCCAAGGTCGGGGTCGCGGGTTCGAATCCCGTCTTTCGCTCTTTTTTTATTTTAAGGCTATAAGTAATTTATAGTCTGCGCCGGGGTGGTGGAATTGGTAGACACGAAGGACTTAAAAGCTTGTGGTAATTGAGAAGAAAAGGGGTATAAGTGATTGATTTTTCACTTATTTATAAAACATAATTAAGAGTTACAGTAAAACGGTTTAAACATGGTTTAAACATTTTGCCAAGTCGATGCTCGGATGGTGGAATTGGTAGACACGCAGGACTTAAATTAATTTGAGTGCTCCTGAAGAAATTCAGGAAGTAAAGTCCCTCAAATTCGGGGAAACCTTATCTTTTCGCAAAGAATGGCAATCCCGAGCCAAGTCCCAAAAATTGGGAAAGGTGTAGAGACTAGACGGGGGATACCTAAAGTCACTATTTGGTGGATATGGTAAAGGGATAGTCCAGGCCACAAATTCTAAAAGAAGCAATGAAAGTTGTAGTGGTAAGAAAATCCTGTGGGCATTGCGCCCGTGTGGGTTCAAGTCCCACTCCGAGTACTAAAAAACCTCGTGATCAAGTGATTTACGGGGTTTTTTTATTATTGTTCAATTCAGTAATTGTTGTGTTATTCAGTTAAGCATAGGCCCTTTAGGTTGGTAGCGATGTATAAATCTATATCAGGTTCTTTGCAAATCACCGTATTTTCATCAAATGAAAAGCAATCTATTTCCGGCCCTGTTAATGATTCGACCTTTTTAAATTCTAATGCATAGCGTTTATCCTTTTTGATTTTCTCACAATTGGTATCCTTTTCCTTATTGGATACGATTTTGTAAGTCGTGCCATTGTTGGTCGCATATATAACAAAGTGATTTTTAAGTTTTTTGATCTTATCATACCCGTCCATCATCCTCTTTACCATTCCCGACCAGTGAGGGCGGCCCGATGATGTCGTAAATGATCTTGATCTGCTTGGGCGTGTAGGTTCGGCCTTTTCTTTCGCCCACCTCATCCAAGTGAGGTTCCAGCCAACTGGATATAGTTCGTAAGGTCACGCCATAAGCGTGCGCTAATTCCTGTTTTGTTTGGGGTTTGTAAACTTCCTCCATCTTAAAGTACTGATTTAGAAAATGTAACAATTGATTCACTTACCGGCTTTTTGTGCCGGTAAAGAGAGATAATTGAAAAATCAGACAATTATCGATGTAGGGAGGTACTTAAAGACACTAAAATAAAAATCCTAGCATTGCAAATTTATAGAACTCAACGAACATTTATTTGCTTATAACAAATAATTTCTTTAAAGAACTTTCAATAATTAGCGTAAACGGACGATTTGTGACGAAACTTTTGGAAAGTGGTAGGGGTTGGGTTTGGATTTTAGCACTTCAGAAATATCATGTTAGTCTTAAATTTAGATGGCTAATATAGTGACTTGATAATAGGTGCTGGTTTACCATACTTTATAGTTCTAACCCTTACTGTAGTCAATCACCCAAGCAATAATGTCTTCTCTATCTTTGAAATCGAGAATTGTTCCCATTTCACTTTTTCTTCTTTGAGAGTCCTTTGAAAAGTAAGAAGTCGTGAAGATGATACCCATATTGGCTTGTTCACGCCTGATGACATCACAAAAGCTGCGAATAATACCTATCCCAATATTCTTATGGTTTGTTCAAAGTCGTTTTCATCCGATACACAGGCCAGGATGCCCTGGTCAACATGCCATTTATTACTTGAAAAAGATGGTAACTTTCTTGCATTTAGTTCATTGGCGATTTGTTTAATGTCTGAGGAGGTCTTCCCGTACAATTCGGTCAGGTAAATAGCATCGGTTCCGGACGGAAGATCTAACAATGAACCTGGAATATCGCCGGTGACAGGAACAATGTTGATGGTGGTAGAAAACAGTTCACTAAATGAATCAATGGCTTGCCTGGCCTTTTGCTGGTTAAAAGTGATGACTGAGGCCGAATCTGCAAGGACAGAAAGATTCTCAAACGGATAGAGCTGTTTAAATTGTGTCAATTCTTTTTCGAAATCCTGTGCCGCCCAGATATAACTGAAATTTTGAATTCCTGATTTTCCATCCTGTAATGGAATCTCCTGCAAATCAGGATCGATAATGCCGAGACCAATGGTGGGCTTGGGGAAAGTGCCGTTGATCAAAGCCCCTTTTATACTAACTCCACCAATTAAAATCATGAAATCTACTTGCGGGACGATCAAATCGTAGTTGGCCCTGGCCTGTTCCAGACTGTTGCTTTTATAAATCACATGCTCCGGGGTCAGTGTAACTTTTTTAGCTGAACCGGTTGTTCTTATCAATTTCCAGTGTCATAACTTGAAAAATAGAGTCTATCACCGGAGACTGTGGAAAATCAGTGACAATTCCAAGTCTTATATCCTGCGGGAATAACTGATTACTCCAGGCAAACAGGATGAGAAGCAAACATTTTTTGTGTAGCATATTCGGTGAGATCAGGGTTTGTCTTGTAAGTTTTAGTTTATGGTTTCAATGAGTCTGAATATAAGACTTTCACTATATTGAAATCAGAAGCAAATGGCAAATTAGTGCCAATTCTTGACAGAACAAGTGGTTCCTATCGCTCTATGTCTTATAATTACTAATAAATATGATAATAGTTGGTGAAAACTACAAGCAGAACAATTAGTATATCCATGGTGGGAGTGGTTTATTGTGTCAAATATTAAAGTAAATAATGATGGGATTGGGTGCTGTGGAAAGAGACAAAATTTATTAGGAACCACTTTGACCGGGAATCATATTGAACTTCTTTCAGGAATGAACGCTTTGAGTACATTTTAGAAGGCTGTTGGCAACAGTCGCACCAGATCATGCATTCCTGAAAATGGGTTGAATTTAACCAGAGCAATTGTGGTAAATGCTTTAGAGATTAGTACATTTCCTACTACAGGAGAAAGTACAAAATCAAAAAATGGAAATAAAAAGAAAGTCAACTACCAAAAAATCACTTTTTTATTTCCTTTCCTCCAAAAACTGTTTCAGCATGGCTACCTTTTCTTTTTCACTTTCCAGCAAAGCTTCTGTTGCTTTTAGCAAGGCCTCATACAATTGTTTGTTTTCTTCCATCGCCTTTTCCCACTTCTCGATTGGGTTAAAGGTACAATTATAGTTTCCTACGCTATATGCCCCTTGATTTGAACCCTCGTAGTTTTGCTGAATATAGTTAATGGTGGCTTCTTCGTCAAAGTTTTTTACTGCCTTGGCACTTATCCCCAATGCCTTGGCCACCTTTTCAAGCGTTGCATCCTCTACATTTTCGCTCCGCTCAATTTTGGAGATGGCCTGCTGACTGAGGCCTAATTGATCGGCCACGGTATCTTGTTTGATACCCAGCAATTCCCGCATACGGCCGATCTTTCTGCCCATATGTTTTGTCTGAGATCTGGTTTTGTGCTCCATAAATCAAATATATTAATTTCTGAAAATGTCTCAAAAGCCTGTGGTAATCTACCACTTTAAGTGGTAGGATACAACCCACGGCGCGGCAAGTTCCACAGGTATTTTTTTTTCTGATCTTCGTGCCTATCTTATACTCCTTTTCTCAACGGACTTAAATCAAATGCATATTTATAACTGATAATCCTCTTACCGGCTTCATTGTCTATCCATGCACGCTCTTTGTGGCTGATTTCAATGATGTCTGAAGTGCTCACCTAAGACTTTTGTCAATCATTACTCACCTTCTGAAATCAGCTCTTTACACAGGTCAGTCTGATTTTCACTTTTTATCCTTGAAATCCATCTTACATACGCATAAGTAGCCATTTACTAAAGGGGAAAAAGAAAGTTATTCGCTAAATCCTAATCTCAAAACTGACTAACGGTCTCATATATCTTTTCAATTTCACAGCTAGAAACCAGTAAAGACCGATTACAACAAGTTGTATTTTAACAAAAATCCCCAATGTGTTATCAGGGATTTTTATTTATCTGAAAGATTACTATAAAAAGTAATCGACAAAGGGCCACATATGAGGCCGATTGATTTATTTAGTTTCAGGATCAATCAGCCGGTATTTCAATCGGCTCTCCCTCGGTAATCTCCCGGGTGTCGAAAGAAATATTCGGATTTCCTTTGTTTGATGGATTATCGGATTCACCGATAATGATTGCACGTTCCTTGAGGAGGTAAAAATTTTGAGAATCCCTATAAATTTCCTCCCAGCCATTTCCATCATTTTTCTCAACGATCAGGGCGTAAACTGCGCCTATGGTACCTACGCTGTAAAATGTTGCCACTTTCCTGTCCGAAGTTTTTTGTGGGTGAATGTTTAAATAATCGCGTGTGTATCCTTCCCGCTCCGGATAGCCCAATTTGGCCCTGTAACTAGCGGTAATCGAACCGTTTGTCTCCAGTCTCAATGCAAATGCATGATGTCTTAAATCCACATTAATCTCCGCATCAGGAGAGGCTATGAAATCCAATTGCTTGTAGTAGGCGTCGAGTTCAGGCATATGTTCACCTTCCTGTATGCTGCCATCTCCATCGGTATAAATGGCAAATCCGGTTCTCCATGTCTGCCTTTCAGCCAGATTAACGACCTTTAAAGCTGACGCTTCATAGTGTATCTTATTTGTTACAACCACGTTGTAATTTTTTTCCTGTAATTCGGGTTCCCATGGGTGATGAGGTACCACTGTTTTTCTGCCTGGTCCATCATCGGTGACCAGAAGGCCGTGCGAAGTCTCACTGGCTGCCAATACCTTTACGGTGATTTCGTATTCATGTCCTTGTTTCAGCTCCAGATTCTGCCTCGTTGGCACCCCTTCAAAAACTCCTGCAGCGTAATAATCTTCTACTTCATAAAAGTCAAGCCTGTCTTCATTATCTATTTCACGAACGAGGATAAATGTAAATACATTTTTTAACGAGTTGGTTCTATGAATTCTACCTGTTACCTCTACTGAAGTAGTGCCAATATTCATCGGTACCATTATCATCTTACCCGTGGGTAATGCTTGCCCGTCAAGTGTTTCATCTTCTCCGCAGGATGAAAGCATACTCAGGATAACCAGCGCCCCATAACCGATTGTTTTTGGTAAAAAATTCCAGTTTCCCGTCATGATTTGGATGTTTTACAAGTTTTTAAAAAAAGTCGGTTTGAGTTGCCAGAAGTAGAAAAAAATCTCAACGGTTAGCTTTTACAAAAAAATAGTAAACATCAAAGTTTTGCCATTCTCACTTTTATACAGACAACCTTTGACAGGTAACCCCAAAAAACAGATCTCTAGACAAGAAGTTTTGCGATCCTGACTTGCTGAGCTGGGCCTGGCCAGCCCGTATCGTGCTGTAAAACAAGGAGCTATTCAATGAAATCCGAAATTCACAGACGGAAATCTTTTTTTAATTTTTTCAACCTTTCAAAAGGCTGTTTTCCTTTTGTATCATTTTTTGAATATCCCAGCTTCCAACCTGTAACCCTTGGAGTCCTCAGTGAGATGCAGGTGCTTTTTATCCAGCTTCACCGCATTGTTTACGATCAAATTGATGGCTCCGGATTTGATGATTTTTTTCTCAACAATATTGGGTTTAGCGATTGGTATTATTGCTTTTTTCTCTCTCGACCAATATCCCGCAAATCCATTGTTATTGGCAATTACGCTATTTGAAAAAGCAGATGAGAATTTTAATTCTGCAGAACGGCCAACAAGAAAGTTGTTGTTGTTGGCAATAACGTTGTTGGTAAACTCAAATTTAAAATCATCAGGGCCAAACCAAAAGGCACTTTCGTAAGCACCGGTTACAATGGAGTTTTTGATCGTAAATCCATCTACATTATTAAAAAATAACACAGCATTTCTGCATTGATAAAAGATACAATGTGAAATGGTGTTACCAGGTCCATGTGCCCACACTGCCCCCTGAATTTTTGCTGCCTCTTTGTTACCAATGAAATAACATTGCGAGACTTCCAAATCTTTTAATGTTTGATCTTCTTTTGCAATGGGATAATAATAGTCTACTAAGGGGTTGGCATTTCCCAGAAATTTCAAACCACTTATGGTTACATTAATAGAAGACACAAGAAAGCCGGTAGAATGAGGAAAAAAGGTTGTTGAGTTATTACCGGATATGGATTGTATTACGGGCATTTTTTCGGGTGACCATAAATCGTCATCAGGCATGATACCAGCTTCTATGATAAACCTGGATGTATCATCCAATATTCTTACCGGATTAATGGCTACTTTATCTTCCAATGTATATATTCCTGGCATCACTCTAATAGTGATAGAACCCTTACCTGTCAACCTATTAGCTACCGTCACTGCTTTGGAAATTGATTGAAAAGGTGCTTCTGCCAAGCCTGGATTAATGTCATTTCCATTTAGTACATCTACATAGAATATTTGTGCGTTTAAACAATTAACAAGGAGGCCCGACACTATAAAAAATAAAAATAGTTTCTTTTTCATATTTATTAAATTCAAGATTATATATTTATTAAACCAGTCAATAATCTTTATTCTGTTATTGAAATACAATTCTATTTTCGTTCTTTTAGCGTTCAAAAACCGGTTAAATGACAAATAATGAAGAATCTTATATAACACATTGCAAACGTCTAATAGAAGAAAAGCTGGGCTGGCTGCCGAGTAACCAATGGAAACAGCGGGATTATCTTAACCTGATTGGCTTGCTGGAGCATAAAACGGGAATTGGCCTCAGCTTGTCAACTATTAAACGCATCTGGAAACCAGACTATAAAGGCACTCCCCATCCGGCTACTCTGGAGGCCTTAGCCAGGTTTTTGGATTATACCAGTTGGCTTGACTTTAAAGCAGCCCATTTACCAAATGCTGAAAAAACGCTGCATTCAAATCCGGAAAAAAAGCGTAAAACCAGACATAAATACAGAAAAGTAATTGCCGTCCTGGTGTTGATTTTTGTGTTGACTGTAGCTTCAATGATCTTTACACAATCTAAAAAGGTTTCAAAACCCACCGGACAAGTTTCCTTCCGGCCTAAGGAAGTGACTTTTTCCAGCAACAATTCCGTTACTGCAGGTGCGCCGAATACCGTCATTTTTAATTATAATGTGAGTGCCGTGACCGCGGACAGTTTTTTTATTCAGCAATCCTGGAATCGATTTAAAAGGGATGAAGTGCTTCCGGAGAATACCACGTTGACAAGTATTTATTATTATCCGGGAGTACATAAAGCCAAACTGATTGCCAATGATTCTGTGCTGAAAGAAACCATAGTAAGGGTGAATACCAAAGGTTGGCTGTCAGTTGCGCGATACAGCTTTATAGACAATGTGCCTACTTACATCCGTAATAATGATTTGATTAAAGCTGGGATTTTGCAGGTTACGAAAGATCATCTGCGAATGAATAACATTGATCTTAACAAGGATCTTATGGTTAGCTATTTCTACGTCGATGAATTTAAAGAGGTAGGAAGTGGTAATTTTACCTTGGAAACCAGGGTGCGTAGTGATCGTATTTTGAACCTCGCCTGTCCTGAGATCTCAGTAAAGATTCTGGGTGAGGATGGGATTCATTCAATTCCATTGACTACCAGGGGTTGCGTGGGAAATCTCTTTGTGAAGTTTGGAGATGTTACTAAAAATGGTAAGCGTCATGACTTATCTGCCTTTGGTGTAGATGTCTACGAATGGCAATTAATGAGAATTAATGTACAGCATAATGTGGCTACGGTTTCTTTAAACAAGGACACTATTTTTGAGGTGGCTTTTTCAGAGGATATTGGTGAAATTGTGGGCTTCAACATTAATTTTTCCGGCAGTGGTTCTTTGGATTATCTGGAACTTAATAATGAGAATTTCAATAAAAAGGTTTACAGGACTGATTTCGAAAAATTGTGAATCGCAAGGAGAAAATGACCTGACCACAACATAACCCTTCCAATTATATCTGGGATGCCATCATGGCCAAATTGTTGATAGACATGTACGGATCCGGGGATTGAAGTTTCAGGTACTTTTGAGAAAATTATCGGATAATTTCTAAGTGGCCTTGTAACCATTGGTAAGTTTTCAGGTATTCACAAGAAAAGCGTTTTTTTCTCCCGTATACAATTGTTAAATGCCATTTTTATGAATCTTTCCATCGCTCATACTATGCGCAGGGCGCGGGAAATTGGTGTACGCGAAGCCGTTGGAGCAGGAAAGTGGTCTCTTGTCAGGCAATTTATGGGAGAATCTTTTACATTGGTATCGATTGCTTTTGTATTAGCCATGGCGATCGTTGCAATCCTTCTGCCATTCTTTAACGATCTGACTGGCAACCTACTTTGCAGCTATGGCATTGTTCATTGCTTGTCTGGGGCTGTTTGGTTTAGCGCTCTATGCAGCCGAGCGGCGTACCAAAGAAATTGGAATTCGTAAAGTATTGGTTGCAAACATCTTCCAAATCGTAACCATGCTCAATAAAGAATTCGTGATTCTTGTGATCATTGGCTTTTTGACCACATTGCCATTTGCATGGTACTGGATGAATCAATGGCTACAGAATTTTGCCTATCGCATTGAGATGAATGGATTCACCTA
>NZ_JBXEQE010000057.1:0-13033 GCF_056858335.1 Agaribacillus sp. DX54
GAGTATTTCTATTGATGTAATCCTCTATTGATTGCTTTTTTATTAAGTGAACTTTCATGTGTTATAACGTAAAAAGTGCTAAAAAGTTTCCTTTTGTGAAACTTTTTAATCATTGTCAAAAAAATACCCAGAATAAATCAGCCACAGTTTCCTGTTTAATTCCTAATACTGATGCATGCGGCCGATTCTTCTTCCGATGTGTTTAGACCGGGATTTGATTTTGTTTCCCATAAATCAAATATCTTTAATTCCAAGGTTTATACACAAAATCAGGACTTTGCATTGGGGAGGGGTAAAAGTGATGGAAAATACAACTTTATGTGGTTGGATACAAATAACTTTTACAGCTTCTTTGGTTATTAAAATTCGGGACTACCCTATTTTATTTTTGTGACGTTAAAAATTTTTTAAAATGGTCTTCGCAAAACATTCCTGCTTCTTGGGCAGTAACAGTAGGGCCTTCAGCAACAAATGTTTCATTGTCGCCGAGCCAATGCCGACATTCTTTTTTTAGCAATCATAGTTACCGCTCCAACTTGATAAATGTCATAAATGACTTTTAGCCTATCCTTTTTATATGTCTTGGATATGTCAGTTTTATAATAAAGGTTCATATTTTAATGCTCAGTTTGTATATTTTTTTAGGGTTTATTTCCAACAGTTTTAAGTACTTTTGCCCAATCCATTAATGTATTGCTCTTTTTAGTATCAAAATTGGCTCCGAAATTATTTATTTCACCTGGTTCATGATTGAAATAAAAGTATTCCCTAAACCCGAAATCGTTGTAGTTTTCGAATCTGGACGCATACCTTGGAAAATAATGTCCTTTGACATGCTCATACTCAATGGTAGTTTTAAAAATGAGGATAGGTTGTTCCGAGTCCAGATTCCTGAATGCTGTGCGGGAAATATCATTAATATCGCTGACAAGCTCAGATTCAATCTTGATAATTGCAAAATCCTCTGCGTTTATAAGTACATATCCTCTGAAAATTTTTGCACCATTCAAAGTGAAGTTTGATGTTTTAGGGCTAATTCTGTTACATACAAAGCTTATTTTATAAACCTCTTGATTATTCAGACTAAACACGTCTTCCAAATCAAAAGTGAAGAATTTATGTTTCTTTGGGTTAAGAAAACTGTTTTTCCGGTACAGGATCCAATCATTTAAACTGATCCCAATGAAATCATGAATGGTAGTTTTATAATTTTTATACTGGAATTTTTCCTCCTGCTCATTATAGACTCCTTTTCTGGCTTGTATCAATTCCCAGCCAGAATTGGGGGTTATACCTGAATAGCCGGAGGGGACATAATTTTTGGACAACCAATGGATTGAAGTAGGGCTGTTGTTAATTGAATCAAGAAGGACATTTTTTTGAAATACGAGGCTTGAAAAAGGGCCGTGATGAAAGTTTTCATCAATGCTTTCAATGGCTTCATTGAGTATCCCCAATGCGCTACTCTTTTCATCAGAGATGATAATTTCGGGGAGTTTTATCACTTTTTCATCAAGCGTAACGGTTAAAAACTCATTCTTACCAATATGCTTTAAGCAGAGCTCCTTCACTTCATAAGCCACATTTGAAATGGTGAGGGTATCAGAATTTGAATAAGGAATTTTAATGGAAAACTGACCTTTTTCATTGGAAACCACGCCATAAGCCGAACCTTTAATGGCCAGGGAACTAAATGGAATGGGTTGACCGGATTTATCTACCACCTGACCTTTTAATGTTACCCCTTTTTTACTTAACAACAACACTTGTTTTTTCTCTTGAGAAGATATAGTACCGGGCTTTTTGGGGATATCTGTGTCCTCTACTTTCGGGCTTTGCTCTAAAGAGGACGCAACCTTTGTTTTTGGAATAATTTCTCTTGAGAAAATGACCCAATCAAATACGGTTTGCCAATGGCCCTGGATAGGTTTTTCTTGAATAAAAACAGATGAGTATAAGGGATATTCATTGTCAAACGAAGTTAAATTGACCAATGCCGCATTGTTGATGCTACGGGAAAGTTTAAATTCAATACTGTTTTCAGGTAATTCCGGCATCGGACGTATACTACCTGACCAGCCATAGTGACCAGTGTATCCCATAGCGCCGATACTGATAGCCTCATCGCCGAAGTAGGAACCCATAGGTTTGAACCCCTGGATAGTAGGTTCCTTCAAATGATCAAGAGATTTGGCAAAATGCGCCGACGCTCCCCAACAAATAATTTTTGCCTCTGGAAACAATTGCGTGTAAAATTTAAGATTAGCAGACATTAGACTATCACGGGTATTAGCCATTTCCGGTTTCCAGCTTTCTTGGGTTTGATTAGCTATGCCTTCTCCTTTCATATAGCCATACGATCCTTCAATATTGTTTAATAGCTGCTGCCATACCAACCATTCATTTGTTTTGTCAGTTTTTTTGTTTGCCTTATCAAAGTAGTTTTTTACCCTGCTAAAAGTAGAAAAAAAATGATCGGGTTCCAGTTGAGAAACTTCAAATAGCGCCAAATCCTCACAGATGTCACGAAAGTCCATCATTACACTCGAATCGGGAGTTATGCCGACCCGGTTTAGTAACTGGTAAAGTTCAAGATCTATATCTCCATAATTTATTCCTGAAAACTTAGGATCGAATCCGATGAGTTTTATTTGTTCTCTGTTTTCATCTATTACATTAACAAGTGGCTGGAGTGAGGCCCCTAACCATACAGTATAAATGCTTTCTGAAAGAATAGCGTTGACATTTAAGCCCTTACTTAGCTTTTTATTTGCTATGTGCAGGTCATAAATGCCACTTTCAAAAGCAATCGTATTAAATCCCTGTTCCTTTATCAAATAGTCAATCACAATAGCACGAAGGGAGTCTATGTTAGCTTCCCCGTGAATTATATCACCTAAGAAAACGATTCTTTTATTCTCTAATGCCTTAGAAAATTCCTTGATATGCGCTGACTCCTTGAGTTCTTTACTCTTACTGAATTCAATCAGCTCATATTCCTGCGAATAAGACTTTAATGACATCATGATTGCCAGGAATAAAATTAGTTGTTTTGCGCGTGTAAAAATTGAAGGTAAGTTTAGGCTGACTGAATCATCAGGTAATATTTTCAAATTGGCCATCATTTGTGTTTTTATGTTTTAAACGCTGGTAATTGCATTTCAAGATTAAAAAATAACAAAAACTTTAGCTATGGTTGAGGATCCCCTGAATCGGCCTTTTCCAATGCGTCGATATATCTAACCTTGGCTTCTTCACGAGGCACTGTAAATGGAAAAAGCCCGTGTTTAATAAGGATTAAACTAGACAGTAGTCTCGCCACCCTACCGTTACCATCCTGAAATGGATGAATGGTTGTAAAAGCATGATGAAACCATGTTGCACATATCAAAGGATGAACGCTGTTTTGTTCGGCTTCGTTATAGATTGACACCAGATTATCCATTTCAGCCTGAACATGTTCCGGAGGGCAATACATCACTTTTGTTCCATCTTCCCGGGTAGGATTGTTTTCAAAGATTTTAAAATCCCCTTTTCTGAGATCTATATTAGTTTTATTTCCAAACTGGTCTGTACCTTCAGTATAATCCTGATTCCGGGTTACCAGAGCATGCAGTTCCTTAATGAAACCAATTGATAAATCTCTATTTTCCTTTACCACATCAAAAACAAAGTCAACGGCATTAAGATGATCTGATAAATGTGCAAGAAGTTTAGGAACAGGCACGTTTGTGTCATTGTGACTTATATATGATTCAATAAATCCTTTCTTGATGAAAGTTTCTGTTATCCCCTTCTCCAGGTCATACATGCGCTCTACGATACCAGTTTCGATGGCGTGTTCTCGTTTCAGTTCGGTGATAAACTCCTGATATTCTTGAGAATTATTTTGAAGTGCCTCTCTTCGGTGGTACCAGGATGGTGATAAATCATCAATTGTCGAAGTGTCACATTGAAGCCATGTGTTGCTCAATTCAATATGTTTCAAAAGTCGATGTACTTTTTGATTTGCCATATTTTCGCTTTAGAGCAAATTGACATCAATGCCTGTATATCCGAAAGGGTTTGTTTATTTCATGATTAAAAAGCTACTTCACTTCCGCTCTTCCAGAAGTTTTTGCAACATCGCCACCTTCTCCCGCTCACTTTTCAACAACTCTTCATACAATTTTTTGTTTTCTTCAATGGCTTCTACCCACTTATCAAGCAGGTTAAAAGTGCATTGATAATTCTGCACTGCTCCGTGATTCGTTGCACCTTCATAATTATTTTGGACAACGTTGAAAACAGTGGCTTGCTCGTCAAGGTTTTTAATAGCTTCTGTGTTGACGCCCAGAGCTTTGGCTACCCTATCCAGCATAACATCGTCAACATTCTCTTTTTGCTCGATTTTAGATACAGCCTGCTGACTTATGCCTAGTTTTTCGGCTACGGCCTCCTGTCTGATACCCAGTAGCTCGCGCATCTGCATAATCTTTCTTCCCATGTTAATTGGCTGTTGTTTGGTTTCGTGTTCCATAAACCAAATATATCAATTTCCGAGGTTGTTCCAAAGACCTTTACAGGTGGTTGTAAGATTACAATTGAGCGGTTGTAAAATTACAATTTGATGTCGTTGGATACAACCAACTTATGTGGCTTCTTTGATTGATTCCAATTCGCAGCTCCCCCATTTTTCTTTTTTAGATCATCTAAATTTTTTTAAAAATGGATAATACTTTTGAGCTTGCAATAACCCTGATCAAAGCGGAATTACAAAATCTAAAACTCATCGACGGCCTGAATCGGGCTGGCGTTGATGTCAGTGCTTATTTGCTGGACTTCAGTTCATTGATTTTAAAGATAATGGATTTTAAACATATAACTTCTGATGAGTTTTATGAATGGTACTTCTGCCACCAGAAGAAGCTGGTTGAGAATATTCATCCGGAAAATGATAAAGAATTTCGGGAGCGGGCTTTTAATTTTATGTTGATTTGGTAGTTAAAAAGCGGGAGTATAGCAAATAAGGATAACTAAGTTTTTGATAAAGTAAATACACATCTTGCCAGATGAGATATGCGAGATAGTATTTTTAACAGTTTTCGAGTCATTTTTTTGTGAGAAATTGCATGTAATAATTGAGCGAAATATATAACAAATGTTTCGTTTATATTTATGCGATACTTAAAGAAATGAAAAATAACAGTTATGTCCGAATTAAAATTGTATTCACCGCCTACTCATGAAGAAAGAAAATTAGCCCAGCAGGGATTTCAGCAACTAATAACATTAATGAATGAAATTAATCATCCTGAAAATGTCCCTGAAATCACCATCATGGAAACTGGTGAGCCAATAAAAATCCCATTTAAAGCATTAAAATTGTTAACAGAAATCCTGAAAAATTTCAGAGATGGCAATGCGGTTTCAATAGTACCCTTTGGTACAGCATTTACAACTCAAAAAGCAGCAGAATTTTTAAATTGTTCAAGACCACACGTCACAAAACTAATTGATGAAGGAAAACTAAAAGCCCAAATGGTAGGAAGGCACAGAAGAATACAATTAAATGACCTTGTCGCTTATAAAAAACAAATGATCAAAGAGCGAAAAACAGCATTAGAGGAATTGATGAAGGATTCAGAGGATTTGGGTTTGTATGAAACTGATTAACAGTGCGACGTTTACCGCTGTTCTTGATGCGAATGTGTTATACCCGGTTGTCATCAGGGATTATTTAATGTGGTTATCCGTTAAAGAATTGTATTCACCTAAATGGACTAATCAGTTGTTGGAGGAATTCGCAGATATCCTCAGTGGTTGATAGCATCACTCATGTGTTTTAAATTCATCAATGTACGTTGGCTAGCCTTCTGATCTCCTGCTCCACAAGCATCTTCAACAACCACTGGGATGAAATCTGGATCTGCACCATGTCTGACCGCCGGTTCCATACCAATTTTCGTTGCGACTCCTACAATGATGAACGAAGTCAAACCACAGTCTCTCAGCATTATTTTTAAAGGAGTACCTTCAAAAGCTGACATATTGATCTTATCCAGGATAGCTTCGTTTGCTTGTGGAACCATTTCTGGGCTCAAAGGGAATGAAGGGCTATGCTTCTCTGCCGTTACCATCTTGAGATGGATGAATTGTTGTGAACGCATGATAAAACTATTCGTGTGGAATAATTTTTGAAGAAGATGGGTGAGGCCCTGCTTTAACCAAACAAAATCTTTAAGCTATTCCTTTGATAAAGTTTAGCATGAAGGATTTCACCATATTATCCAGGGTATTTGGTTTTATAGCCGGTAATTCCCTGCAGACAATAGCAAAACCATGTATAAGCGAGTAGTATTGCAGAAACGCCATTTTATTGTCATTCGTGGTAATTTCTTTTAAAATATCCCTGATAACCAGGCTTACTTTTATTTTTATGGTTCCAATATCCGATTGACAATGGGCCGCGTTCAAAGAAAACATTAAATCATAATAGGCCTGTTGTTCAAAGGAAAACCGGATGTGGGCGATACTTATCTGTATCAGCTTGTCCTTCGGTGAGCTGAGACCAGCTATTGCTTTTTTATACTTTTCCTCCAGCATCGCAAACCCCTGCTTTTGAATCTCAAACAACAACTTATCTTTGCCACCAAAATCGGAATATATTTTAATGGTACTGTAACCAATGGCTTTGGATATTTCCCTGACCGATATATCCGCCCATCCTTTGTTGCTGGCCAGTTGAACGGTCTTTTCCAGGATGTCTGCTTTAGAAGCTTTCATAAAGCAAACATAACACTGTTATGCACAGTTGTCAATTGTTTATCGACAAAAAATGTTGCCGACGTACCCGCGGTTGACTTAAAATAGCTCTATGCAAATGCTGAAGGCTCAGGTCTTAACGGCAGCTTGGCTGCAGGCTACTGGTAAAGCTTTGGCTTCATGTACTATGATAAGTTATAAATCTTTTGTACGCTCTCAGTGTAGCAATATGAATAACAGTTTGTGTAAGAAAAAACTGCTAGAACATACTGAAACGGTGTTAATTAATTATGGATTTACGAAAATCAAAAGTTTGAAACCCATGAACTAAATGAGATAGTAATTGTTGTCTGCATAAAAAGATTACGATGAAACGAAATTTAGAACAACTAGGAGTACTATTTTTGACGCTGATGATGTTTTCCTGCGCCAATCAAAATCAAACAGCAGAGAAGGAACCGGTAAACGAAAATCCTTATGCCAATATAGAACCGTTGGTAGAAAAAATCTTAACGGCGGAGGAACAGGCCCAGCTAACGCCTGATGCAGTTATACAAAGTTTAAAGGAGGGCAATCAAAGATTTATTAACAATGACCTTACGGCAAGAGACCATGCCGAACAGGTGCGGAAAAGCACACATGGCCAATTTCCGAAAGCGGTGGTTCTTTCATGCCTGGATAGCCGCATACCTGTAGAGGATGTTTTTGATAAAGGAATAGGGGATATTTTTGTGGCAAGGGTAGCGGGAAATTTTATTAATGAAGATATTTTGGGCAGCATGGAATTTGGATGTAAAGTGGCCGGTTCCAAAATTATCATGATCATGGGTCATGAAAGTTGTGGGGCGGTGAAGGCCGCTATTGACAATGTTGAGATGGGTAACATTACCGGAATGCTTACCAAAATAAAACCTGCTGTGGAGAAATCACAGGACTTTGAAGGTAACAAAACTTCTAAAAATGGTGAATTTGTTTCACATGTTGCTGCAAACAATGTGAAATTAAACATTGAAGCGATCCGTGAGCGAAGTCCGATTTTGAAGGAGATGGAGGATAACAAAGAAATTAAAATAATCGGTGCTAAATATGATATGGATTCCGGTTTAGTCACCTTTTTTGATTGATGATTGTCTGAGATCATGTTTAATCAAAATCAAAAACACGGCCGATGAAATACCGGCTGAACCAAATATCATACACATTACCATGATCTGATACCTAGCAGCGATGAAGGGTGAAACACCCGACAGGATTTGACCTGTCATTATACCGGGAAGGGAAACCAGTCCCATGGCAAAAAGCGAATTTATAATGGGAATGAGTGATGCCTGAAGGGCGATCCAACTCGATGAAAACAGCATGACGGCCAGCACGGCAACAACGATTCGGGCATCATCACTCTCAAAAATATAGGCCAGAAAATAACCAATCAGTAGAAGCTAAATGAGCATCCGTGCAACTGCGTAGAGCGCATTCTTGTACTCAAGCTCCCATTTCCATAGAATTACAATCACCGCAATCACTGGCAGGAATGCCAGAGCGAGGTTGGCAAAGGGTATTATTTGAATCGAATCACTCATGATAGGTTGTTTAGTGGTTATTCTTTTTGCCAGGTTTTTTCCATAATAATAATGAAAAAATCTTCGAGCTCCCGGTAAGAAAGAAAATCAATCGTTAGCTATTTTATTCTCTTATTTTAAGCTATTTGATCCATTTGTAAAATGGTACTCCAGTGTTCTGTTCCGCTTATGATTTCACGCTAATATTGAAGATTTTCATGATTTTTACGGGTGTCTCTACCGTTAGTAGAAGAATCCGGAAGTAGAAGAAGCCACAAGAACCTGGCAGCTTAGGGCAGGAATTGCCAGCAGGAAAAGGTTTGAAATAAAAGCTGTCAAACAAAAAGTTCAAAAAGACTAAAAAAATGCTTGATCCCGTTTTTTTATACATTTTTTCGGTTTTTAAATCAGTCAAGTCTTAAAATTTGCCATATTCATTGATATTCAAATTTCCATTTTCTGAAATGCTTAATTTATTTTATTAAAATATTAAATGAGACTTCGGTTGGTCGGTTTTGTTATTTACCTTTACCCGCTGTATCCAAAATAAAAGTGGAAATTGAAGTTTAAACAACCTTAACAGTTACTAAAAAATGACACAATTACAATTGATCAAAACCTTTTTTTATGTTCTCCCATTTCTGTTATTAATGGCATGTGATAGTGATGACGACAGTTCGCCTAACAATATTGAACTCATCACGGCGCATTCATGGCGAGTAAATACATTTGACGTACAGGCATCAACTCTAGGTGAGCCTATATCGGATCAGTTACTGGCCCCTTTCGTGGATGATATATTGGCAAATTTACCATTAAACGGAACGATTACTTTTGAGGAGAATACTTTTACCATTGAAGATCAGGGAACCACTATTGAAGGAACCTGGAGTTTATCAGCGGATGAAACCGAGATAACCATGGTTTTAACTGCTTTAGCTGAAACATACACTTTTGAAATCAAGCAAATCACCTCTGAAAGTTTTGACCTTGTTTATACCACCACGCAGAATATTACCCTGTCTACCGGAGCTTTGTCTATCGACGTAGAGGCAACTGCCTTTTTAGTTGCTACATAAAACAACAACTGCAAGAGTAACCGGGCAACGGTTACCTCTTGTCGATGATGAACAAGCATTTGAAAAAGAGACAGCCGGGGGAGGGAGCACAAGCGGACGCGGGTGTTGCTGCACAACGTTTTGACCCTTTGTGTCTTTGTGGCTAACCATTGTTCATCACGGAGACACAAAGGCACAAAGAGACACAGCCGTTTTCGCCTATAAAATAAAAATACAAGCACATTTTTAAGTTATGCAACAGCTACCGGTGGGCTATATTATATATCCTCTCCCCTGATCCATGTGCCTTGCCATGCAACTTTAAATTTTCAGTGCAATACCTAATTCATCCAGTTGTTCTTTGGCGATTACAGAGGGAGAATCGATCATTACATCACGACCTGCGTTATTTTTGGGAAATGCAATAAAGTCACGGATAGAATCGGAACCTCCAAACAACGCACAAAGCCTGTCAAATCCAAAGGCGATGCCTCCGTGTGGAGGTGCCCCATATTCAAAGGCTTCCATCAAAAATCCGAACTGGGACTTTGCCTCGGCTTCCGAAAACCCCAGATGCCGGAACATGCTTTGTTGTGTGTCACGGTTATGGATCCGTATCGATCCGCCACCTAATTCAACACCATTTACAACCATGTCATAAGCATTGGCCCTCACCTTCCCGGGATCAGTATCCAGAAGTGGTATATCCTCGGCCATGGGAGAAGTGAAGGGATGATGCATGGCATGATATCGCTGGGTTTCCTCATCCCATTCCAACAATGGAAAATCCACCACCCAAAGCGGTGCGAAAGTGTCTTTATCCCTCAATTCCAGGAGGTCACCCAGATGCAGCCGCAGTTCAGAAAGCGCCTTTCTGGTATGATCGATGTCACCGGATAATACCAGCATCAAATCACCGGGAACTGCCTCAAACTTTTCGGCCCAGGCTTTCAAGTCATCCTGACCATAGAATTTATCCACTGAAGATTTGAAGCTGCCATCGGAATTATATTTTACATAAACCAGTCCTTTGGCACCCACCTGTGGTTTTTTCACAAAATCAGTTAAGGCATCCAGTTGTTTTCTGGAATAACCGGCGCAGCCACTGGCATTGATACCCACCACCAGTTCAGCCTGATCGAAAACATTAAAACCTTTGCCCTGGACAACCTTATTAAGCTCTACAAATTTCATATCAAACCGTGTGTCAGGTTTATCTGAACCATAGGTTTTCATAGCTTCGTGGTAAGACATGCGGGGAAAAGCTTCTAACGTTATCCCTTTGATATGATTGAAAAGGGATTTAATGAGTCCTTCAAAAGTTTCAAAAACATCTTCCTGGGTAACAAAAGACATTTCGCAGTCTATTTGCGTAAATTCCGGCTGCCTGTCAGCCCTTAAGTCCTCATCCCTGAAGCATTTAACGATTTGAAAATAGCGGTCAAACCCCGAAACCATCAACAGTTGCTTGAATGTCTGGGGAGACTGGGGCAAGGCATAAAATTCGCCATGATTCATTCGGGAAGGCACAACAAAGTCCCTGGCCCCCTCGGGTGTGGATTTTATCAGTACAGGCGTTTCTACCTCAATAAACGCCTGATCGTCGAGGAACGAGCGGGTTAACTGCATGAGCCTGTGCCTCAGTTCCAGGCTTTTTCTTACAGGATTTCTTCGCAGGTCAAGATACCGGTATTTCATACGAAGATCATCACCCCCGTCAGTATCGTCTTCAATGATGAATGGAGGAACCTTGGCCGGGTTTAACACAGTCAATTTGTTTACTTTCACTTCTATCTCACCGGTAGCCATGTTCTCATTTTTTGCAAAACGCTCGATCACCGTTCCCGAAGCCTGGATTACGTATTCACGGCCAAGCGTTTTGGCTGTCCTGATTAATGCTTCGGCGGTTTCACCTTCCTGAAAAATAAGCTGGGTTACTCCATAGCGGTCTCGTAAATCCACCCAAACCATACCCCCTTTATCCCTTAATTTTTGCACCCATCCGCAAAGTGTAACGGTTTCATTGGCATGTTGAATTCTCAACTCACCACAATTATATGTCCTTAACATGACATCAGTTTTTAAATCCGACCGCAAATTTAACAATAGTTTTGTCTTTTGCCCGATTTATTTCAAGAGAGATGATTGATACTATCTTACAATGTCATTCGGGTCGCCAAGGCCTAGCTTTTCAAGTACATAATCGGAGTAATCATGGACGGGATTGATATAAATAATATTCTGATCACCGGCTTTGTCAAAGACAGTCTGCAACTTGTATTCTTCAGCCACTTTTTCAATGGCTTCAAATAACCGGTCCTGAACTGTTTTTAAAATTTCCTTCTTCTTTTGAAAAAACTGCCCATCAATGCCGAAGATGCTGTGGCGATAAGCGTTTAGTGAATCGGATTTAGCCTTGATTTCCTCCATTCGCTTTGTTTTTTCTTCGAGTGACAATAAAACAGCCTCTTCCTGCAAATCATTTTGCAGGGTATCGATTTCCTGGTATTTAGTTTTAAGTTCTTCGGTCCAGGCTTCAGACAAGAGCGCTATTTCTTCCTGTGCCTTTTGGTAGTCCGGCATTTTACTTAAAATAAAATTAGTGTCGATATACCCCCATTTGTTTTGTTTGGGTACATCTTTTTTCTGAGCCTGAATGTTATCCACGAGGCTTACTAAAAAAATCAGGTAAAAGCAGAAGAAAACTATTTTTTTCATGCCGCAAAGATATATTAAATCAATAACTGACTCACGAGGTTATTTATTATTTGATCGTCACCATAATGTATACAGGCGGGCGGCTATATGGTTGGCAAATATAATCAGGCTTTGGCGGTATCTGGTGTATTAATGTGAAAAAAACAACGAAAGTAAAGAAATCAATGTAATTGTATCTGGCCCTTACAGGAATCAAATCATAACTGCGATGAAATAGACACTTTTATGCTAATTTTGTCCGTTAAAGGTTTATCAAATGATTACAATACGATGAAATCATCTTTAGAAAGAAAAAATAACGGTCAGGAGGCTGAACTGGCAAACCTCCGTACCCCTGGCAGATTGGTGCGACTGCTAACCGTGATAATGACGGTTGCTGTTTTATGGGCGGTAACACATTTGATTTTTGGTAACAAAGCATCCGGAGTAAGTCTGTATCAGGTTTATTTCCAGCCTTTTACTAATGTTTTGAAAACTGGTGACGGATATGATTACCAGAAATACCGCCATGCTATGGACTTGTACGAAAGTGGAAATTATAAGGCGGCGATGATAAAGTTTGAGGAGGCAGTGATTGACGATCCGGGCAATACCACATGGCAGTTTTATTATGCCATTTGTCAGCTTGCGTCGGGAAATACGGAATTTGCTATCGCTGATTTTCAGGAGGTGATGCAATTAAACGATCCTACTTTCTCAGACCCATCTGCGTGGTACCTCGGTCTGGCCTATGTAAAGGCAGGTCAAAAGGCAAAAGCTCAGAAGCTATTTAAAGCGATTGCGTCATCCGACTTACCCTACAAAAACAAGGCCGCAGAAATTCTGAAAAAGTTGTGACATCGGCTTTAGTAAAAGGCGAAAAATATCAGCCAGACAATGAAAAGTACAGGCAGCAATACAGGAATGGAGTATCGGATGATATAACCGAAAAATGAGGGCATTTTAATACCTATC
>NZ_JBXEQE010000058.1:0-12281 GCF_056858335.1 Agaribacillus sp. DX54
TTCGTTCAGGGTAGTAATGGAAACACTGACCTTCACCAGATTGCTTTCGCTCAATGCCTTTAGAAAATCTAAATCCCTTAATATCAGACTGTTTTTGGTGATCATACCAACGGGGTTTTGGTATTTTATCAAAACCTTAAGCAGTTGCCGGGTTATTTTCAGTTTTCTTTCAATGGGCTGATAACAATCCGTGTTGCCCGATAACATAATGGGTGCGGGTTTCCATGATTTCTTCAAAAACTCCTTTTCCAATAGCCTGGGCGCTTCGGGTTTAACGATGATTTTACTTTCAAAATCCATTCCCGCGCTGAATCCCCAGTATTCATGCGAATTTCTGGCATAACAATATATGCACCCATGCTCGCATCCCTGATATGGATTCATAGAAAAACCAAAGTATAAATCAGGGCTATCAACCTTGTTGATTATTTTTTTGGGGTACTCGTAGTAAATTTTGGTTGACTTGTTCAGTGTGTCTATCTCATCGATGCCTTCCGGGTGCTCATGAACATATTCATGGATCAAAAATTTATTTCTGGCATTGAATTGCGCACCCCGGCCTTTTATATAATCGCCTTCCATATTTACTAAATTAATTAGTAAATATGGAAAATACTAATATAATTAGTTTTAATTTACTCTTTTGATTGAGCCACCACTGTTGGCACGGACATAAGTCTTATCGGGATTACCCTTATACCTGATCGATCCGGCACTGTTGGCCCTGGCATCAATTCGCTTGCTGGCCTGTACTTTGGCCTTGCCTGCGCTGCTCACCGAGGCCGAAACCTCCTCGCATTTAAGGTCATAGGCATCAAGGTGGCCTGCACTGGATATATCGATATCCTGATAACGGGCGGTACCAACGATGGTAAGTTTTCCTGAACTGGATACTTCGATTTCCAGTTCATCAACTTCAATGTCCAACTCTCCATTGCCTGCACTGCTCACATCGATTTCCAGTTCATCACTTTGAATCGGGCCTTTTGAGTAAACCTGGGCTGCGGAACTAATTGAAATACCATTAATATCCTTGTAAGTCAGATGGACTACTACATCGATGTTCTTCCTCCTGTTCCGGTCAAGCCTGATTTTCAACGTTCTGCCGCCAACTTCGGTTAAAACATCCCTGGTATCGATTCCCTCTGTCTCAATCACACAACTTTCTGTGGCCCCCTTTTCAACATGTACCTTGATCGCCTGTCCTACACTGATTTTGCTGAAAGGCGACAACTCTCTGGTTTCTTTGCTCTGGGCCCAGGATACCACGGTAATAAGACAAATTATTAAGCTAAATGGAAGTTTTTTCATGGTAATCATTGTTAGTTTTTATCTCAATGATGCCGTTTTTTGAAAAAAGTTGCATCTATCGCAACAAGAAAAATAATTGGCTGTAAAGAACTTGCATTTTTTATAATTTCATGAAGTTATTTCCTAATTTTAGGCACTTAATTTTAACTGTTTACTCTTAATTAAAATCATTGATATGGCACTAAATATTGGCGATACAGCCCCCTCATTTACCCTATTCGACACAGATAAAAACCAGGTTAAATTGGAAGACTATCATGGTAAAAATCTTGTTGTTCTATTTTTTCCCGCGGCCTTTACCAGCGTATGTACCACTGAGTTGTGCAGTATGAGAGACAACATCGGTGACTACAATTCATTAAATGCCGAAGTGGTGGCTATTTCTATAGATACACCTTTTACCTTAGGTAAATTCAAAGAAGAACAGAATTTGAATTTTCCCTTGCTCTCTGATTTCAACAAAGAAGTATCCAAAGCCTATGGGGCACAATATGATGAATTTGTGCTCGGCATGAAAGGAGTAGCCAAAAGATCTGCCTTTGTCATTGACTCGCAGGGAAAGATCAAATATGCGGAAGTATTGGAAGATGCCACAAAGTTACCCGATTTCGAAGCCGTGAAGGCAACAATTTCCTGATTGAACAGTCAGGTAAAATCAATGACTCCTGACCGGTAAATTTCATATGGAAATTGTCAATATTTTTGGTGGTATTCTGGTTTTATCAGCGATTTTTGCTTATCTGAACCAGCGTTATTTTAAATTGCCTACCACTATTAGCCTGATGATTGCAGGCTTGCTTTTGTCATTTTTGGTTCAGGCTTTAGGTGCTTTTTCACCTGCCTTTCAGGAAAGTGTAACACTTATGCTGGCGAGGCTGGATTTCACCGAATTTCTGTTGGAATTCCTGCTCAGCTTTTTGCTGTTTGCCGGGGCTATGCACACGGATCTTGATCATTTGAAGACGTTTAAATGGCCTATTCTGAGCTTTGCCACCATCGGGGTATTAATGTCGACATTTCTGATCGGCACCTTATTGTATTATTTAATGATGTTGATAGGTACCCCGGTTCAATACATTTATTGCCTGTTGTTTGGCGCTTTAATTTCCCCAACTGATCCGATTGCAGTTCTGGGCATTTTGAAAAAGGCGAAGGCACCTGAATCTTTGGAGATTAAGATTACAGGGGAATCACTGTTTAATGATGGTGTTGGGGTAGTGATCTTTCTGACAGTATTTAAAATTGCAAAAAGCGGGCTGGAGAACATACATTTTTCGGAAGTAGCCCACCTGTTGGCTACTGAGATTTTGGGTGGGGTCGGCCTGGGCTTCCTGATCGGTTATGCAGGCTACAAAATGATGAAAACCCTCGATCATTACCAGACCGAGGTTTTGATAACACTTGCTATTGTTATGGGAGGATACAGCCTGGCTACTTACCTGCATTTTTCAGGCCCACTCGCCATGGTGGTAGCTGGTTTGTTTATTGGTAATCAGGGTGTTGAAAGGGCGATGTCCCAACTGACACGCGATTATGTGCAAAAGTTCTGGGAAATGATCGATGAGATCCTGAATGCGGTATTGTTCGTTTTGATAGGGTTGGAGCTGATCCTGATCCCATTTGATATCAGTTATGTTATCATTGGTTTAATTGTTACCGCGATCGTTTTAATGGTTCGATATTTTTCACTGGCCTTTCCATCTTATTTATTGAATTTCAGAAAAACATTTGCCCCCAATGCCTTGTTGATTATGACCTGGGGAGGCTTACGGGGAGGCATCTCTATTGCTTTGGCTTTGTCTCTGCAAGCTGAGATGGAAAAAGACTTTATTGTGGCCATTACCTATACAGTCGTCCTGTTCTCCCTGATAATCCAGGGACTTACCATAGAAAAAATGGTAAAAAGACTAAGCGCAGATTAAATGAGTTATCTCAGTTTTCCCGGCAGAAAAATATGTAATCGATCCTGGGTGGCTCGACATCGAGCGATCTGAGTAAGTGAACAATCTGAGCCCGGTGATGTGTGCTGTGATTGATAACATGGATTACAATATCTGTCAGGCCGGTTTCATACGATTGACCCTTGGTGTTTTGATAGGCAATAACCTCTTCAAATGAGGTCAGATTATATTCCTGAAGAAATTTTATCCAGTCTTCGGAGCTTTTGTGGGTCAGTTCAATGAGATCCAGCAATTTTTTGGTCTCCCATAAAACCAGATTTCGGGAGGAAATATTATTAATCCTGTTCAACCAAACATTCTGGGCAATTATAAGATGGTTGTATAGGGTAAGGATCTGTTCTTCATTGACTTTGTTTTTTTGTAAGCATAATAAAAGTTTTTGATTTGCCCAATCGTTGTATTTGAACAACCCTAAAAAATGATCTTTCATTGGTTTGCATGCATTTTAATTTGAGACGCCTTGTAAGCAATGACTGCTAGAGGAATGACCCAGGCGATATCGTTCATTATTATATGAAAAAGAAACCTTTTGGTAACCTGTTGATCCATAATATCGAAGTAGAACCAAATCGGGCCAATAATCTTTGATAATACACCTATTATAATGAAATACCAAAATTTTTTGGGATAAAGTGCGCTTACGAAATATAGTAAGGCAAACAATAGTATGCCAAGTCCCTGGTACTCTATCACTTCCGGAGTTGTATCATTGGTTTGGGTCACCCAATGGTAAAAAGAATCAGAGAAATTGTATATAAATATTCCCCAGGCCAGGTTGTATATTGCGGCTAGTAGCAGTACCCCTCTCATCCATGGGTACACCTCTGGCCTTATTGCATCGGGGGGTGTGTCCATTCGTAATTTTTAACCAAAATTAGCTTATAATTTAAATAATTTTATACTTAATTTTACCTCAAAATAAAAACGAAGTAATATGTTAGCTGAAACAATCATTGCCAGCGGGGCCAATACTTTCATCTGGATTGTTGCCATTATTATAGGTTTTGTGGCCGCTCTGGGATTTATCGACCACAGGAACGAGAAAAAAGCCTGACTATCAGGTTTTTTTCGTTCCTGTAAATATTTTTGCTCAATCTTGCCAGGGATTAGTAGCCCATACCGTCAATTCGGGGGTAAAGCCCCTGTCATCCATTTCAAGTGTGCTGACGATGCTATGTGCGATTTCCTTGCTTCTTAGTTTTTTTATCTCTTCACCCCTTTCTATTCTTTCTTCGCTGTTAAAAGCTGTTGTCACTTCACTCGGATTAACGAGCATCACCCGTACATTATGCTTCCTGAGCTCAGCCTGCCAGCATTCTGTCATGCCTCGCAGTGCAAATTTGGAGGAGGCATAGATGGTACCTCTTTCAAATCCTTTTTTTGCTGCGGTGGAGCCAATATTAATGATGTTGCCATAACGTTGATTTTTAAAAATCTCGGCAGCCACCTGGGCCATCAACGCTGCTCCAAAAACATTGACCCGGTATACTTCTTCAAAATCTTCTAGGGTAATATCAGAAAGATGAGGAAAATGTCCGATTCCTGCGTTGTTTATCAGACAATCCAGACCTCCTAAATAATCCATGGCCTCCTGGTAGGTTCTTTTGATATCAACCATATTGCTCACATCGGCAACTACCGGAAATGCACCTGTTTCTTTCACCGCTGCCCTTAACCTTTTTTCATCCCGGCCGGTAATCACAACTTTAGCACCTTTATCCACCAAAAGTTTTGCCGTAGCTTTGCCAATTCCCAGACTTCCACCGGTAATTATGATTCTACTGTCTGTTATTTTCATTTGATTCAGTTTAATGTTTACTTCGATTTGAATATAACGGAAATTACAAAAAATTGATCGGTAATCCGGCCGAAACCCTCTGTTTACATCCTAAAAAAACAGCCTTACATTCGACCATAGGTTGCCGCGATTGATGGGATCGAACCTCAAATTTAAATAACTTTATACCACATTGTGCGGGCGTCTGTGGCTGTTGCACAACGTTTTCGGCACAAAGAGTCACAGAGTTACGCAACAGCGCTACTTCCGTCCGCAAAGCAAAACAGCACTTCAGTTATGTGAAAGTGCCAAGTTTACCTCCCGGTAAATTCACAACAAAATAACCTGTCTGATAATATCTTTGCCTACTTCCCGGTCGAAGATCTCAATGATTTTAGCTTTTGAAAGGCTAAGTTCATTTTTTAGCGGGGCCGAGCTGACCTGAATAAAAAGCTTTTTGTCTTTAATAAATAATCTGGTGGTTCGTGAGGCGATAGATTTACCCATCAATCTATCCCAGGATTCTATCAATCGTGCTTCGTCAAATTTATGTTGTAATCGATAGACATTCAATAGATCCCTGATTGCCTCACCAACCGTGGAGGTATTTGATTTTCTTTGATTGATAGGATCATTTCTCCTGTATTTCATGCTGTGTTGTAAAAGTTCAGGTGTTGATAATCGTGATTGCTCATTAAATATAAGCAAAGTTATGGTTTATTTGCGTTTATACATGCGTAATATTCCTGATTAATCCTTTTGGCAAATGAGTCAAAAAATTACCACCTTTGTGGTGGAAGCTGCTTACGGGAAACCCAAGAAATAAAACGGACGGTCATGCAAAACACTTATGGCATCAATGTCCCGGCCAATTCCGGAGGCCGGACACCATCAGTTTACAAAGTAAACAAGGCAGAGGAAAAAAAAGCCATTGCCAGGCAAGAAGCGATGGGTATGATTGAAAACCGGATTGATCATGAAAAAACCATCCATTATTTGGTAGAGGCCGGATATTCATCACAAGATGCCAGTGAACTGGTAGCTGGGCTGGAGGCTGAAAAGGAAAGGCTGAGCATACAAAAAGGGCAAAAAAAGGTTTTTTTCGGTGGGCTTTGGATGGTATTTGGTATAATGATTGCCTTATTGTCGTACTACATAATCGATGTCAATGCGGGTTTTGTGGTATCGGGAGTAGTCATATTATTCGGTGTTATGCAGGTCTTAAAAGGCTTGGCTGTTGGTTCAGGTTGATTTGCGTACGGTTCCTTTTTCAACCAGAAATATGTCCATATCTTCCCGCAAATCCTGAAAAATGGCAGTTGTTCTCTCAGGACGGGCATCTGTCACGAAAATCTGGCCGAATCTGCCTTCTTTAAGCATCAGCATCAGCTTATTGATGCGGAGATCATCGAGTTTATCAAAAATATCATCCAGCAACAGCAAAGGCTTAAATCCTTTAATTTCCCTGACAATATCGTATTGTGCCAGCTTTAAAGCGATCACAAAGGATTTTTGCTGCCCTTGTGATCCGAATTTTTTTAGGGGATGATTTTCAATATTAAATATATAATCATCTTTATGTATGCCCAGCCCGGTGCGTGTTAAGACCAGGTCTTTATTTAAATTATTTTTGAAACGAGTTTCAAAATCCGTATGATCGAGATCCGAGGTATAAATGATGGCAGTGCGTTCCTTTTCATCGGTAAGCGTCTTATAATGCCAGTCAAATATCGGTACAAAAGTGTCGGTAAACCTGTTTCTTTCCCGGTGTATTTCCTTGCCCAGTTCTAAAATGATTTGGTTGTATGGGTTTAGCAAATCTTCATCGGTACTTCCGGCGTCTGCAAATTGTTTCAACAAGGCATTTCTTTGCTTTAGCCCGTGATTATACTGGATTAAATGGCTTAAATAGGTGGGGTTTACCTGTGAAATTACGCTGTCAAAGAACTTTCTTCTTGCCTCACTACCACCTCTGATCATGTCCGTATCATGAGGATTGATAAGCACCAGGGGAAACTTACCGATGTGTTCACTGATTTTTTCATAGGGTTTTTGATTTAGTTTTACCACCTTCTTCTGTTTTTGCCGCAGGCTGCACCCGACAGTGTATTCCCTGGAGTCTATCTGGAACCGACCCCTTATGGCAAAGTAGTTTTCGTCATGTTGTATGTTCTGACTGTCTATGGGGTTAAAAGCACTTTTTGTTAATGACAGGTAATGGATGGCGTCAAGCAGATTGGTTTTGCCACTTCCGTTTTCGCCCACGAAGCAGTTAATTTCCTTGGGGAATTGAAGTTCCAGCGTCTGGTAGTTTTTAAAGTGTTGTAAGCTTATATTTTCCAGATGCATTAATAGCTTTTAGAATGTTTTTGTTTAATTTGCAGTAGGGAGTAATTACACCCCCCATTTCAAAATATAAAATATTAATTCCATGGCGGTAGCGAAATCGAAAACACCCACAAAGACGAAGCCCAATGGCAAAGCCAAAGCAAATGTAAAATCTAAAGGAAACTTTTCAAAAGAGACTTACATGCAATGGTATGAAAGCATGTTGCTGATGAGGAAGTTTGAGGAGAAGGCGGGGCAGTTGTATGGTCAGCAGAAAATCAAGGGATTTTGCCATTTGTATATTGGACAGGAGGCCTGTGCCGCAGGTGCGGTCTCAGCGCTGATGAAAGGAGACAAGTACATCACTGCCTACCGCGATCACGCCAATCCAATCGCCTTAGGCACCGATCCAAGACGGGTTATGGCGGAGCTTTTTGCCAGGGAAACCGGGGTTTCAAAGGGAAAAGGTGGCTCTATGCATATGTTCGATAAGGAGAATCATTTTTTTGGTGGTCATGGAATTGTAGGGGGGCAGATACCACTTGGTGCCGGCATTGCGTTTGCGGAAAAATACAATAAAACAGACAATATTTGTATCACTTACATGGGTGATGGAGCTGTCCGCCAGGGGGCTTTTCATGAAGCCTTGAATCTTGCCATGACCTATAAGCTGCCGGTGATATTTGTCATAGAAAATAACGGATATGCCATGGGTACTTCGGTAGAAAGAACTTCCAATGTCACCGAATTGTATACGTTGGGAGAGTCATATGATATGCCATCAAAGCCTGTAGATGCGATGTCTGTCGAAGAGGTTCACCTTGCCATAGCCGAAGCTGCGGACAGGGCCAGGAGTGGCGAAGGTCCTTCGCTGCTGGAGTTACGGACTTACCGGTATAAAGGCCATTCTATGTCAGATCCTGCAAAGTACCGGACTAAGGAAGAGGTGGAGTCCTACAAGGAAAGAGATCCTATCGAGCAAGTAAAATCCACCATTTTAAAGAAAAAAATAGCTACGGAAGCGGAACTGGCAAAGATTGACGAGCAAATTAAAGCCATCATAGCCGATTGTGTAAAATTTGCCGAGGAGTCGAAATTCCCCGATCCTTCTGAGGCTTTTCATGACGTTTACGAGCAACCGGATTATCCGTTTATTAAGGAGTGATGCCTTCAAGGAAATGTTGAAAAAAACCAGTAAGTCGGATTACACCGGTGCTATTCTTTATATTGCCTTCATCTGCTCTATGGATAATATGTAATAATCCGCTGAATGGAGATGTTTTATTGATTTTATTTTTTTAACTTTGCGACCTAAATTTTTCAAGATGGCGACAAAGAAGAAAATAAAAAAGAAACCGGAAAGGGAATTGCTGGAAAACCCGGAGGTTTTGGCAGAGAAACTGTCAAACACCGAGCAGTGGATAGAGGAGCATAAAAACCCGGTTTTTTCCGTGTTGGCAGTTATCGTTTTGGTTATAGGTGGAGTTTTGTTTTACAGATATTATAATGCCAACCAAAATAATCTGGCTCAAAGTGAAATGTTCCAGGCGCAGTACTGGTTTGAAGCAGACAGCCTCAATCTTGCCTTAAATGGTGACGGTAACAACTACGGGTTTCTTGAAATCATTGATAATTACGGCTCCACCAAAGCGGCCAACCTTGCTCACTTTTACGCCGGTGTCTGTTACATCAAGAATGGAGATTTTGATAGTGCCATTGAATACCTGAGTGAATTTGATGCTGACGACAAGCTGGTACAGGCCAGGGCATATGCTTTAATAGGTGATGCTTATATGGAAAAAGGGGAATTTGATAACGCGGTTACCTTTTATAACAGGGCTGTGGACCATCACCCCAATGAATTCTTCACACCGCAATATTTGATGAAAGAGGCATTAGCCTATGAGAAACTGGAAAACTTTGAAAGGGCCGTGGCGTCTTACGATGAAATAATTAACAAATTTTCCAAATCTGCTGAAATTCAAAACGCCCGAAAACAGCGGGCCAGGATCGCAGGTAAAGCATCGAAGTGAGCGCTGAAAAGGAAACTGTGAAGGGGATAAAGCTTTGATGTTTTATCCCTTTTTTTATTAATACTTAATGGCATACATGGCAACTGCTAACAAAAATTTAAGCGAATATACAGGTAAAAATCTTGTCAACATCAGTGATAAAAAGTTTGCTGTTATTGTCTCGGAATGGAATGAAAAAGTCACAGAGGCATTATTTGAGGGGGCTAAATCAACACTGTTGAAGGAAGGGGCAACAGCGGAAAATATTATTCGCAAAAATGTACCTGGCAGTTTTGAGCTCACCCTGGGGGCACAGTGGATGGCCCAAAGAGAAGAGATTGATGCCGTGATTTGTTTGGGCTGTGTGATTCAGGGAGAAACCAGGCATTTTGAGTTTATTTGCCAGACAGTAGCGCTGGGCATCACGGAGGTAGGCCTGAAATTTAATAAACCTGTAATCTTTGGAGTACTTACTCCTGATAATGAACAACAAGCCCTGGACAGAGCTGGCGGAAAACATGGCAATAAAGGCGACGAAGCAGCCATTACTGCTATTAAGATGCTAGGATTTTAATCGTTTTTGCTGTTTAACTTGTTTATAATCATCTGAGTCATGAAAGTCTTAAAATTCGGAGGAACTTCGCTGGGAAAACCTGACAGGATGCATCATGTAGCATCCCTGATTACAAATGATGATGTTCCGAAGCTGGTGGTTCTTTCGGCGATTGCCGGAACAACCAATGCTTTGGTTAATATTGACCAGGCACTGGGCGCCGATGAAAAAGAAAAGGCCGCGGAGTTGATCGATGACCTTTACGCACATTACCAGGGATTCATTCAGAATCTTTATCAGCATACCGATGCCCTTGAAAAGGGCAATACGGTTATAAAAGAACACTTTGATCTGATAAGAAGCTTCCCGGATCAGGCTTATCAGCCACAATTTGAAAAGGACATACTGGCCCGGGGAGAGTTGCTTTCAACTCAATTGTTTACTATTTATCTGAAAGAAAAGGGTATAAGCGTACGGTTATTGCCTGCCCTGGATTTTATGTCAATCGATGTCCATCAGGAACCCGATATTGAGGCGATTGAACACAAGTTAAAAGCACTGATATCTGCCAATAAGGGGTGTGGTTTGTTTATAACCCAGGGTTATATTTGTTTGAATCATCAGGGAAATATAGATAACCTGAAGCGTGGAGGTAGTGATTACACTGCCAGTTTAATCGGGGCGGCGCTTAAGGCGGAAGAAGTGCAGATATGGACGGATATAGATGGTATGCACAATAACGACCCCAGAATCGTAGAAAAGACATTTCCTGTATCCAGGTTGTCTTTTGATGAAGCAGCAGAGTTAAGCTACTTTGGCGCCAAAATACTGCATCCGGCATCTATTTGGCCGGTGCAGAAATACAATATTCCGGTCCGGTTGCTGAATACGATGCAACCCGATGCCCCCGGCACCTTTATCAGCAAGTCTACCAGCGAAGATGAAATCAAGGCCATTGCGGCAAAAGATGGTATTGTGGCCATAAAAATTAAGTCGAGCCGTATGTTGCTGGCTTATGGATTTTTGAGAAAAGTGTTTGAGGTTTTTGAAAAGTATCGTACGCCGATCGATATGATTACTACCTCAGAAGTAGCCGTATCGCTGACGATCGACGATAGTACTAATTTGCAGGAGCTCCACCGGGAGTTACGGGCTTTTGGTAAAGTGGAAATTGACCGTGATCAAACTATCATTTGCATAGTAGGGGCGAAGGTTTCTGAGAACAGAGGTGTGGTCAGAAAGGTTTTTGACTCTATCGATCGCGTGCCTATAAGGATGATTTCTTTTGGAGGAAGTAAAAACAATATCTCTTTTTTAATAGATACAAAATTTAAAAAGGCAGTGCTTGATCGACTGAATATCGGACTGTTCAGCATTGATTTGATCGAGTAATTCTGGCCATGGTTTTGGCTGAAGATTGCCGGAAATACTTATCTTTTCTTTAATTTGTATGGTCCCATGAAAATAATTGACCTGTCAAAAACAGTACAATTTAATAAAGCTGACCCCTGGTTTATGAGGATCAAGCTGAAAAATTTCCCTCATAAAAAAAGTGTGTTTTTGATTCGCTATTTTCTGAATTTACCCAAATCTTTGTTCCCAAAAAAATTCCAGGGATGGGCTGATGATAAAATTGTCAACATGGGCGTACATGCCACCACACATATCGATGCGCCATGGCATTACGGTCCGGTAGTAGCTGGAAAAAAGGCCAAAACCATTGATGAAATACCACTTGAATGGCTTTTCGGACCCGGGGTTGTCATCAATGTGTCGCATAAAAATGACTTTGAAGAAATTACTGTTGCGGATATTGAGGAAGATCTTGAAAAAACCGGAACACAAATACATGAAGGAAACATCGTGTTAATCCGTACCGACCGGGATCAATTGCAGGGGCAAGACTATGTGAATAAAGGGTTGGGGATGAGCAAGGAAGCGACTGAGTGGCTCATAGACAAAGGTGTAAAGGTAATGGGCATAGATCAGTGGGGTTTTGATCTGCCACTGAGATATCAGGCAAAAAGGGCCAGAGAAACCCAAAATCCTGAATTATTCTGGCAGGCTCATTTGGTAGGTCTGGAAAAAGAATATCTCCATATGGAACAGTTAACGAATTTAAAGGTGCTGCCTCCAAATGGTTTTAAAGTAGCCGTGTTTCCGCTAAAATTAAAAAATGCCTCTGCTGCACCGGCCAGGGTGGTTGCTATTTTTGAGGATTGATTTAATTAGGGCATCCTTGAAAATTTCTAATTTTCTGTTTTTCAGGGACTTAACTTAGGCCATCCCGGAAAATTTATAAATTTCTGTTTTTCAGCGTCTTAACTTGTTGCTAACAA
>NZ_JBXEQE010000059.1:0-12235 GCF_056858335.1 Agaribacillus sp. DX54
AATATGAACAGTTAATTCAAGCCGGCTCTTAACCGTAGCAGCCCTAAACAAGATATCCCGATTTAAAACTACTGAAAATTACATATTTTAGCAGAGCCCGGCTATTGATCCGGAATAAAAAAGGTATTGCTTGCCAACACTTTGTTGCCAGGTCAACATAATACCCAGATCACCACTTCATGTATAGTGAAACGAAGATCTGGAATCCCCTGACTAGAAAGGTTAAGTCCAACTTAAAAGTCTGCCTAACTTTCAATAGTGTTCGACCATAACTGCAACCAGATCCTTAGCTAAAGCAATTCACTGGATTGGTTCTTAAAGCTCAGTCCAACTCAAGCCACTGGAGTTCCCAAAAGCTTTCCAGACAAAAAATCTAAGCAAAATAATCCTTCCATACACAGGCCCACCATTCTATCAGACCTTGATCTGACCTTAAGATTCAATCCATCGGAATAAAATTGATAATATAAGAATTCGTCTTAAAAGAGACATCGTAGGAGGTTTATGGACAATTATTTAGCTTTTCTTCCAATATTTGAATTTCTTGTTCCAATTGACGTTTCTTCGTCCTCAGCCTCTCTATCTCCATATTTCCGTCCATCTGAGTTTCAAATAATTCGGCTTTGATTTTGTGAAGTTCGGCTTTATCTACCTGTCCCGATTCTGTCGCTTTTTTCAGGACGTTTCTCAATGCTACCTCCTGCTCCAGCCGCTGTTGTTGTTCCTGTTTCAATTCGCGTTTAGCAGTTTCCACATCTTTCTTAACACCCAAATTATCAATTCTGAACCTTAACAGTTGCGCAGGTATAGATACTATGGCTTTTGCAATATTAACAGGAATACTTACGAAGCCCTCAAGTGCTGAGGGATTGACCAATTCCTGGCCATAAAACTCTCCCTTATGGATTTGTATTTTCTGCTCTCTCTTTACAAATGGTGTCGTTTTAATGGGAACTGAAAAGATCTGTTTTTTATTAATCAAATCCACGTCTTTCAACACAGATTCCCCGACGTCTTCATTCTTAAAATGAATATTGTATTGCGATTTGCTTCGAAACAAGAGACCCGGTGCCTTAAATTCGCTGTCATTTGCAACCTTAAACCCTGCGTTAAATTCCCGGATTGTTTCAACTGCCTTTGCTTCAATAACAAAATCAACCTTTTTGGTTTTTATCTCATTCAGATTTTGCGTTTTAGATTCCAGCAGAATCTCCCATTCAACATTTTCTGCGCTCCCGATGGTCTCAGAAGCTGGTATTTTAAACTCTTTTTCATATTCTATAAATTCTAAAATATTATCTTTGGTTTTCAACTCAGGTTTTTTTAAAGCCCTAAACCCTGGAGTTTTTAATATTTCTGCGGGAGCACCTGCCAGCGAGGAAATGATCTCCGGAGCCTTACTATCCATTTCGAAATCCGCTGCTTTCAAAAGGCCTGATTCATCAAGAGCGATCCTGATCTTATCAGATGAAAATGGATTCAGATTATAAGCCAGGCAGTAAGACTGTGTGGTATCGGGAGCATTGACCACACTAACCTTGTAATCCTGCTGTACAAGACTTGCATCTACGAAATTACCATTATGATCGAACTCCAGTGCTATTTTAGACTTTGCCTCCACCTTAACTATACTCTCAGGTAAATAGTAAACAGCCATAATGGGGTCCTGGTATTTATCGGTCAGATATGTATAAATGACATGACGATTCCATGACAATGCCGAAACGACGAAGACCATCCCTGCCAGGGTTAAAATCAGATAAACAGACCAGTGCATATTATTCAAAGTTGCTAGGACGCAGCAGCTCCCACGGTGGTACCATCATTTTGTATAATTAACCTGATAATCTGTTCTTCGACTTCTTCCTCCACGTTATCTTCCTCAACAGTGTCTTCGGCAGACTCCGCTTCTTTAGCGGCTTCAATGACTCTTCGAAGGGAATCGGCTGCGGTGTAGATTCCCTCTATTCTCTCAGCTGTTACCTGGGCTTCCTTTACATACTTGGCAGATTTCAGGGCGCCAATGTCCTGGTAATAAACCACATCCGCCTCCTTAAAATCTTTTGGCAAATAGGCTGTTTTGCCAAACTGTGGGAAATAGATATTGTATATCTCAACCCCCTCTTTCTCCTTCTGTTGTTTGTTTTTGAATGAAGAAACAGGTTTGCCGCCATACCTAAGACTTAGCTCGTATTTGGCCGGAATATTGTAGTAGAGAAACGCATCTGTCACTAATGTGGGCCCCTCATTGTTTGAGTTATTCTGATTGCTGGTATTGGTTCCCTGATCTTCTTCGGGTTTAACAATTTCTATTCCGGCCTTTCTTACCATTCCTAAATCATAAACTTCTTCCCAAGCAAGGACAAGGGATTTAGCACCCTCGGTTTGATTGGTTCTTAAATCATCTGAAAGTGATCTCCACCTGTCGTTTGTATCCGAATCATCACTTACTATCCCATGTTTGGGATTTAGCTTTAACAATTCCATTATACCATCTTTAGGAGGTTCTTTAGGGTCGATCCGTATATTCAAATAATGAACTTTCTTGGTAATTGTGCCGACTAATGCCGTTTTGATCTGCTTCAGTTGTTTATCGATCCGGGCCAAATACGTTTCGAGGATCTCTTTATTGTTCACACCGCTTGGAGGACTCGTCAATAATCCAAGACGAGTTTCTACCAACGTATTGGCATCCTTTATCAACTGTGCTGCTCTTTTGTTTTCAAGGCAGTTAATATTACATCCTTCTTCTAATGATTCAACAGCCCCCTCACTTAACTTTAGAAAGGCCCCAGCCGTATTTGCTATCAATTCCAGCGACTTTTTAGTAATATCATATGCCTTGCTTTCCTGTGCAAATTCACCTGACTGGATGAGCCCGTCTTCTGAGAGCTTAACATTGAGGGTTTGACTTATTGTTTTGGCCTTTTTATATCCGATAGCAAACCGTTTAGCGGAATCAGGGATTGTCAGTGGTGAAAAAATGATTTTTTTATCAAGACTGAATTTTTCCTCTGGGGCTTTTGCCGGTTCCCATCCAAAGTTGGTCTTGAGTATACATTTTAGACAATCGAATTGTTCCTTTGAATTTTTAATCGATTCTTCATGGACCAATCCCGGTTTTAGAGCATTCCTGGCAACCGGTATCTGAATCTTTATTGCAGTTTTCGGTAGGGCATAATATCCGTAAATATTATATTCCATCGTGCTGGGATCGTTTACCAGGTGGTCCGGGATGGAAATAATGCTACCCGCACATCCTAAAAGCATTAATGCGGTGAGGTTAAGTAAAATCTTTTTCATAAAATCGTTATTTAAATAGTTTCCTGTTCATATCGGAATATGAAACGTTGTTGGTTTTATTCATCATGAATCGCGAAGCGATAAACATTAGTTTTAGTCGCTTTGTAAAGGTGTTATAGCTAAAGCCTTCATAGCCATTATGCCATATCAAATTCACAATACGGCGTGATAATAAACCACCGTTTGGCAATGCCCCGGCAACACCTTCGTCACGAGCACTCGCATAATGGATAATCTTAGGATAGCTATGGGTGTCTTCTTTCGACCATTCGATGACAGTCTCTGAAGAGCAACTGTCGACAATGGTGAAAATTCGTTGCGTATCGCTAAATTGCCTCAGTTGTTCATCAATTTCATCATCCGGCAAGTAGCCGTCATGGCAGACCAGTACCTGATCTTTTGCCTCATCGTCCTCACCCCTACCGTCAATTGAATTTCCATGGCCGTGAAAATAAAAGAAGCAGAATCCTTTTGGGTCCAGATTTTGTGCTGCAAAACGTAGTTCTGAAATAATATCAGCCCTTTTCGTGAATGGGCCTAGATCGCTGTAATTCGTTTTGAACACGGGCTTTAATTCCTGAATCAAATCCCGCGCTACTATTGGAACCCCAAAAGTCGCCGAATTGTCGTAATGTTCTAATCGTGTCTCTTTTACATATGAAAATATTGCGTATTGTTTCATCTAACCGAATAAAATCTTTACTCCTATATCACTGAATGACTTTCATTAAACAACACATGAATTCCTAAAGCTGTCACTTCAACCACCTTGAAGCTAGACCTGGAATTAAGTGTAAACTATGAATAACCAAAATGCTATTACATCAAATTTTAAAAAGATATCAATACCCAACCTTGGGCATTTTCCAATAACAAATGCATAGCTCTTTATTTGGTATGAGAATGTTCGAATATTGGGATAATTTACCGGTGGAGAACTTTAATTATAGTTTACAGGATTTAAGCAAAGATAAAGGCCTTTTTATGTATATGATCAAACAATATCACTACTTAGGAATAGTGCGCTAAATAGCACTATTTGAGGAATTTTATCATATTTTTGTTATTTAAATTTCCAAAAGTGCATTTTAATGCTCTTTTTTATGACAGTTCCAATTCATTGCCTATCTTTGCAATAAAAAGAGCCATATAATGCACCTACAAGAATTAGTTGAAACTCTTAAAAAGAGAAGAGAGTTGCTAGGAGTAACGCAAGAACATCTTGCCGAGCTATCAGACGTAGGGTTAAGAACGCTTAAAGCATTAGAAAGTGGCAAAAGCAACCCAACATTTGAAACGCTGACCAAGCTAGCAGAGGTGTTAGGGATGGAGTTAAAATTGGAAGTTAAACAACCAAAATTTTGATAAATGCGCAGGGCAAAAGTTTATCATAATGGTCAATTGGCAGGAATTTTAACACAGAATAATCTCAAAAGCTATGAATTTCAGTATGATGACGCCTGGTATTCTAATGATGCTTTACCTCCTATAAGCCTTACGCTGCCAAAAAACCGGAGCATGTATAAAGCTGATCATTTGTTTCCCTTTTTCTTTAACATGCTATCCGAAGGCGTAAATAGAAAGCTTCAATGCCGTCTGCTGAAAATAGATGAAAAGGACCACTTTGGCTTGTTATTGGCCACAGCTTCGAATGATACCGTTGGAGCTGTAACTGTCGTTCCTGACCAAAATGTAAATGAATGAGTCTGCCTGAGATAAAATATTGCCCGGGAACATTGGCCAAAGGTTTTGATACCTACAGTAGAACTTGTCTTAAAAAGATATTTAATGACAAAAAGGTTAGTCATGTGCTTCCTTACGACCCTCCACGATTGAATGAGGAAGATGCTGAGAGATTCATGGAAAACCGAAGACGCATTTCAATTTCTGGAGTTCAGGAAAAGCTCTCACTGATTCTGGATAAGAACAAACTGCGGCTAACCAATGAGGGAGAGCAGGGAAACTACATATTGAAGCCAATCCCAAGAGATCTTAAAAAAGTGGATCAGGTCCCTGCTAATGAGCATTTGACCATGCAAATTGCTAATCAGGTTTACAGCATCAATACAGCTGAAAACGCACTTATATTCTTTAAAAATGGTGAACCTGCATATATCACCAAGAGATTTGATGTAAAGGATAACAATACAAAGTGGGGAATTGAAGATTTTGCTACGCTAGCTGGAAAAACAGCAGAAAATGCTGGCCCGGATTTTAAGTATAAGTACAGTTATGAAGAAATTGCTGATTTAGTAAGAAAATTCGTACCAGCATATGTGGTTGAACTGGAAAAGCTTTTTGCTCTGGTGGTGTTTAATTACCTTTTTTCCAATGGAGATGCCCACCTGAAAAACTTCTCTCTCCTGGAAACACTTAATGGTGATTACATTTTAAGTCCCGCCTATGATCTGATAAATACGCGAATACATGTAGATGATACTGATTTTGCATTGGATGGCGGGTTATTCGAAGACAGCTTTGAATCAAAGGAAATGAAAAAGAATGGGCGGGTTGGCTTGGAAGATTTCCACGAATTTGCCAAAAGATTGAGAATCAAAGAAAAAAGACGGCATAAGTTGCTTGCCCCCTTTTTAAGTAGGCAACAGCTAGTCGAAAGTTTAATTCAGCAGTCATTTTTGAATGATCAAACAAAAAGAGCTTATCTTTTGCATTATCAAACAAAAAGAAACCAATTAAATGCTAGGTGAGGTTGATAATATTAAATAATTAAATGGCCTCGATTATTATGGAATACCCATCATATAAGGCAGTTCTCGAATAAACTCTGAAACCATCCCCTCTATATTGGTATTCTTTTGCGTAAAGCACCAAATAATGGAACCAATCGCAAAAAAAGACTAAAAAAATATATTCAAACCTAATCCGAGAAAAGGGAGGGTTACACATATTGACGATTCAAAAGGAGTAAAAGTTGAGGGAAGAAGCGACGGATTCAAAGTTGTGATCATTAAAAAAATAGTAGAGATTGGGCAAACAGAATAATTAAATGCATTTACAAAAGTAAGATATCACAAAGAGCCAATAATGACCGTTCCCGTAAATAGATATGCAAAAAAAGAAGAAATCAATACAAAATAACTTAAAGATAAGAGAAGTTCCAAAATGGATAATGATCCAATCACCTCATAAAATGCTTAATAATAAATATTCATTTCAAGATTGCTGGTATTTACTCCCCCACTTAAACTATATTCAACCATAAGTTCGCTATGCAATCAGGAGATTAAGCGCTATATTGTTCTAATGCATTAAGACAATTGAAATGATAGAACTTACGAAATCAGATTCAGACAATATTGATTTTATTCAAAAGGCGCAAAGTCTGGTGAATGAAATAATCGTAGACCTGAGTCCAAACGAAATTTTTCTGTTTAAAATCAACAATTGGTTTGATACTAAATGGTTGAATTTCACAGGTAAGGTGCTTGGAGCTCTTGGGACCTGGAATTATGAGCATGATCAAAGAATCCCACCATTTAGTCCGAATCGAATAATAGATCAAGGCTATTATAAAAGAGACAAACTTGGGACATACACTAAAAAAGCATTTTCGATTGAAATTCATAAAAGACAACCAGCCGAGAAGAATTTGAATAGAAGAATAGTGTCATCAGCAAATAACTTTGTACAGTAATCGGCAATTAGTAATGTATTGATTTCGGAAAATACAAATGTACATTATTGATTGCTGGTAACACTTACGGCGACAAGAGTCTTGATATATTGCGTAACCTCGATTGACTTTGTGTTCAAAAACTATGTCAGGAAAGTTCAAGCCGGAAATGTTTCCCGCCATCGCAGAATGGGAAAGAACCAGAGAAAGCTGGGAAGAGTTTTGCCAGAGATATCACCTGGCAGTGTCAACCTTCAGTTATTGGTATACGCGGTATGCCAAATCTAAGGTCAGGCCAGCTACAAACTGAGCTATGTGCAATATTCGTGTTCGCGAGTATTAAGGAAACAGTCATTAAAATGACTGATTGGCGCATTGAATCCCATAATAGAGCATACAGATTCTACCCTGGGCTGGTCTCAGCATTACTGGTCGGTGGAGGCGATTGAATCTGAAGGCGATCATTTTAATGTAGTGCAAGCGCCCTTTGTGCAGTCTTGGATGAAAAAGCTGTAATCAACTTTGTAATTACAACTAAAATAGAGAAATAAAATTAGGTATATAAATCCAATAAATTTTCTGTAATGGTTTTTATTTTGCTTTGCGTTGGGCGCACCTTTTTTCACTCTTACATAAAATAAACTATGGCTAAGCAATTGAATTCAGGACAGGATTGCACCGAGGGGAGTATCCAACGCCATCTCCTCACGCTGGCGGTTCCTATACTGATCGGTAATTCCATTCATTCCGGATATATCATTATTGATATGATCTGGGTTGGCAGATTCGTTGGAAAAGAAGCAATAGGTGCAATTGCGGTCAGCTTCCCGTTGCTTTTATTTTTTACTTCAATTGCAGCCGGTGCTACTATGGCTACCTCGATTCTGATTTCACAGTATTTTGGAGCTAAAAAATATGAACAGGTACAGAGAATTATTGGTTCATCATTCTTTTTTGCACTGATGATCAGTATTACGGTTTCCATAGCGGGGTATCTCTGGACTGATACCATTCTGAAACTCATGGGAACCCCTGCAAATATCATTCCTCTAGCTGGCCCTTATCTTAAAATGAATTTTATCGGTTTCAGTATAATGTATGCAGGGTATCTGATCATTTCTATTCTACGTGGTATCGGTGATTCCCGTACTCCACTCTATTTCATGATTGTCGGAGTAATCGTCAACGCACTTCTCGATCCAATTCTGATTATCGGTCTGGGGTGGTTTCCCCGGTTCGGACTAGTTGGAGCCGCCCTCGCCTCAATCAGTGGGCAAATTGTGGCTACCATTGTGGGCTATATCTACCTGCGAAGAAGGGGAAATATAGTTGCCACCGGGTTAAACAGTATCAAATGGGATCGTAAGATTGTCAAACAGATCTGTACAATTGGATTGCCGACAATGTTGCAATTTTCGATTTCTTCGCTCGGTATAGCGGTGGTTACATCAATAGTTAATGGATTCGGAGACGTGGCAACTGCAGCATTCGGGGTCGCTGGACGTATTAATATGGTCACTTTTTTTCCGATAATGTCGATAGGTACGGCAGTTTCAGTCATCAGCGGGCAGAATATCGGAACGAAAAAATACAACCGAGTCCGGCACACATTCAGATGGGGTTTTATACTGTCCGTTACTATAAGTGTTTTTTTTGCTGTTTTTTATCTTATAATACCTCGAACTCTTCTTTCAGTATTTGTTTCTGACCCAGAGGTAGTGTCTATCGGAGCTGTATATCTAAGGATTATAGGGCCGGCAGGAATATTTTCTGCTATTGACCTAGTAAGTAATGAGGTCATTAATGGTGCAGGGTATACCCTCATGACGCTGATATTTACCCTCGTTTCACTCGGTGCTGTCAGAGTACCGGCTGCTATATTTCTCTCAAAAACAGCACTCGGTATTGCAGGAGTATGGACGGGTATTGTGATAAGTTTGGTATCAACAATGACATTAAGCCTGATTTGGTATTTTTCTGGAAGATGGGAAAAACCGGTGATAAAAATCAATCTAATTGAGTGATTGGGATAAATCCTTTCGGTATGCCCAGATCATGTTGGATATGTAATAAAAAATAGGAAACATCATTTGTGATTAATGATGTTTCTGAAGCTTTCCTCATAGATTTCAGCGATAAGAATCCAAATGAATTCAAAAACATCATAATAGATAAAGCGGGACTCCGTGTTTGCCAAAACATACCTGAATCCATCCAAAATCTAATTTTTGCAGATGTTTATTTTGGAATAAAAGAACAGGTAATTAAACAGCAATTATTAACCCAACGGAAAACAATTAGAAAAAGAAGAAAGGAATACTTGTCTCAATTAATGATTTGTTTAAAGGCTTGTATTCATTTTACTAAATTGAAATTAACAGCTTTATCTTTTCTTTACTTCCAATCAAATGTTGTGCACCCGCTGGGAACCTACTAAATCGTGCGCTGATCTTTTTTTGTCTTCCAAAGTCCATGAATTATAAACCCAATCCCTACTAAAATGAAAGGGATGCTCAAAAGCTGCCCCATATTAAAAGTCATTTCTTCTTCAAATCTTACTTGGTCTTCTTTTACAAATTCAATTACAAATCTGGCTGTAAAAAATAAAACAGAACCAAGTCCAAAGAAGAATCCATTTTTAAGCTTATATCTCATTTTTTTGTAAAGAATCATCATAACCGTAAAAATGATAAAATAAAAAATAGCCTCGTACAATTGAGCTGGGTGTCTGGGTACGTTATCTATTCGCTCAAAAATCACACCCCAAGGTTTTGTTGTTGGAATACCGATAATTTCAGAATTCATAAAGTTTCCTAGCCTAATAAATCCAAGGCCCAATCCTATAATAACCGCAAGCAAATCAAAGGTATCAATCACTGAATGTTTTACCTTTCGAGAATAGAAATATAACGCAATCAGTACTCCTAATACACCACCATGACTTGCTAATCCTTGATATCCTGTAAACTTTATCCCACCATCAGGAGGAAAGGTGATGGGAAGAAGCATCTCTAGAGGATGTGATAAATAGTAAGCAGGCTCATAAAATAAACAGTGTCCTAATCGCGCCCCTACTATAATCCCGATCACACCAAATAATATTAATTTTTCCAGATGCTCGGATGGAATGTTTTCTCTTTTATAGATCCAACCTAAAATTTTTGTACAGATAATTATTCCACTAACAAAGAGTAATCCATAATATCTAATCGAAACTCCAAAGATGTTTACTATCTCAGGATCAGGGTTCCAGTGAATATAATTTAATATCATATCCATGTTTCAGTTTTGAATTGCTTCATGCTGTTTTGCACAATGTGATTTTTTTAAAAAACTAAAGCTAAATGAATGTAAAGCCTTCACAGATGTGCTGCAAAGAAACATAAATTTCTCGGTAATACCAGTTATAAACCTTTCTATTTAAGGGAACCTTAAAAGCGGGAAGGCTACACATACATCATATTGATATAAGTATATAAGTGGGACGGCAACCGTCGTAATCTAGTGCAACGAGAGCGAAATTATGAACACTTTATATTTGATAGGTTTATGATCTTGAACCTATTCAAATTCCATTTGACCTCTTCCTGACCTTTTCCCACTTTTGCCCGTGTCGGTTAATGGGAGGAGGTCAATAACTAAAAAAATATATTCAAACCTAATCCGAGAAAAGGGAGGGTTACACATATTGACGATTCAAAAGGCGCAAAGTTTGGTGAATGAAATAATCGTAGAACTAAGTTCAAATGAAATTTTTCTGTTTAAAATCAACAATTGGTTTGACACTAAATGGTTGAATTTCACCGGTAAGGTGCTTGGAGCTCTTGGGACCTGGAATTATGAACATAATCAAAGAATCCCACCATTTAGTCCGAATCGAATAATAGATCAAGGCTATTATAAAAGAGACAAACTTGGAACATACGCTAAAAAAGCATTTTCGATGGAAATTCATAAAAGACAACCATCTGAGAAGAATTTGAATAGAAGAATAGTTGACTTTAGTGATTCTGCTGTATTTATTTGGTATAGTTCCAATACAATTGTCAATGGGCAAGGAAGTCTTATGGTTTATCCGGTGAAAAATAAAAAATGTGACCCCTTTTATGTTGGCTTCAAGAAAAATAAAGAATGGGACATTGTGAATTCCCCTGGAAGCAATAAGAAAGCCCTTGAATTCTATCTTGAGAGGAGTAAAAACGCCCGATAATCTAGAAAGTTCTAAAAGTATCATAAAACGAATGTCAAAGTTGAAGGACAATGACAAGAAGAAAATTTTAACAGAATTCAATTCGCAAAAGCGCGAACTTAATAAAATTGTGAACAACTGGGGTTTGATACCTGATTCACCAATTGACGAATTTGATCATTTATCTAGTCAAATTTTGAGTCACTTATGGAAAGGAGCTGAGCGAAGCAAAATTCAGAGAGTCATTCAAAGTGAGATAGTCACTAGATACGGTATTGATTGTGAAATTGAAGAATCCATGACTTTCTCAAAGGAAATCTATGATTGGTGGATATACCGAAAATGAATCCCATATAATGTATTTCGCCTTTACTCATAAGTTACAACACCTTGAATACTAATTGCGAACTATATTTTTATAATTATCGTACATTTTTTTATATTGGTCCTAGTATGATATCAGAAGAGCAGAAAAATATCATTATTGAGGTTTTGCAACCTTTCAATCCGAAAATGATTGGTGTTTTTGGTTCATTTGCCCGAAATGAAAACAATCAATATAGCGATTTAGATATTCTTGTGGAGTTCCGAAAAACAGTAAATCTCTTAGATATCATTGGTGCCGAAATTAAATTATCTAAATTGCTCAATTTGAAAGTAGACCTGGTTACTAAAAAGGCTGTCCCACCAAGATTAGCACCCCATATTGATAAGGATTTACAAAGAATCTTCCATGAAGAAGGATAATCTGATCTATATACATCATATCCGTGATTGTATATGTAAGATTAATACTTATACAAAAGATGTTTCCCAGGATGATTTTTTAAATAACTCACTCGTTCATGATGCTGTTATTAGAAATTTTGAAATAATTGGTGAAGCCACCAAAAAGCTTTCTGATGACTTCAGATCCAAATACCCGGATATCGAATGGAGGAAGATTGCAGGTATGAGAGACAAACTAATTCATGATTACATTGGTGTTGATTTATGGGCGGTTTGGGCTGTTGTGACCGATATAATACCAAATTTTAACAATCAAATTGAAGAAATAATCGGCAAAGAAAATAAAAAGGAGCTATAGGTATAGATCATCCTGCCTTTTC
>NZ_JBXEQE010000060.1:0-11509 GCF_056858335.1 Agaribacillus sp. DX54
AGAGCATGTACACCCCGGAACCGTAGTGGCTCTGCTTGAAAGCGCTGCTGATTATACGCACATGCAACTCCTTAATAATTTGCTCGGAAGCCTCACTGGAAATTGGACTGAAGAAGTTAAGACTGTAAGCTTTCCTAATGAACTTAGATTGGGGAAACTACAAAATACGTTTGTGAATTTTCAGAAGGGATACGATAATCTAAACCACTATCTGCAACAGAACCTGGTCGGGAAAAAGACAATACTTTTGGAGGAAAGGATCTTAAACCAGGAAAAACAATATGACCTGATCCAAAAACAATGGGTGTTGAAACATCGGGAGTTTGAGGTGGCTCAAAGGATCTTTTCTGAGGATTCCATGGCTTTTTTCAAGGGAGGATATGGAATTATTAAGATGGAGTATGACCGTTCTTTACAAACATACCTTGGTCAAAAATCTTCTATGTTTTCTTTTGAGGCATCTGTCGGTAATGCAGAGGTATCATTATTACAGCTAAAGGAAAGTCTTTTGGAATTGAGATTAACACGGGAGAATGATTTAAAGAGGTATCAAAGCGAATTGGATGAGATGTTAGTAACACTCCAGTCACAAATCAATGATTGGTTTGAAAATTATGTGCTGACCTCTCCGATAGAAGGCAAAATTACCTTGACCAACTATTGGAGCGAAAATCAGGTCATTAACGCGGGCGAGCGGCTGGCTACTATTGTTCCTGATGCAGAGACCATTATCATCGCCAGGGCCTTTGTTCCTTCTTCAGGTCTTGGAAAGGTGGAGACCGGACAAAAGGTGAATATCAAACTTTCCGGATTTCCTTATATGGAATACGGGATCCTGACCGGCCGGGTAAATACTATATCATTGGTGCCTGAGCAGGAAGGTTATCTGGCAGAGATTGAACTCGAGGAAGGCATGAAATCTACCTATAAAGAAACCCTGAAATTCATACAACAAATGGACGGCACAGCCGATATCATTACCGAGGAAACGCGCCTGATATACAGATTTATCAATCCGCTGCGAACATTAATTAATAATTAGCACACGGAAGCCGGTACCATTATACAATTACAGGCCTCTCTTCAAATTGAAATTCAATTCCAAAAAAAGATGCCTGATGATAAAAATCATTGATTCCGACAAAAAAGTTAAAAAAATCAGGTAAAATCGTCTCAGTAGTAAAAAAAATATCCCCGGACTGTTTAAATTGGCCTCATAGTACGAAGACATCGGTGATAAGACGGTATCTGAAATGTTTAACATATTTTAATGAGCCAGTGTTTATGGGTGCTTAATCAGGAAAAGTTATGCTTTTTAAGTCCACTATTGTTATGGTATCGAAATTAATCTTTTTTGTACTGATCATTAGAATACGAAATTATGATGATAAAAAGCCAATGGGGGCAAAATCAGATCGAATTTTGCCCGATACCAGCTATAATCCATTTTACGAATTATGGAATCCCTCGTCTCTTTCCGAAAGGAATGATGACGATCATTGTGATTCGACAGAAGAAATAGTGACACAGGCAATACAAAATATCAGCTCAGGCACCGTATCGATGTTGGAACTGGAATTAGAAAAACTCCTGTATAGGGACCAGGTCTACCGCGATAGCATTCATTTGTTTCCTGAGTATGAAAGATTGGGCGGGCAATTTTGGAAAAAAGCTCGTGAATACGATAAAGCTAATCAAAGAATAGTTTTGGCAATGTTTGAAAAAATCGGATGGCCAGATACTCGAAAAATGAGCGAAGCAGCAGCAATGAGTATTTGGATGACCATCATCTACAGCCAAAACACTGATTTCAACAAAATCGTTCTTCCCTATCTGGAATTAGCATTTAGAAGAGACACCATCATAACAGCACAGGTCTATGCCACCACAATCGATAGGATTTACGATGTTTTGGGAAAGAAAACACTTTATGGCGCCGGTATTTACTTTAAGGAACAAGATTACTCAAAGTCCTATATTGACACTATTCGCATGCGAAAAAGTGCTATTGGACTCAATTAATTTATGATTAAAAGCGTTAAGTAATATCAACAAAAAGTTTGAAAAATTCAAAGAAATTATTCCGGTATAAAAATAATATACCCGCACTGTCTAACTTCATGTTGATGATCCTTTTATGCGTGTCAAGGATACATCCGGGAAAGCCGAAAACCGAATAGAGTAGGTGTCAAATAGAATTAATATGGAAATGAGAAAATTAAAGAAACTTGGTAAACTGAAACTAATGCCCGGAAAAATGTTGAGCCAAAATGAGCTTATAACTTTTAAAGGGGGTTCGGGAGGACTGAGAACCTGTACTCCGGAGGAGCACGGGGGAAGTACGCAATCAGGGGCCGGGACCTGTGACTTCATTATGACTCATGAAGGTTGGCTTTATTATGACTGCAGTGGTGGACAAGGAACAGATACCTGCGTTACCGCGCTGCAATAACTGTTATGCTTATTCTATTAATTTGTTTCTACCAAATACATATGAGCTGCTTTTCTTTGAAAAAAAGTGGCTCATGCTTCATGAAACCTGTCATCTGAAAATTACCGGAATAGTTTATCCGACGGACAGGTAAGTGCCAATTGAATCAAGAAAATGAAAGCTAAATTAATTTATTATATCAACAGAATCAGCATGAAAAAAGCCCCATTATTTTTAGCCACATTTATGATAACTAATGTATGTTTAAGTCAAACAACTCAGCAATATGCCTATTATTTAATGGTTAAATTGAACAATGGCAAACTGTATTCCTCATTCTATCATAATCTTTCTGAGCTAAAAAATGACCTTGTTCTCGAGCATTTAAATGTAAAATACTATGCCGGTGATTCATCCTTAAAACTAATGGATGATGGGCTGTTAAATTTGAATGGCGTCGAAGCCTATATAGCGAATAAAAAATATTCCGGTGGGCATGAGGATGTTAGAAGGGGAATAGAATTTGAGATTGACACCACAGTATATGATTCCACAATCATCAGGATAGTAATGAGAAATGGCAAAACAAAAACCCCGCTTAAATCAGCTAAGACTGGCCGGGTTTTGGATTTGGAAACTTTAAAAATGAATGAAAGTAATATTGCAGGAAACGAAACCCGGATAGGAAAGATCAGTATAAATATGGATTTTCCTGACATACACTTTTCCGATATCAATAATAAAATCTGGGAAAGCGATATGTTCGATAACAAGGTTATTGTATTGAATTTTTGGTTTGTGGGCTGCAAGCCCTGTATCAAAGAAATTCCGGAACTTAATAAATTAGCCAACACCTTCAAGGATGATGGTGTCATTTTTTTGGCATTTGCGAATGACAACCGGTTTGTTCTTGAGCATTTTCTCGAAAAAAAGAAGTTTAATTATAATATTATACCTAATTCAAGTTCATTTTCCATCAAACAGCTCGGAATCCATAACTTTCCTACCCATATTATTATTGATCCGTACGGCAAAGTAAGATTCGTTAAAAGCGGTTATTCGAGTAAATCAATCGAAGATATGCATCAGGCCATAAGGAAGTTATTACCGTTAATCAAATCCTAAACCCAAAGTTAAAATATCCATTCTCTTTTTACAGAGTGGATGTAACGATTTGTTCAGACCTTTAAAGGTGATTACCGGAACCCACAAAAAATAAAAAACCCATAAAATTATCACGGTATAAAATATACTGAGGTCACTTATAACAAATATTATAAATCATGAACTGTATATACCTTATTCAATCTGATAGCCCTGAAATACCTTATGAGATCCCAGCCAATCGAGATGTAATATTATTACAATGGCAAAAGGAATTTGTACAAACCGATAACAGTTTTCACTTCCCAAATTCTACCTGGGCTTCAGGACGTAATGAACTGCTGAAAAGGGCTATGGAAAAAGGGCATTATGACTACTACATTTTTTTGGATGATGACTTAAGACTTTACTTTTCCCTGGAAACCTTCGAACGACTATTGGCTGCCAACCAGGTACCACGGGTAGCCCCTTTCGTCCAACACCAGTGGTATCACTGTTCGCAAAATTTATCGGAGGAGGTAAAATACATTGACCACTGTTTCATGGCGATTCGACAAGATTGTGCCAAAGAAGTATTGCCTTATTCGTTAGATCCGGATGAGGTGAACTGGTGGTTCTCAAGTGAGCGTATGTGTGAAAAGTTTTGGCATATATATCCATATGGAACAATCAGGTTAAACCAACTCGTCGTGGTAAACATGCAACATCGACCCTATCCCAAAAATGGCTATCAGGGATTGCCTGATAACATTACCAGATCCAATGAAGGGTATACGCATCCTTTTTAGCAGTTATCAATACTTGGGAATAAGGGAAATGCAATCCCATTATCCTGGCAATTTGCTAAGATAAGGCAGCTTGATCAGTGGGTCATCGCATAAAATTGTTTGTAATTAGCTCATTTCAAAAGCTGAGAATCTTATTTTGAGACACGATAGCGCATAAATATAGTTGCATTATTCCTTAAGGTATTGATCCATTAATTTTCTTATTTCCATCGAACCTGGCCGCGGGGCATTATTGTGAATCAACTGTCCTTGCTTGTCATATAATAAATAACGAGGGATAGATTTTATCCCAAATACCTCTCTAATCGATACCTGATTCAAACTATCTATAAAGTAACTTTGTTACCTTTCTTCATGAAAATACTCTTTTTCTGCACTTATCCAATGATTGACATCTTGATCGAGGGATAAATAGACAAAGGCCACCGCCTCATGTCGGTACTCATTAGCAAGGGCCACGGAATTGGGTATTTCTTTGATACATGGCAAACACCAGGCGGCCCAAATATCGACATACATCAATTTTCCTTTATTATCGAAACGGAGTAATTCTGCCGTAAAAGAATGGTTATTTTCATCTGTCAATTCTAATTCATCTGAAAAAATATTTACTGCCCTATGTTTATTAACCAAATAATCTGTCCATGTTTGATTGCCTGGCTCGTTGCTAAAGAAATGAAGATAGTTTTCTTTATCCTCAACCGACAGTGTGGGCAGCAGATTGTCCGAATACTTCAATAACAGGGATTTTTTGACATTTTCTTCCACATAGTCGATAGCTCTAATGGTGTCATAGAGTGCCGTATTTACCTTTTTTCCAATCTTGGGTAATAAGAAATACCGATAATAAAGATCGAGCAAATCATCGTAGAAAGTATAATGCAACAGATTGATCCCGCCATCGCTTGTCTGATACGTTTTGCCGGAAAGCAGCCTTTTTGCGGCCATAATATCAGAAAAATTGATGGCATCATGTTGATACAAACCCAGGATTTCAAGATTAAATGAATTTTCCAACTGGAAATAATCGCCCTGTGCTTTGGAAATTAAACCTTTAACTACAAGCGAATCAATGAATATATTTTCCTGTTTGAGATTTAAATAAGCTTTTTCCTTCAACTTTTCCAATGCTTCGATCATCTCCTTATCGCCGGCTAAGAGAGAATATGGGCTGTTAATTTCCCTATGCAGGTAATAATAATCTTCAATTCCTGGCAATTTGCCATTGTAAAGCGAGTCATTTTTTAGGTGGTGATAGTTGAGATCGTAGGTGGGTAATGCGCGATGATTTAACAAGGTGAAAACTGGCTTTTTTTGCTTCAGACTAAGTAGCAGGCTATCTCCATTCTTCATTAAAAAACGTACTGTAACCTGGCTTTTATCTTTGTAAGCCACATCTAAATAATCACGCTGGGTTTGAATGGTCACCTTTGTGGCAGCCGATAGGTTAAGTGCATAATTACAGGGGATCAGGTTATCGTCTAAGTATTTGATGCTGGCAGATTGCCTGGAAAAAGTTTCCATGCTAGCCGGATCAAACAATATGACAATGGTCTTTTTATTGGATTTATCACTTTCTATTTGACGATTATTTCTGCATCCGTTGAGCCATAGTATGGTAACAAAAACTGTGATGGTGATCGATATACCTTTCCTGATGCGCCCATAAAAATGGCTGGTTATAAAATTATTCATGTAGTTGAAATTGTTCTTCTAACGGCTGGTATGATTCCAAACTTTTACGTACCCCCCGTTCCAGGGGATATTTGTCGAGCATTTTTAAATCCAGCCAAAATGCAGGATCGTAATTTGGCTTTTTATGTCCTTGCTTATCAAGTCGGTCAATGACATGTTTTGGTTTTACTTTTTCAAAATTCTTGATTTTAACACTGTCAAACCAAATGGTAGCAATATCATACTCACCATCCTCAATATCTCTGTTGATTAAACGAGGTTTGGTTACTTTTAGGCATTTCGGATAATAACGGCCCTCAGTTTTCTGAAATTTTAATAATTTCCGATACAATATGTGACCATTTCTCTGACTTGAAATTTGAAATTCAATGATGGCATGGTCTGTCATGTTAATTTTTAAATAGCTTCTTCCGGAAGGAGGCGCAGGAAATGCGCTATCATTGAAGGCAATATGAAAAATAGTATCGTTATTTACGGTGTATATATCGACCACTTCAGCTAAATAACTGTCCATATATTTTTTAAATGATTTAAGATGGAAGCGAGTATCCTCTTGATTGAATAACCTCATATTGTTATTTTCATACAATCTGCTGAGAGGGTTGAATGCCGTTTGCCAGTTATTATATCCACTTGCTCTTGTCCTGGATAATATTTTCACCGTTATACTGTCTATATCGCCCCAATCCTTACTTTCTCTGTAGGCAAGCACTTCTATTTTCGAGGCGTTGGGAAGTATTTTATAATTATAATCCTGTATTCGAATCACTGCTTCCTCCAGGTGGGTGTATTGATGATTATGTGTGGAAACCTTCCGGTAAAATGCCTCCAGCAAATGAGGTTTGTCCGGGAAATTTTTTGGGATATTTTCAATGGCCTTCAGCACCAATTGTTTTAGATCAAATTTCTCATTTTGTATTAATACATCCTTCAATACAATGGCATTCCTTTCAAGGAGAAAAACAAGCGTATCTGTGGAACTTAATGACCGGACTGACACATTTTGTCTATTATATCCCAACATGGAGATCATTAAAGAATCATCACTGAATTCTTTGGGATATTTAATTTTAAAATGACCGCTGGAATCAGTTACATGGCCGATATGTTCATTATTCTTAAAAAAGCACACAGCTCCGTGCAGCGGGGTTTTGTTTTCCTTATCCTTCACTATCCCTTTAATTTCTACAAACTTCCGCTGGGCATTTGTCAGATTTGTTACCCATAAGCATAATATAAAAAATCCTGTTACTCTCATTGTACCCTATTTGAATTCAGTGGCTGTATCATTACTACCACAGTATTTTTTAATAATTAGACCGAGCTATGTTTTATTTTAGTGAATATTTACCCTACCAACATGCGTCACCGCTTAACCGATACTTTTTTTAGTGTGCACTGTTGAAACATCGGCGCTACTGTAAAACGTACCAGTATGTTACTTTTATATGCAAATAGGATCAAGAATTTTTTTAAATTTTTAGCGTGGATTTCCATTAATCCTCTTTTATCTCATCTCTTACTTTCGCATCCGATTTTCAATCCATATGTAAACCGGTAACAGTTTTTATTTTCCAGATATCATTTGGAGAGACAGCTCGCCAATGACGCTTCATCTCATTCATTGACCTCCGGTTTTCATCCCTTTAGCCTATGTATTGACACGAAGTTTACTTTTTTTCTGAAAATAATTTTTCCGGGAGGGCTACAAAATCAACATTCCAGACTCTTTTATGTTCGGATTGCCACACTATTTATATGGTAACAAATGACTTACAACTACAAAGTATAGTTAGATCATGCACTATGAAAAGTACCAGGTAGAAGATTTCGTTTTAGATAGATCTTTCCGTGAATGGGTGTTAGGCGCTGATGGTGAACCGGCGGCTTTCTGGGAGCGGTGGATAAGCGATCACCCCCATAAAAGGAAATTAATAGTGGAGGCCAGGGAAATTGTACTTTCTGTGGAAACAGATCAGGTCAGTTTTCCTGATTGTAAAAATCAGGAAATGTGGGGAGCCGTAACAAAAGTCATGGAGGAAGACAGCATTGTCGACCATATTTTGGAAGAGCGGGTTGAAGAGGGAAAATCCGGGGCTTCACCATCAGCTTTATCCTACCACCTTATTAAGAATGATCCTTCCAAGACTAATAAAAGAGGATCGAAATACTTCCGGGCAGCGGCATCTGTGACAATAATAGTAGGCTTGTCTTTCGGGCTATACCAACTCAACCGGCCTGAAAAAGTGGCCGGTACTTCGGGGCAAACACAATATATCAAACGCGAAAATCCACCTGGAATAAAAAGTATAATTACACTGTCCGATGGTACTAAAGTTTCATTAAATGCAACCAGCCATCTCGAATTTCCGAGCGCATTTAAAGGGGAAAAACGGCTGGTTTATCTGTCAGGGGAAGCTTTTTTCGAGGTACAAAAAGATCCTGAGAAGCCATTTATTGTGATTACCAATAAGATTGCCACTACCGTTATTGGTACCTCGTTTAACATTGAAGCCTTCCCTGAAGATGCACAAATTAGCATTTCTTTGGTAGAAGGAAAGGTGAAGGTAGAAGCATTTGATGATGAGGATCAATATAAAAAAACCGCCGAAACTTTCTTAACGCCAGGTGAACAGGTGATTTACAAAGATGGGCAAGCACTAAAAAAAGAAAGATTTGACAGAGAAGTGGTAACGGCCTGGAAAGATGGTATACTGAATTTCAAAAAAGCTGATTTTGAAGAAATAATAGACAAACTTGAAAAATGGTATGGTGTCGAGTTTAAAGTCCTTAATCAAAACCGGGAAGACATTCGTTTTTCTGGGACATTTCAAAATGAAACACTCAAGAATATTCTGGAGGCCATAAGCTATTCACAAAAATTTACTTACCATATAGAAGGCGAAAACATAACTATTGATTTCAAACATTAAACAAACAAAATATGCAATTGGACAGTTCTTAAATGACCCATAATTACATGAAAACAAAAGGCCCTAAAATCTGAATCATTCATATTTAGCCGTGTGACAATTCAGAATTTTAGGGACCAAGCATAATGAAATTATCATTCCACTAAACATCATAAAGATATGAATAAATTATTACCACTGGTCGCCAGGAGTCTAAAGATTTGTGTTTATGGCGTTTTTCTGCAGTGCCTCTTCATGAGTATATTGTTCGCTCATAGCGGCGTGGCCCAGAAAGTCAAGACGCTGGACGACATTGATATAATGATTGGCTTTGAGAAGACCCGTTTGTTTGAGGTCTTTGAAGAACTGGAGTCAAAAACAGCATTCAAGTTTTCTTATTTTGAAACGGATCTGCCTGACAAGAAAATTAATTTGAATTACGCTTCCCGCAGCATGAGAGAAACCTTATTTGCAATTGCCCGGCAAGCCGGGGTCAAATTTAAGCGCATCAATAATATTATCACCGTAGACGTGGTGCCGTGACAAATGAAACCATCGAAGCAGCAAAAACTGGTGGTAGAAGAGCGGCCGGTCTCGGGAAGGGTTATTTCCAATGACGGTGAACCATTACCAGGGGTAAATGTGCTGATTAAGGGACAAACTATCGGCACCATTACAGATACCAATGGAGATTATAAAATCGATGTCCCTGAAGAGGCAACGACATTGGTATTTTCTTATGTAGGCTATCTCACCGAAGAAGTGGTTATTGGTGAAAGAGCAGTGATCGATGTGACTTTAATGCCTGATATTGAGACCCTTTCTGAAATTGTTGTAGTAGGTTACGGAGAACAATCTCAAAAGACTGTGGCAGGCGCTGTTTTTAAATTGGATAGTGAGCAATTTGAAAGCCGGCCACAAACCAATGTTTTGCAATCTTTGCAAGGGGCAGTACCAGGGCTGGTTATCACAAGAAGTGGTGGGGGTCGCGTTGGAAGGGAGGGAAACGCTGTTCAGATCAGAGGCGTCACTTCTCGCTCCAATCCGGGGGTGCTGGTAGTTATTGATGGCATCGTGCAACCCGAACAGACGGCCGATGCTTTATACCAAATAAATCCCCAGGATATCGAGTCGATTACCGTATTGAAAGATGCCCAGGCGGCTATCTATGGGGCCAGGGCTGCCGGTGGTGTTATTTTGGTGACTACAAAGCAAGGAAAAAGTAATAAACCGACATTAAAATATTCCGGTAACCTGTCCATAAACAGATTATCAAAAGATCACCCGCGCTATGCCAATATAGAAGATTTTGCCCGTTTTAATGATGCTGCTTTTGAAGCAGCCGGTTCCGGGTTCAGACCCTATCAGTATTTGATACCCCAGTTTGACGATGGTTCCATCCGGGTTAACGATGGCCAGATTATTCCCGGACCATTTTCAGATGTGCCTTTCATATCGACCAACTATGTCGACTGGATTGACGAATTATATGGTGGCGATCGGTATATGCAGACACACAATTTAAGTGTTTCCGGTAATACTGAAAGGTCCAATTATTTCGTGTCAGTAGGGATCATCGACCAACCAGGGACATTGCGGCCAAGGTATGGCAAGAATGAAAACACCAGGCATTTTGCCAGGGTAAAGTATTCGTTTGATGTGCTTGACAATTTAACTTTAACGACTAATCTGTCGGCAGAAAAACAGAAAATCGAAGAGCCCACCCATTATGAAACGGCACAATTACAGGCCAATGTCGTATGGTCGAATCATTTGCCTTTAACCCCCGGAGGAAATGTACTTAATATCGGAGGATTCTCTAACCCCATTGCTTTCTCAAGGGATGGCGGCGATTTGACCGATACTTTTTATCGTCAAAATGCCCAGTTTTCAGCCGAGTATCGCCCGGTTAAAGGACTTAAGCTTAATGCCGATTACGGTGTCAATGTGGATAATGAAGACAGATTATGGATTACAAAACGTTCAGTACTATCATTGCAACTTTAACCCTATAGAAAAGTGGGCAGAGGCCATTGATAAAATTGAAAAATTGCATGAAGAATTGCTGAAAAGCGAGCGGGAGAAGGTGGCAATGCTGCAAAAGCTTTTGGAGGAAAAGAAATAACTTTTTGGCACTGGTTTAAGCTAGGAGTTTGGCAGACGATGTTATCTCCCTTCCTATTGACAAACCACAATCAACTTCCACAGGAGAATCACAAATATTTGCATACATGCTCATTAGGTAGCATACTAGGACATGAAATACCTGGACCATGTAAACATAATTTATAGATCAGGATACAATCCGAAATTTGGTCGTTCTATTAAAACTCTGAGAAAAAACTATTATTTCATTGTAGATGATTACACGATTACAGGTGATGCCCCGAAAGATTTCATTCGATGTAAGCATACTGTCAACCCCCAATTGTTTTGTATTTACCTTCCCCTTAGCTTTGCGTCGGGGTAAAAAGTTTCTTGTTTGTGGGTAGCAGTTCTTCGATGCGATTGATGGGGTGATCATTGATGGTTGCAAGCACTGTTTTCAACCAGGTGTACGGCTCTACTTTGTTCTTGGT
>NZ_JBXEQE010000061.1:0-11440 GCF_056858335.1 Agaribacillus sp. DX54
CCAGGTACGTCTAATAAAAACAGTACGGGTTGCTGCGTGGTATCATAATTGCGAAAAGCGCTGGTAAGCTGCAGGTCTGTATAGGTAGTAGCGCGGGGATTGGCCATGTGCTTTTGTAGCGGGATCAGGATATCCCGGGGAAAAACCGATTCATTCAAGACAGGATTCATCAGCTTTTGAAACGTCCTTTTCCATTGCGCTCCATGAGGCTGCTCCCGCCCATCATATTGCAACCGAACCAACAGATGGGCTACTTCGTGCAGGTAGGTCACCAGAAAATGATAAATATTCAAATCACCGTTTACAGTGATTGTATGACTTTTATGAAATTTATGGTATCTGTAATCACCAAGCTTTGTTTTTCTTTTTTTGGTAATTTTAAAATGAAAAGGGTGCCGATGCCACAGTTTTGCACAGTAATCAAGGCTTTTTGATGGTAAGTAGGGTTTTAGAAAACTTTTGATATCTTCTGTGGGCATAACTCACAATTAAAAATAAATCATTCTCAAAAAAAAAGGCTGCATTATAAACGCAGCCCGAATAGATCTCGTATTTCAATTATTCAGTTAGTTTTCTTTTGCAGCTTCTTTCGCTTTTTCAACTGCGTCTTCCGCTGCTTTTTCTGCTTCGTTCACGACAGAGTCTGCAGCTTTTTCTGTCTCCTTTACCAGAGAGTCTGCAGCTTGTTTCGCTTCTTGGGTAGCTTCCTCAACCGCCTCTTTAGCATCTTGAACTACTTCTTCTACTGCATTCTCTGCCTTTTGTTTGGCTGAGTCACAAGCAATAAATCCGAAAGTGACCCCGCTAATCAATAATAACGCAAATAGTTTTTTCATAATATTTATTGTTTTGGAATAAGCTGGCAAAGTTAGAAAATAATTAAGATTTGTAAAAATTTCTCACTTTCTTCTAAAGAACAATTTTAGGGGAATCCCGTCAAATGTAAAGTTTTTGCGGATTTTGTTCTCTAGAAACCGCTTATAGGGTGGTTTGATATATTGTGGCAGGTTGCAGAAAAACGCAAAAGCAGGGGTGTGGGTGGGCAATTGCGTCACGTATTTAATTTTGATGTATTTACCTTTGATAGCAGGGGGGGGGAAACGCTCGATTTCCTTTAACAATACATCATTCAAGGCCGAAGTAGGAACTTTCCTAATGCGGTTTTGATAAATTTCAATGGCCAGTTCAATGGCCTTAAATATTCGCTGCTTGGTTAATACTGAGGCAAACACCACAGGAATGTAATGCATTTCACCCAGTTTTTGGCTTATTTCCTTTTTGTATTTGTTAACGGTCTGATTATCTTTTTTTATCAAATCCCATTTATTGATCATAATCATCACCCCTTTGCTGTATTTATGGGCGAGGCCGATGATGTTTAAATCTTGTGCTTCCAGTCCCCGGGTGGCATCCACCATCACCACACAAACATCTGCGTCCTGCAGGCTTTGAATCGCCCGCAACACCGAATAGAACTCCAGGTCCTCCTTCACCTTCGACTTCTTCCTGATCCCAGCCGTGTCAATCAGGATAAACTCCTTACCAAACTGGTTGTAACGTGAGTCGATCGCATCCCTGGTAGTACCGGCCACGTCTGTCACAATGCTTCTTTCCTTACCCAGCAGGGCATTTAAAAAGGATGATTTTCCGGCATTTGGTCTACCCAGTATCGCTATTTTCGGGATACCTTCATCGGGATTCTCATCGTCATCACTGTCAAAATGGCTAACCACCTCATCCAGCAATTCACCGGTGCCTGAACCATTGGCCGAAGATATGGCAAATACCTCACCCAGGCCCAGGCCATAAAATTCACCGGTCATATAAGCCCTTGCCGTATTGTCCGCTTTATTAGCCACCACCAGCACCGGCTTTTTCATCCCCCTGACCACTTTGGCAAAGTCCTTGTCAAGTCCGGTTAACCCGTCAAAACAGTCTACCATGAACAATACTACCGACGCTTCTTCCAATGCCTCCCTCACCTGCTTTCGGATGGCCTCTTCAAACACATCGTCCGACCCCGTAACATAGCCGCCGGTATCGATCACTGTAAAATGCTTTCCGGTCCACTCACCATAGCCGTAATGCCGGTCCCTGGTAACGCCGCTTTCATTGTCCATGATTGCCTTTTTACGCTCTATCAGGCGGTTAAAAAGTGTGGATTTACCCACATTGGGCCTTCCTACAATTGCTACAATATTTGCCATTTTATTTATTGTTCGTATCCGAATCCCTTTAATTTAAGCGGTTTCTTCCGCCAGTCCTGCTCCACTTTCACAAAAGTCTCCAAAAACACTTTTTTTTGGAAAAACTTTTCCATGTCAATTCTTGCCTCCGTACCTATTTTTTTAAGTGCTGCTCCTGCTTTACCGATGATGATTCCCTTTTGACTCTTTCTCTCCACATATATTTCAGCCCGCATCCGGATAATTTTTTCCTCCTCATGAAATTCAGAGATCACCACCTGGGTACTGTAAGGCACCTCTTTTTTGTAATTCAGAAAAATCTTTTCCCGCACAATTTCCGCCGCAAAAAACCGCTCCGGCTTATCGGTGATTTCATCCTTGGAAAAAAAAGCAGGATGCTCCGGTAGCCTGAGCAGGATCTCCTGAAATACCCGGACAATATTCGTACCCTCCAAAGCTGAAATTAACATGTACTTATCTGCCTTGACCAATGCCTTCCAATAGGCCAGCTTATCCTCTGCCTGACTGCCTTTGGCCTGGTCGATCTTGTTCAGCAAAAAGATCACCGGCACCGGGCTTTTGTTAATCTTCGCGAAAACCGGATCGTTTTCATCCATTTTCTCGTACAGGTCGGTCACAAAAAGAATGATATCCGCATCTTCCAGCGAAGCATTCACAAAACGCATCATGGATTGCTGCAGTTCGTACTTTGGCAACAAGGTACCTGGCGTATCCGAATACACCACCTGAAAATCCTGACCACTGAGGATCCCCATGATCCGGTGGCGTGTGGTCTGGGCTTTGGAAGTAATAATAGAAAGCCTTTCCCCCACCATCGCATTCATGAGGGTTGATTTTCCCACGTTGGGCTTACCAATAATACTGACAAAACCAGCTTTATGTAGCTTTTTTGGCATATTTCAAAAAATTATTTCGCAAAGGTACTTGATATTTATAAATAAACACCTAGTTTTGTACCTCGTTTGAGAAAAGCAAGTGAAAAGACTTAAATTGACAAGTCATTTCATACAGCTATAAAAGACATATCGCGGGGTGGAGCAGTTGGTAGCTCGTCGGGCTCATAACCCGAAGGTCGTAGGTTCGAGTCCTACCCCCGCTACTTGAGCGGACTTTCCAAAAAATGATGTAGGAAGTCCGCTTTTTTTGTGGTTGTAATTTCCTGAAATAGAGAGAATTAGAACAAATACTTCATTCACTCTTTTGGTTAGATAACCGTCTTTTTTATCATTCAGTATAAACCCTTCGGGAAAGACAAGATTTTGAATTTGTTGTCTGATGTAAAATTGCCCTTTAGACCATATTTCAGGCAGGTTTTGCAGGAATTTTAGGGACTTTTTAGTGAAGACAATTTGGTTAGATAATTGTATCTCTGACTTACCCAATTTGTTTTCAATATGTAGTATTTTTTCGGATAGCTCATTTCTTATTTCATCGTATAATTCTTCGTCATCAAACCTTCCCAAAGCGTATCTTCTCTTCAAAGCCTTGTTATCCTCTTTGAGAGAGTTTAGTTCCTTTTGAAGCAGTACTCGTTCTTCTTTGCTGTCTTTATTAAGTACAGAAAATGTAACATTCAGTTGTTTTAAAAAAAGGTTAGTATACTTAGGATCAAGACGAAAGTTGCTAAGGTATTCCAGGAACATGTCATGGGCCCCTTTCTGCTTGGCCTTTTTGGTGGTATTAACGTTGATATTCATGCCCCGGCAATAATTGCATTTGTAATAATCTATGGTATAGTTTTGGCCGTCTTTTTTCCTTGTTTTCCTGACCGAGTAGCCAACCATCTTTTCATGACACTTTCCACAGCTAACCATGCCCGAAAAGGGAAATCTGTAGTTTTCTTTTTTGACCTGCCAACCGCCATTCAGGTCAATCCTTTCCTGAATTCTCATAAATACTTCGACTGATACCATACGCTCCCAATTACCCTTTACCACTTCTCCTTCAAGCAGGCGGTTGGTTAATACGCCGCAATAAAATGGGTTTCTCCACATAGCTGACAAATACTGCTTTCTTACGGTTATACCTATTTCTGCCAATTTTCTAACAATCTCATGATCCGGGAATCCCTGATCTTTCCATTTCCAGGCATTTTGAAGTTTTTTACCCCACTCATTTAAAATGATTTTTTGTTCATTGCTGCTTTTGGTCCGATCCCTAACCCGGGGGCCGTAATGATCCCACCCTTTGGGAACGGTGCCCAGCCAATTGCCATTGCTTAGAAAAGTCTTCATGCCTGGGATGGTGATCTCCAACTTGTTCACAGTCTCTCTTCGGGCCTCAATCAAACTATTGTATATATCAAGCTTCCCATGTTCGCTGAATGTGTTTTTACCGGTAGATATTTCATAAAGGTTTACACCTAAAGTTTCTATCAATTCATTGGCCATCGAAATTCCCCCACCTCCGGTTCTGGAGAATCTGCTTACTTTATAAATTAAAATAGCATACGGTTTCCTTTTGGATTTCTTCACCTCGGTAATTAATCTCATAAATTCCTTACGGGTAAAATCACCACTGGCAGACTCATACGTTCCACCGAATGTTTTAGTCAATAACCATCCATTTTCCTCTGCACATTGCTTTATGGACTGGTCTTGATTAAACAGGCTCTTATTGACAAATTGATCCTTGCTGCTTACCCTTGTGTAGCCCCAAACCTCATTGGTACGGCTTATCTCTTTTTCTCCTCCTTTAGCAAATTTTTTAAACTTTTCCAGTGAGTTCATCTCGATATATTTTATAACATAGAATGGATAAATCAAATAATGTTTGGCTTACTTCCTTTGCCTGTTCATCGGTAAGATTTTCGCATCCTTTTTGATTTTTAATTTCCTCGATTGACAATCTTTCAATTTTATCAATCTCTTGTTTTAATTCATCCGGTATATTTGATTTCAACTCTAAAGAGAACTATGAGTAATAGCTCCATTTGGATGGTGGCTAACTCCTTTCTCAATCTCCCTATTTTGCAGGGTAATTTATTCATGATAATTTCATTTTAACGGTATTTTTAATGGTCGATACCATTCCCTGGTGGCTTTTGATTACAATCTCCTGGTAGCCGTTTTCCGAAAGGATATCAGCTATTCTTCGCTTTACGGGCTGTGCCTTTACCATTTCCAGGGATTTCATCTTTTGCTCTTTAAAATGGATCGTAATGCTTTCATATGCTCCCGAATGTATGATATTAAGCAATTTTTGTTCCGAAGAAGAAAGTTTATACAATTTGGGTAAGATAAAAGTCGATTGATCACTGTATAGGAACTCTTCAATGATCTCCGTGATTGAGACGGTCACATGCGTGTGATAAGCCATGCTGTGACGGTCCTGGTCGCTATAAGCGTCAGGTCTATCTTCATACCAGGGGAGCCAGTTTCCATTGGTGAAGATAATCAAAGAGACTGGTACCCTATCAAAAATGGTTTCGCAAATTAATAATTGCAAAAGCGAAATGCATATAGATTTTTTCGGTGTCAGACCAGAATCCAGATAGCTTATTAATTGATTTTTCTGCTCTCCATTTGGTAGTTCATCAATTATGCCTTTGGTTTCCTTAATGAGTTGATAAATCTCTTCGGTATTTACTTCCTGAAAGATTTCATTCTTGATCTTTTGTAAGAGGGATTTAGATATTCCTATACTCCCTAATTGCTCAGCTATCTTGAGCCATACATAATCTACAAAGCCGGATTTGGGTCTCTTGCTTTCACCTGTTCTGTGTGATACCAAAAGCCTATCTTGGGCAAGGTATCTTAATAATTCTACAGCTTTTAGCAGGTTGGCTGCACCAAAAAATTTGTCAAGTGAAATAGACATCAGTGCTTAGTTTATACTTAAAGATAAATTGTTAAATAGTTAAAAATATAAATTATGATAAATAGCCATTCAAACACATTAGTTTTCAATCGATACACATTGTTATTCAATTAATACACAACTTCATTTAATGAATTCATGACTCAGTAAAATATAACTACTTATTTGTTACACATAATTGTATAAATAATGATAGAATATAGTCAAAAAGAAAATCAATTAAAGATTACAATACCTTTATCGGGATTCCAGGAATTATATGATTATAAAAATGCCATTTTGCGGTTGCTTAAAGGGATCGAAATTGATGATTGCAACCCAGAATTGATAAATAATCTGAAGTCAGTTTACAAATTACTTATGCACCTGGAATTGTAAAACAGATTCCCATCCAGAAGCAAAGACTTCAATACCCCACTACAGTAACATGATTTAAATATCTAAAATAAACACCAAAAAGCTATGAAAATCCAAATCCCTAAAAACTTGCGATTAATTAATCTCCCACCAAATATTGAGATTACTGTATACCTGATCAAGTTGGAATTAAAAAATGTGAAATTCACCAATGATTTGAATAATAAAGGGTTTGATCCTTGTGCTGGTATTCTGGACTTTAGTATGCTAATTTCATCAATTATGGGTTTTGACGATAATCTTACTGATGAATTTACTGAATGGTACTTTGACCGTCAAACTCAACTGGTCGAAAACATTGATCCGGAAAATGACAAAGAACTTTCGGAGCTGGCTTTTAATTTTTATGTTGATTTGGTGGTTAGAAAAAGAGCGCTGGATAGGGATGTTAACAAACAACGATCTTAACCTTTACAAATCACATACCTTACACTATTCTTTTGCTACCCATTTATTAGAGAATAGGGTAAATCTAAGATGTATCCAGGTGTCATTAGGGCATAATTCCAGCAAGACTACTGCGATCTACACCCATGTGACAAACACATCTTTGAATTCGATTAAAAATCCCTTAGATTAGGTAGTCATAATTCGAAAATATAAGGAAGGGGTTTCGTATAGCCAGATTTTAGGGTACTTATAGAATGGAATTTAAATAAGTATTAATTACACTACTCTTTTTTGTTTCATGTGATAGTAAACCGAAAGACAACTTGAAAGGAATTTGGATTATGAAATATAACGCAAGTCACTTCATTACTGATACCACTGCCATAAGCCAGTATTTTGATTTTTATAAAGAAATAACATATTCTATCAAAACTGATTCAGGCCACTTTAATCATACTTATTTTGGTGATTCCTTAATAAGTATTGATGAAAACCTTGAACGTACAATATATGATTTTGAATTTGATTCTGATAATACTGGTCGACTATTTATATATGATAAGGATATAAATAGTCCAATGAAAAGAGAAGATCGCATATATGGACAAGAATCAACTTTTGAAGTCTTGACAAAGGATTCATTAATGATAAAGGATAATACCGGAACATATTTACATTCATTAAGAATAGAAAATAGTCTAATTGTAATTGATAAGGATACATTAAATAAGTACGTACCCTAACAATAGTTATGATCTCATTGGGGTTTCATCTGCTGATCATCTTTCAGCTTCGTAGAAAATTCGCTATTTTTAATAAATATTGACAATTGCATGCCCAAGTGTGGGTCCTAAAACTACCTTTCATATCCCCCACACGCCATTGCTTCAACGTTAGCTACAATAGCCCTGAAAAAGGTCAGTGATAATTTTCCACACACAAGAGGTTTTTATTTGATTTTGTCAATGCACGGACAAGCACCTTGCGGCAACCTTTCGGGATTGGCAAAAAGGGCTTGTAGCCTTACCAGCTGCCCACTGTCCTCCCAGGCTCTTATGTGAGCAGAGATTTCCTTACGCTTTTCTTTTGTTTTCATAACACAAAGAAAACAAATAACCTAACCCTTTAAAATATGCACCGCACCGAAGGGATACAATTTAAACCGGTTGAGGATCACTCGGTTTCGACCTTGAAGTGATTTTCCTATTGAAGATAGCGTTATTACTTATTTGTTGTTAATCAGAATATTTGCTTAACACGAAATTTTTTAAAAAGGAGATTAAAAGCAAATCGTGGCACTTTTTATCGGAAAATCCTGATAAGAGTATATTAAGTAAATGGTTTTTTTAGTGTTTTCATTCCAAGTACATACAAATTTCTATTCCGTTTAATGTTGTAATTGATTTTATGCAAAAATTTGGAACGACTTTTTTCACTCTTATGCGGCTATTTAATTATTATTTTCTTATTAATTACGTGTTCTACGTCAATGTACTGCAGATAATAATTACCAAGTAGCAAATCTTTCAGATCAAGATTTACCTTATTTGTAGGTTTATCGATGAATTGAGTATATACCTTATGACTTGCTTCATTATATATGTTAATAATTCCGTTCTGCGTATTTATTCCAGGAGAGAAAATCAATGATATCTGTCCATTCGATGGATTAGGATAAACTATTAAGAGATCTTCATTATTTTTAGAATTTATCGCTTGTTCTAACTCGTAAGTGCTATAATTAATCTCAGAAGATAGACGGCCATTGTAGCTGTAATCCATGCTCCGGTTGTTTGATCCATTTTGATTTCCACAATCCACGATTTTAAGATGGATCCCCGGACCAATATTAGAGGTTGCGCGAACATTTATACGACTGTCTGATATTATATCTACCGTAGCATCATTAGAAGTGGTCAAATCACCTTTAATGTTAATACCCCTACACTTTTCGATCGATTCAGATGCTGAATACGTTGATGTCCCAATTTGAAAATACTTTATTTCAATGGTTAAGAAATTTGATTCATATACCTGACCGTTTTTTGCTGTAAGAAACCGCCGGTACTGGCCCGTTTCATCAAGTAAAGGAGGTTGAAAAGTTTCATTATTGCTAATAACTCCACCACCAACCCATGGGTTGTACCAGCGATAAGCCAATATCTCACCAACGGGAGGTGAAACCACCGAGGTGATTGCATTAGGAGTAGTGGGTTTATTGTATGATTGATCGCAGCAAATATTGACCCAGTCAGGGAGGGGACCGGTATTATTTGGATCTAATGTTACCGTTACAGTATTACTCTCACTCCTTTCCAACCCTGAAGTTACTACACGTTTATAAGAGGTGGTCGTATTAATACTTGAAGGGTCATAATTCACACTAGTCGCTCCGCCGATATTAGTCCATGTGGAACTAGTTCGTTTTTGCCATTGATAACTGAAGGATCCATTGCCGCCTCCCGGAGTTGAACCTGTTAATAACGTCGGGTTTGCTGTACTTGCAGCAAAAAACTGGTTGCAACAAATTGTGTTATTAGTAATGGAAGAAGTCAAGTCAGTTATGGTTATATGACTTACAATGAATTCTGATGCGGGAAGCCCAAAACTAGCGGGTTCAGCGTAAATCCAGAAGTAGCTAAAGTCTTTGGTTGGTATAAAATTAGAAACGGTTATTAATCCAATCTCATTCCCACTGTGATAAGGCAATGGAACTTGTGAAACAATTGATTGGATATCGGTTACATTAGGTAAGGTTTCTTCACCGCAAATAGACAAATTTGTTTTTGCGGTTAATCCATTCGCCACCTTACTGGTTAAAGATATTTGCGAAAAATAACTTGGGTCTTCAATTCGAACTATAAATTCAATTGAGTATGTATGATTGGCTAAAAAGTTGTAAGTCAGAAACATTCCTTCCCCCTTTGGACTGATGCCATTGGAATCAATTGCCTTAAGCACTGCTACCTTAGAAGAGTTATTGCCTGAAAACGTTCGTAGATTTGGTGATCCGTGGGATACCCTCCAATTGTTTTTATTGTTACCTATATCTGGACAAAAGGGGTTGCTAAGAGCAAATGGATTGCACTTGGTTATATCATGATTGGAGCAATCAAATCTCAATTCATTATCAATTTGTGCAATAGCAACGCTAGAGATGAAAAAACAACATAACGTAATTAATACTTTCATTTATCTCAGATTTTAGATATTGCCCTAGTGATCATGGGCCACATATAGTAAATAGAATGCGAGATCTTCATTGGAAAAATGGGGTTCAATATGTCAAGTTTGTGCCTCAATATATGATCCTAAATTTATGGCCACGAAGAAGTTTCATCAATTATAAAGCTTGTGGGTGACATATCATGTCACCCACAGAAAAATTGTTTTCAATTAGTTATCATATTAACCGTTATCAGCTAATATTCAGCAAATTACGATGTGATAAATAATATTGTGCTCTAGATTTTTTACCTTACGATCTGATAGTAGCCAAGAAACATGAGATATTAGCAAAATCTTATATTGAGAATTTCATCTTCGATAAGGGACTCAATTAACTTTTTTCAATGATCCTAATAAACCGTAAGAGTCATTTGTCCATTCCAATTTACTATGTTGGGGAAGGCCATACTTAATATTTGTTTCCTTCCATAATGCAAAGCAGATTTCCGCCACAAAAAGTGATATTCAATTTGCAAAGACAGCTAATTGGTTTGTTCCAGTCCCAAGTTTTATCTATTCAATATTTTTGACTCAAAGAAGAAAAAAAGTGTAGCCCATCCTATTCTCGGGTTAGCTTTGAATATACTATTTTTGTTTTAAATCATTATTTAGAACAGCAATTAGCCCAAATTAAGTTCTAAAAGATTTATTTTAATCATACCACCCAACTTATCAATAAGCCTCTTGCACATCATTTTCAAAATGATCCAATACCTGTTTAGTCACCACACAATCCTCCAAAAACTGGTTAGATAATCGAGGCAGTTCCGCTACACTGATAATCAGGCAGTTACGCAAAAGTAGCTGCCTTTTTTTGTGGGTTGGGAGAAAGTGGTTAAACATAGGTTAAACATTTGAACCGCTATTTTTACGAATTACTGGCAATACCTATTTTATACTCTGTACATAACACCACAAAAGTTTTATGAAATTGGCAACCATTATACCTCCAGGATATGGCAACTGAGCTAATAATATTATTTGGCTCTGCAATTTTTATAATTGTCGGAATTATTTTATGGCAAAAAGGGAGTCATTTACTGTCAAATGGAAAGAAAGCAAAGGCGGTAATATTCAAAAATAACGTTAAAAGGTCCGGTTCGGACGGAGACCTTTATTATCCTGTCGTAAGATTTACAACTGATGAACAAGAATGGATGGATAACGCAGGAATTAAGCATCGGATATTCACCAGCCAAGCCAGAAGGCACGAAATTACAGGTGATCTATGATCCGGAGAATCCGGCAATCGTTGAAATTAACTCATCTTTTCAACTCGAAATATTTCCAAGATTATTAACTGCCATAGAAATTGTAGGATTTATTTGGGCATCCTTGGAGTCTTTAAATCTAATTCAAACATTGGACTAACAATAAAC
>NZ_JBXEQE010000062.1:0-10804 GCF_056858335.1 Agaribacillus sp. DX54
ACCCAGAACCGTCAGATTAAGTCGGAACTACTTCAATATAATTGTATAGGAATGATTTCATAACTAATGTTGTGTGGGGCCTTTCTATTCAATTTTTTCGCAACCATTCATGTCCCGTGGCCTGATACCTTTTAATAGGAAGCAGGATTCCTCATTTTCTGGAATAGCAATATATTTTGATTTGCATCTACTACCAAGCAGTTCAGGTTCCTTTATCAAACGGATCTTCCAATTAGGCATATCCTCTGGAGGGGTAAACTCATTAATCAAATCCTTTAAGTCCTTTTTAGTTAACTGAATTAATAATTTTTTAAGATACTGTTTATAGTAATCCCTTTCCTTATAGTTACCATATATGTAATATTCAAGCTCTCGATATTTGGCGATAAGACATCTTTTGTTTGCATCGGCCACATATGACCAAGACCACCAATAGTTATAATATTCGAATTGTCCGTCATCATGTTGAATAGTTAAAAGGGCTCTTCTTAAATCATCAGAGAGAGTTTCTGTTTCAAGATATTTTTCAATTACTTCTAGTATTTTCTCGAAATCGCTTTTCACAAAAATATCCTTAACTGTATTAAAATCAATACAGTAGAAAGAAAAAGCAATTCTACCTCTAAAGAAATTGGAGTCCTCCATTTGAAAGATCACTCTTTCATTATCCGGGCTATCATTTATGAGGTGTGATTTCATTAACTCTTCTTCTATCTGTTCTCTTGCGAATGTTGACTTTATAGTATGATCTTGTAAAAACTTATAAATATTTCCACATCCCTCGGCTAGCTCATTTATTAGATTAATAACGCCTTCAAATGTTTCTGGACTTCTTATAATTGCTGGCCTTTCCCCATTTTTAGTTACATCCCCTCGAGAAATTATATTTCTAATGACCCTCATCCAATTGCAGAATTTTTTTTTATTAAATTCTGTTTGAGTTCTTAAATACTCTGTCTGAGCAAAAAATAGAACTTTTTGGGTATAAGACGCATTGCTATCTTCATATACCAGTGCCGAAAAAATGTTATCCTGTGGGCTATGTTGCCAAAAAGGTAATTCGAGATCAACAGGCACATTATTTTTGAAAATATGAACGTAAGTTTCTAAATATTCAAAAAGGAATCCATATCCACATTTTGAAAAATGTTCAACTCTAACTAAATCAGGCTGCCTTTGAAGCCTTGATATAGTGTTTATTCTATCATCGGATTTTTCTAAAACTTGACGAATCATTGCAATTGATGATATGAACCGGATAATGGAGTTATCAATGCTGTTATTCTTTCGATGCTTCCAGAATAAATCCGTCCATTCAGTATCAATTTTGTAACTGAAAGTTTCGGTAAACGTTTTTTCTGATTCCCATTGTTGATCTCTGATGAATTTTTGGAAGGAAGCCTTGAAATTTTCGAAAGGAGACAAAAGCTTCCCACGTGAATTCATTTTAATGTAAAGATCATCAGTCAATCCTATATCCTCCAGTTCAACGTGATAAAAACTTATAAGTCTATCTTCGGAGGTGAGTTTTACCCATAGATCATCAATTAGATAAAATTGTTTGTGAATGTCATCAATTGTTCGCAGCATAGACGTTATTGTTGGGTCTTTTTTCCACGAAAGGAAAAACCAGGGAGAATCAATTATGAAATCACTAACCTTATAGCCCTCTTTGATTTCTATGGAGCAGTTGACCAACGCCCTGCAAAATTCTCTTGAACTTGCTCTTGTTTCGTAACTGAAATTTTCAAGTATATTAATATTCTCTGGCTCATTTTTGCTTTCCTTTATCATTGCATACCAGTGAATTAAGAAAAGTGTTGTTAGACGCTGTTGACCATCTAAAGGCTGAAAAATCTCATTTGGTTTATCACCATAGATAAAATCTAGTTTTATCCCAATAGCTTCATTTAATGAGTTAAAGAGGGCGGTTAAAAAACTTACCCTCAGCTCTTCCTTATCTTCTCTACCTTGGGCATAATCTCGCTGAATAATTGGAATCTCAACCCTATGTTTTTGAAGCAGTTCCCAAAAGCTATATATCTTACCTTTATGTTTACTAGTATTCATTTTCATCAGTGTTTGGCAAGTAAGGGTCTAATACATTTTGTAAGTCCTTAAGATAGTTTTCTCTATCTTCCTGAGTCCAGAAAGATATTTTTGGAGGGTAATCACTAAAGTATTTCAGAAAAACATTTTTTGTGCCAATAGGAATAAATGTTCCTTCTTTTTCTCGTTTTATTATAGTCATTCTTTTGATTGGGAAAACGGCGTTTTTGTATCCTCTATTTGTCTCGGAGTCAAGTAGAGCCAAGTTTGAAATATCATTTAAATCCTTATCCAGAACATCTTTATTAAAATGCTCAATCACCGTTTTGAATAATTCTTCAAATTCATCCTCAGTTTCATTATTGACATCAAATACTTCTACATTGCTCTTCAATGAATCATCTTCTATGAACAATTGAGCCTCTTTCAACCATTGTTCACGGTGTGTTCCTTCTGGAATATTATCATTAATTGATGTTATATGCTCAATGTCCCAATTTCCAATATTATATAATTCAAAAGGAAAGACTGAATTGTCTTTTTCATTATTGAGCATTGTCTGAATATTGTACAACAGCAAAAGTGGTTTCACATTTTTGTCTCCATATTGTAAATTCTCAAGAGAAACTCGTTTAAATTTTTCTTTAATCAGACTATCGAGATATTTTTTAAATTCTGCTTTAGTGACATCGGCAGAGGCTTTCAGTAAATTATTCAATGTCGTTTCTTGTGATATCAGGAGAAACCCTATCTTATGGTATAGCTCTCTTTCGTTATACCACTCCTCAAAGGTTTGATAGTATTGCTTGATCTCTAGCCAATTTTCCTCAATGGTTTTTTGAGTTTTGTTTTGAAACTTCCTATTAAAAAACCTAAATGTGGCGTACGTGTCATCTGTTTCACTCTGATCATTCATTAGATTGAAAATTAACTCTATGCGATTAGTCAATTGACTATCTCCATTAAGAAAATACCAAAATCTATCATGCTGCAAGGAATGCTCAATTCTATCCCACTCAGTGGCAATCTCAATTTGTTTTAAATAAACTCTACCTTTTTTATTGTTATCAAAATTCGAACTATTTAGGAATAGAGCCTTAATTAATTCTGCATTTGTCAAAGGAATTTTTCCAATATTTATTCGTGTGAATATTGCGATAGGATCAGTTTCCAAAGTTTCATACCAAATGACTTTGGTATTGAACTTAAACTTTGATTCGAAATTGTTAAGGTCGAAATTTTCTTGGCCTTTGAACCAACCAGCAACGGTATTATATGCAATTGATATATGATAGAAATCAATATTACTCTCGTCGATATTATCCTTAATGAGTTCTTTTAAAAAACCGGTTGACCCCGCCCTTGTTTCATAGTTCAATTCGAAAATTGGTTCTCGGTTTTCTTCTGTATAACGTTGATTTAAATAATTAAGAATAAGATAGATAGTTGTAAGTCTTTGCTGACCATCTATTACTTCAAAATTTTTCTCCTGTCTTTTTCTAATTACAAGTGGTTGTAAACAATACCATGTTTTATCATTCGTCTCATTAATTTCTTTGGGATTAAAATCCGATACGTCATTTAGTAAATCAATGACCTCTTTTTTAGTCCACCGATAACCTCGCTGATATGATGGAATAAAAAAAGTGAATTCCCTAAGTTTACTTATTGTCCGAAGTTCTAATATATTTTCCATTAATCTCACTGAGCATTATTTTCAGATTTGTTAACCCACCCAGCACGTGAATAACGACTACGGTCTTTATACCCTCAATTGTAGTTTAAATATAACCAATAAATATCCGCAATCCCATCCACCTTAAATCGCAAGTGTATATTTTAACAATTAGGCAAGCTAACCTTTCAAAAACTAATAAACAACAGTAGAAATACGTATTCCAAGATGCTGAATGCAGATGTCCCCTTTGGGTCGTTAACCGCTATTTCGACCTCCTAAATATAGTTTAGACCACAGCATAAACAGTATATATGGACAGTGAATAGGATACTTTTAAAAGTTAACTAAAACGCACATTTTACCAATTGGATTTATTCCTTCTTATTAGTTGTCAGGTCATAAATCAAGAATTTACTAAACTCGTGAAGTTCCATACCATCAGGGTTGTGTTTCAGCCCTTGGTTAACTGAATCCAACGCGGATTTCAAATCATTCATATCAGTATAAATGTATCCGTCCGGTAAACATTGAAAGTGATATGAAGCTAGTTGGAACAATCGACTGATTGACAAAGCATATAGTGTTAATTTGTAATAGATGATATTGGTATTTGATCTAACGATGAAATATCTGACACCTGGCAAATGTCAAATCGAAAAACTTATTTCCTCCCATTGTGAAGTTATATTCAAAAAATAACCCTTCAAGGGTCAAATGAACAGCGCCAAACACAGAATCCCAGGCTGGCAGCCTGTAAGCTTATCAAATTAACAAAGTCTTATACTTCATAGATTCTTAATTATGGATGGTAGAATCAATAAGTATGGTTTGGTATTGTATGAAAGTCTACTGCTACTACCCTACCCCAAAATCTGCTGGGCCGCTTCATCCAAAACCTTCTTATCAAACTCATCAAAGTAAGCCTCGGTAGTGTAATAACTTGTATGTCCAAGCATATCACCCAACTGAGCTTTTGAAACTCCTTTATGAAGTCCCGCGGTAGCGAATGTATGCCTAGCCACATAAGTGGTAAGGTGTTCCTCCAGGCCTACTTCATTTCCTATTGTTATTAAACGGCGATTATGATTGCACAAACGGTTCTGATATACATTATAGATTTGGCGTTCATTATCACTGTCAATAACATCCTCCAAAATTGGAAAAATAAGCTCATGCTTTGCCTTTCCTTTTATGTAGTAAAACAGAATATTCCGGGCCTCTTTGGTTAGTTTAATGTTAAACTCTCTGACACTTTGGCCCCTTTTGGTTTTTCTTCTTTTATATTTTATACGGCCCTTGGAAATAGAGGATTTTCCCAAATAAGCTAAATCAATGAAGTTCATTCCCCGCATGTTGAACATAAACAAAAAGTAATTGCGGTGATGCCAAAGTGAGGAGCCTTCCTTATAGTTTAGATCTCGTATGGCTTTAACCACATCCAGTTTCACCGCTCTTTTCTTAGATTTTTCTGCTTTGATGGAATATCCTCCCCGGCCAAACGGATAATTATCCATAGTTACTTCAGTGTTTTTGTCTTTGATAGCTAGATTATATATTCTTCTGATTGCCCGGAGTCGCACCCCCAGACCATTTATTTTTTTCCCACTACCAACGTAATCGGCTTCTAAATCTTCAAGGAAGGTTTCATCAATATCAGAGAGCAGCAATTTATTACTTCCATGAAATCTCAGTATCATCTCTATGGCATCCTTGAATGATTTTACCATACCAAAACGTTTAGCCTTCTCATACCTTTCTATTACGATTTTTCCGTAGGCTTTCAAAGTTGTTTTAGCTGGTTTATTACTAACTAATTCAGGGGGTATTTTTTCTTTACCAATTTCATCAAGTGCTTTTTTAATCAGTTCTCCGAGATCATATACTGACAAATCCGTCAAAACAGGCTCATATTTCATTATCACTTTGGAAGCAACGGCCATTTTTTCTTTTAACCTAAAATTGGCGTTTGTTGAGTTTTCATAAGAACTCTTAATCATTTTTTTGTGATCATTCCACTCACTATCGGCAAGTTTATATCCTGTTGGAATGTCCTTCCGGATGGTTTGGTGGGAAATACGAAGTTTTAATGGGAATTTATCAGATTTTCTATTCCTTTTATCAAGAAAAAGTGAGATTGAAGCCATATGTTGTATTATTTAATCTGTATCCAATTTACATTAATCATCTAAAAGATGGAAAAATTTTTTGCCCGTTTTTTGCCCGTTTTTTGTGGTTTCAAACGGTTTATAATGAACTCTGATCTACTTATCAAAAGTATAAATCGCTGATTTATAAACTTTTACAGATTGTTAAAAATTGCAAGAGACCAAATGTCTAGTTACTGTTAATCAGTAGGTCCTTGGTTCGAGTCCAAGAGGGGTAGCACACTTAAAGCCTTGTAAATCAAAGATTTATGGGGCTTTTGTTTTTCTATACTTGGCTGGATTTGCTGGTGTCTGATTGAATTTGCTTGCTTTTTGCTCGCTTCTTTGGGAAAAGTGGGATCATAAAGAATTATCAAAATATTTTGGATGAAAAACTAAGGCCATCTAACTCCCTATTGGTTATAAACCCGGATTGTTTATCATGTTCGAAAATGATAGGATATCTTTAGAGTAGGGTGAAATATTTTCCATTATAATTCCTATTCGGGGGCGTTGAATAAAATATTTTCCATTATAATCTCTTTTTTGAGAAAAATTTTCCATTGTAAGTGGAATCTAATACGGTAGCTGCTGTAACTCTCCCTTTCCCGGACTAGGTTTGAATATATTTTCTTTAGTTTTCTTTTGCGATTGGTTCCAATATTTGGTGCTTTACGCAAAAACAAACTAATATAAAGGTGATAGTTCCAGGGTTTATTCGTCAACTGGTGCCCCTCAAAGTGAATTCGTAATTCGCGAATCGCGAATTAAAAAATATTTTTATTACCTTGCACTTAACCAAACATGTTAACATAAACAAGTATAGAATATGCGACCCCATGATGTTGCGATTTTATTAAAAATAGCTTGTAAAGGGCAGCAAAATTGGCTCATGAAAGATTTATCTCATGAACTGGAAATTAGTGCCAGTGAAATCAGCGAGAGCATTAACCGGTCAGTGATTGCTGGCTTATTGGGTAGAGATAAAAAGTCATTGAATAAGTTGGCTTTGCTGGATTTTCTCAAGTCAGGACTTCCTTATGTCTATCCGCAACAACCAGGCGCTTTGGTCAGGGGAATGGCCACAGCCCATTCCGCTCCACCCTTGAACAAAAAAATTGCCAGCGATGATCATTTTGTTTGGCCTTATGCAAATGGAAATGTAAGAGGGCAAGCCATTACCCCTTTACATCCTAAAATTCCGGAGGCATGTATAAAAGATGCTAAATTTTACGAATTAATGGCTTTAACTGACGCAATAAGAGTTGGAAAAGTACGAGAACGGAAAATGGCAGTCGAAATGCTAAAAGAAAGAATAGAAGATGCTTGAGAACCAAACCATCAATTTAAAGGTAATTGAAAAAGTAGCCCTGGCCTTAGGAGAAATAAATGATGAAGTTATCTATGTTGGTGGGGCAGTTGTTAGCTTATACGTGACAGATAAGGGTGCTGAACAACCAAGACCAACCAAGGATATAGATATCTCGGTTCAGGTCAGTACCTACACACAGATGGATCAATTGCGAGAAAAATTAGCCAACAAAAATATATATCCAGCTCCCACAGAAACGATAATGTACAGGTATAAGTATGAAGATATTCTCATTGACTTTATTCCTTTTGAGGCCACGCCACTGGGCCCCACTAATTCATGGTTGAAACCCGGGTTTGAAAAAGCCTACCCTATAAAGGTCGGAAAAGCCGAAATTAAAATACTACCGGTAAGTATGTTTTTAGCTACGAAATGGGAAGCTTATGAAAACAGAGGGGATGATCCCAGAACGAGCCATGATTTTGAAGACATTATATACGTGATCGATAATAATTTGGAATTGCTGGAGGATGTGGAAAAATCAGACGAGAAAGTAAAGGCATTCTTAAAAACAATGAGTAGTCAGATACTTTCTCACCCATCTTTAAATGAAATAATTGAGTGTCATATTAATCCCTATACGGCGGAACAGCGCAGAAAAATTATTGTTGAAAAGCTCAAACAAATATAATCTTGAGGAAAAGGAAAGAAAAAACACCAATCCAAGAGGGGAAATGGAAGTAATATTAACAGAGTTAACCGGAAAAGTGTTATACCTAAAAGAAGTAATGATTTTCAGAAGTTAGTTTTGTGACCCCAAAAAAATCAATTTGGGACTGGTGGTAATTATTCTGCGTTTGTTGCCACATGAAGGTATTTTACGCTAAATTTTTACGATGAACACAAAGCTCCGATTATTTCAAAATTTCTGATAACAGCATCATGAACGAGTGAGTTGTTTAAAAAGTTATAAGCAGCAATTCTTGGAGTTTTTTCTTTGGCTAGCAATAAATTAATTCACTGAAAAACAGTGAATTAGAAATTTTAAGAGGTGCCCGAAAGTAGCGAAATTGAGAAGAGAAATAACTTGCTTTGATCTTTTCGGTGACTTATCCAAGGCAACCCAAATCAAATTGGAATTATTAATTGCTTTAGGTCCGCTTTGAATTGGTCTTTTGTTCTGTTGTCTTTTTGTGCGGATTCAATTTTATCAATTAGGGCTTCCTTATCTGTAGTGGTCCTCAGTTGCAGGATTACGGCAACAATAACGCGTACATAGTTTAACACCAACTTCGTTTTGATTTCAGAAAATTCTTTTTCCAATTGTGTGAGTACGTCACCATGTACAAGTCTATTTCTGATTTGATACGAGACTTCTAAATCAGAACGAACTTTGCTCATATTTGCTCCGGTAGCCCAGACGAATAAATAAGCTGACCGCGTGAGCAATTTGTTTTTTTGTTGCTTTATCTCAGTACTACGGACCAGAGCAGCATCCAATGCATAGATGGCGAATGAAAGACGGTAGTTATTGAGTTTTGACCGCAGCAGGGCATCCCTATATTTATGATAAGCAAGCTCATGTGGTTCACCCTCAAAGTAAGATTCATGCGTGATTGCTGAAATTGAGGGTTCAAGCGCTTGCAGCAGTAGGGAGAAGTTGGATATATCTTTTTGCTTTAGTTGATAGTGGTATAAATGACCTTCGCTAGGCAAAAAAGATTTTTCGAGATAGTTGGAAAATGGTGGATCCACACTTTCATTAAAGGTGTGGTTAATAATAGATTCGGTGCGGAATTGGCACTCTGTTTCATAGCAGTTGACTACTGCAAATAGTCTCAAGGAATTCAAAACTGCCCCAAATTTTTTCATAAGTTGCTTTTTGGCATCTTTAGCAATATTTGCACTATGTCCATTTTCCATTATTACTTGTAATTCCATTGCGCAAAGTATGCTACTTACCCTTCTTGTGATTTTATCTAATTGACTTTCATAAAAATCACTAGTTGAATAGCTTAAGTCCTGGGAGTTTAATTTGCGGATTGTCAAGTTTGGTTCAATCTGCAATTTATCCTCCTCAACTGAAAGGTAGGTTAAATACATTGTTGCCTCAAACTGAATTTTGCTGCCATAGGTAATATCGTTTTCAAAGATTTGAGAGTAATGGTCCAGAACAGACTTATTAAAATCGTCTTGTACTGTACGCTTACATAGGAAGGTGATGAATTCATGAAATGTGCCCTGCTCCACAAATCTCTTGAATTGGTCCTCATCTTCTATAGCGCCATAAGGAGCCATTATTTCAAAAGTGTAGTCTAAAGCAGTCTGATATTCAACAGACCCTTTGATATTCGAATCAATGAAGTTATTCAGAGGAATTGCTTCCCATTCGTAGTAAAAATATCGCTTGTAGTTTTTTCGATCTGGAGTGAAGTAAAGCTGATCGTATTTATATTCCAGGTCTTTCGCTGGCCGATATTCGAGAGCGGTCTTATTTAATCCCATCATATTGCTGGTTTTATACTCGATCGTAGCTTTTGCTACCTTCCATCCAAGTATAGTTAATGGAGAGGATACAAAACGGTTTTCAATTTTGTCCATACTTAAAGTTAGTATTATTGAAGTATCCCATCCATCTTTTGTATTTGTTAAAGCGATAGAATCTTGGGAACAAAATTATCCTTTAATACCTAATTAGAGTTAATCTAATATTTTTATGTAAAAATAAACATAAAGTCTTCTTTGGAAGATATTGAACGGCTAACATATTGATTTTGAATAGGAAGTATGGACCTATCTGATTAGGACTTGCGTAAAATATTTTCCAATAAAAGCCGGAAATCCACTACTTTCCAAAATATTTTTCATTTAACCCGTAATTAACTAAATTATTTTCCATTATAAGACCCCTAATCTTTCAAAAAGCCAAACAATGGAAAAGAACAATATTCGCTTGTACTGCAACGATTGCCATAAAACTACCAACCAGGAGATTTTATATACCACTGAGAAAAAAGAACAATTTGATGAGGAAGGGCAGGACATAATCAAGACTGTTGTACATAACTTGGTTCAATGTAAGGGTTGTGAGTTTATAGGATTGCAAATTGTTACAACAGATACCAATGACGAAAACGGTAATGTTAATGAATACTCGTTTATTTATCCAGAGGAAGAAGAATATGAGGATGACCGGTTTTTGGGTTATGACGAAATGAAATTCCTTTCAAAGCCAATAAAAAAAACCTATGAGGAAGTAACGGATGCTATCGATTACGATTTAAGGCTATTGGCCGATATCGGATTAAGAACATTGGTTGAGGCCATTTGTATCAATCAGAAAATTACAGGTCGAAATTTAAAAGGTAAAATAGACAACCTCCATTCAAAAGGTTTTATTTCTGCCAATGAGTTACCTATTTTACATAAGTTACGCGAGATTGGAAACTTAGGTGCCCATCAAATCAAGAGCCCGTCTTCAACAGTCTTGGAAAATGCTTTAGAAATTATCAATCACTTGTTACGTAGTGTTTATATAATCCCGAAACGAAGTAAGAAGATCAAATAAATTAATGAATGTCTGGGTTCAAATCAATTATCCACACTTAAAGAGGAAAAGGC
>NZ_JBXEQE010000063.1:0-9447 GCF_056858335.1 Agaribacillus sp. DX54
GCCAAGAACAAAGTAGAGCCGTACACCTGGTTGAAAACAGTGCTTGCAACCATCAATGATCACCCCATCAATAGCATCGAAGAACTGCTACCCACAAACAAGAAACTTTTTGGCCCAACGCAAAGCTAAGGGGAACATGAATACGAAACAACTGGGGGTTGGCAGTATGCTTACCACAATTGGAATTGACAAAACTTCAAAGTAAGAATACCTTTTGGTTGAGCAGTATTTTAGGTGAAGAATTTCTAATGGAAAAGTTTAAACCATTTATTGTAAGGTTTGAGGGTGAATATGAAAATGGAATAGCAGGAACAGGTTCAGGAATTTTAATTAACAAAAACACGATATTAACTTGTAGACACAACCTAACAGATCTGACAAGCTATAAATGCTTTATTAAAGATTATGAATTGCAAATCAAGGCGCATAAATATCATGAAGTACATGATATTGGCCTGGTTAAACTTAGTATGGATTTGGATATAGGTCCTTTTCCTTATTTTGGTCCGCACTACGTTTTAGATAATATTCTAACATTGGGGTATCCTCCTCTTAGAGGCATGAGAGAGGCATCTCTTATTTCACAAAAGGGAGAGGTTAACGCAATTAGTAGGGATTGGCAAAATTGTGAATGCATAACGATATCCTCTACAGTTAGACCGGGAAATAGTGGTGGCCCTGTAGTTTCTTTAAATGGATGTATAATAGGTATAGTTACTCAATTTGCAAATTCCGCTTCTTCTGTCTCTGCAGACAAAGAAGATTTCAAAGATGATCCCGCAATACCATTCTATAATGCGGTAAGTGCCATTGCCATAAAAGAAATATTATTAGAATTGGATAATACACTGGAATTACTTTTTGAAGACTACAATTAATAAAAACTGTTGCTATGTATGCAAAAAAGTATGTTAGTAGCAATTTTAAGGTTTATTCCCGTTTCAATATTTTACAGGTTCAAATTTTCAAACAGGTACTTTACAGTAGGCTTACTATAAATCAGCTCTAAACAATATGTAGAGAGAACTCATCAATCAAATAACTCAAAATACTCCTCCAACCTCTTCAAATCCTCCATGAAAAAGTTCGATCGAGATCCAGTCATCCCGACATCAGCAAGAGCAACGGCAACAGCAAGCGATAAACACTGTTGCTGTTGCTCAAACTGTTGCTTTTAACGTAACAAAGTAACCCACTTTCGATCGTAAAAACCACTTGGCGTCCTCTGCGACCATGTGGTCAACGCATCTTTCAATTCATAATGCTTTAGGTTAGATAGCCATAATTTGAAAATATACGGAAGGAGAGGAGTTTCGTATAATCAAACGTTGAACGAAACCTCCCATTCGATCAGTTGTGGATGTAATTAATTAAGTTATTAGTATAAACCAACGAGTTAATCATCTCGAAAAAAAGAAAGACTAAGAGATTGGTTTATGCAGGAGTTACAATTCCACAATTATAGTTGTATATATTAATTTTTGCAGGTAATATATGCAGATAAAAGTGATGAAAATACTTATTTTGATAACATCGACTCAGCTCTCATGTAGCCAGATTGACTTTAAATGAAGAGATATTCCTTTAAATATTGACAATATATGAAGAACAATGTATATTAGTAGAATTAAATCAATGAGGTGCTTTATGTCTAAAACAGAATCTTTGAATATTGCTCTTACAGATAAAATGAAGAAATTCATAGCTAGTCAGTCAGGAAGTGGAACCCTTTATGCCACGCCTAGTGAATATGTCCGGGATTTAATCCGCCATGAGTGTGACCGGCTGGAAGCTGCGAATATTCGTAGTGCTATTATTGAAGGGTATCAGGATGTGATCCATGGGAGAACACGGAAGTTCTCTGGTGATTTAATGGCAGACTTACAAGCGTATAAGAAGACTAAATCTAAATGACAAAAATCCTTCTTACCTCAAGGGCCTTAGATGATATTCAGGAAATATATGACTATTCACTAGCCGAATGGGGGAAGAAAACAGCCTCTAAATATATTAAGGCTTTTGAAGATGCCTTTTCACTCTTGCAAGAAAATAAAGGGCTTTTAAAGCTAAATAGGAGGGTCTCATCCAGATTTATAGTATATCCTGTTCAGAAACACTACCTGATTTGTGATATTATTGATGATACTATTGTTGTTCTTACGGTCAGGCATACGTCAATGAACCTCCTGGAAAGGCTGAAAAAATTGGAACCCAACCTGGATAAAGAGGCCAAAGCTTTATATCGGAATTCAAAACAATAAGCTGTTCCCAGGGGTTTTTCTTGCATTTTCTAAGTATTCAAACTGGTTGTCAAAACATATTGAATGTGTACTGGTTTTATGGCTGTAGCCTTACCTGAAAAAGAACCAAGGCTATATTATCACTCATCAATCCAATAACTCAAAATACTCCTCCAACCTCTTCAAATCTTCCCTGAAAAAGTTCGATCGAGATCCATTCATCCCGACGTAGCCCGCCTGAGCCTGAAAGGCGAAGGCGGGTTTCTTCTTTTTTGCATTTCTTCGAAATTATTGAGGCATATAATTATATGGGCAGGCTACGTCGGATGAGACCCAACTGAGGTTTAATGAGGCTTTATCAATTACTTTCACTTGAACTAGTTTTGGGCACACCTCCAAGTGCTATTAGGTCATCATTTAAGCAAAACCGCAGAAATGCACACTCACATCGCTGATACGGATATGAATTTGATTAAAATCCTTTAGGTTAAAGTTTTTGAATGGTACAAGACCGGCGGACCTGTGCTAGGAGGAAAATACCTATGGCTATAAGTGTGGGAGGGATTCGTTTAATGATGTTTTATAACACATCTGCCCTCTTGGTTGTATCTTCTTGCTTTTTGTAATTGCTTAAACTATATTCAATCATTTCAATCAAAAGTGGTTTATGCAAACATGTCATAAAACACTATATTATTAGCTACAATTACTATATTAATTTATGATTCCTACTTACGAACAGATAATGCTTCCTTTTTTAGAGAAACTTCAAGATGGGAAAGTTCATAAACTTAGTGATCTGGTTGACAATTTAAGTGACGATTTAAATTTAACCGAAGAATAAAAAAGAACCTTGCTTCCAAGTGGTAAACAACCATTGTTTAGAAACAGGGTCGGATGGGCAAGAACTTATCTAAGCAAGGCCAAATTGGTTGAAGTAGTAAAAAGAGCACACTTCAAAATTACCGATCGGGGTTTGAAGGTACTACAAGATAAACCACATGAAATATCTGCTCATTATCTGACTCAATTTCAGGAATTTGTCGATTTTATAACTCCTAAGGCAAAGGGAGATGAAACTAGGCTTAAAATTTCTGGACAGACTCCTGTTGAATTAAAAAAAGATTCAGGTGAGAGTCCTCAAGAATCATTGGAATATGCATATTTAGGTTTAAAGACCGAATTGTCTAATGAATTACTCTCGCTTGTTAAAGATGGCACCCCTGCCTTTTTTGAAACTTTGGTTATAGATCTAATAACCAGTATGGGATATGGAGGTTCTCGAAGGGATGCTGGCGAGGCAATTGGCAAATCTGGAGATGGAGGGATTGATGGGATAATAAAAGAAGATAAACTTGGTTTAGATATTATTTATATTCAAGCTAAGAAATGGGAAAATACAGTTCCTGTTAAGGAAGTCAGAGATTTTGCTGGTGCGCTTCTATCTAAAAAAGCCAAAAAGGGAATATTTATAACAACTTCTGATTTCCCAAAGAAGGCCTATGAATATGTTGGTCAAATTGAACCAAAAATCATTTTAATTGATGGAAGTAGATTAACAGAGTTGATGATAGAGTATAATGTTGGCCTTTCAGTTGCTCAAGTATATGAGGTTAAAAAAATTGATTCTGATTATTTTGAGGAAACTTAACAACTTTGACTAGAAAAAATGTAGCTAACAAACAATAGGCTTAATGATCAGCTGTGGGTATTTGCCATTTTTGGTGTAAAAAGCTATCTTAGAGCTTTTGAAACTAGATATGCTTACTGAGCCTGTTTGGAACTTTGTGAGTAATACCGCTTCGAAAAAAACAGAAATGAAATCAGTTATATTCATTCTTGGATCAATATTAAAAGTAGCAGTTATCATCATTGGAGTAGGACTAACCATCTGGAATCTAATAAAAAGATTTTCCGATAAGGATGAGGAATCCAAAAAGAAAGCTCTAAAATATTCTCTACTAACATTCGGAATTATATTCCTTATAACAGTAATTGAATTTCTAATTGCCCATTTGGCCTGAGAGACATTTGTAACGCGTCCAAAAAATTAAACTGTTTAGAGAGATATTTTTATTAATCCGGTCAAAACAATATGTAAAAAGACCTCATCAATCTAATAACTCAATACCCCTCCAACCTCTTCAAATCCTCCACCAAAAAGTTCGATCGAGCGCCAGTCATCCCGACTTTTGCCTGAATTGTTAAGATTCGGACTTTTTTGTTGAAAAACGTTAGATATTGGACGTAATAAAAACATTAGGTCCTCAAAAATACCAATGCTTCATTATAGAATATTTGATTATTTAGAATCACAAATACAAAAGCAGATAGGGAAGTGTAAAACTCATTTTACTCTAAAGGTAAACAAACATATAAAATCAATTTTTCGTACATTTGATATATGACACCTGAAGAGAAATTGAAAATCTACATCAAAGAACTTAAAAAGCGTCTTAAAAATGAGATGCCCAGAGTTCGGAGGGAGATCAAAGTGTATGAGGAAAAATTGGCTAATGGCCGGCTAACTCAATCACCGACTCCAGCTCCTCAATTCAATGGATAACCCCACTCTTTTAGTTATTGCTGGCTGCAACGGGGCAGGCAAATCTTCTTTTTCAAAAGCACTGGTTCCTTAGAACACAACTGTGTATGATTACGATAAAGTTTATTTAGCCAAGTATAACTAACTCTCTGATTGATTTCGAATTAAGGGATGTCATGGCACATAACTTATCAAGAAAAGATTTTGAAGATGAAGTTGAGAAAGCCATAGATATGCGCAAAAACTTTTGTTATGAAACAAACTTCCACTCAACTCCGCTCTACTGGCCTGAAAAATTCAAGCAAAATAATTATAGACTCGAATTGGCATTTTTCTGTTTAGACTCAACAGATAAGGCCAAGGAACGAGTACAAATCAGAGTAGAAAATGGAGGCCACTTTGTTCCTGGATATGAAATAGAATCTCGATTTAAACTAGGCTACAAGCATTTAAATAAGCATTGGAAATTTTTTGATTCAATTCATCTGTTTAACACCAGTACATATAATCAAGCACCTGAACACATTTTAACACTAGCAAACAAGAGTCTGGTAAAGTCTCAAGAGCTGCCTGACTTTCTTCTAAAAAGAATACCATCTATAATATCAGAAATAGAAGGTTTGCCAATATAATGCATGAGGCTGTTTTTGCTTTAGAGGTACCAACATTGCTGGTGACCTCATCAATTGAACAGTTCAAAATACTTCTCCAACTTCTTCAAATCCTCCACGAAAAAGTTCGATCCAGAGCCAACCGCCCCGATTACGCCCGCCGAAGCTCGAAGAGCGAAGGCGGGCTTTTTCTTTTTAGCTCTCTTTAAAATGGGTTACTTTTTTATTTCCCTGGGCGGGCTACGTTGGGTGCGACCCGACTGAATTCTAGCTAAAGCTGGTCAATTACTTTCCTTAAAATCTGGTTTGAAATCGTTTGATATTGACTATTGACCCCGATAATGAAAAAAACTTTTCGAACAAGTCGTAAGCCCATCAGGACTACAGAGAACTACTCACACGTTCCCCACACGGATATGAATTTTATTAAAAATACTTTAGATTTAAAGTCTTTAAAATAAATACAAACACCACATTGTGGTGTATGGCGAATTGCTGGCAATAATATGGAGGAGTCTTAAAAAAGTGTTTTACAACGGAGCAAACTGTGATATCTATATTGGAAAAGGAGCCGGGAAAAAACTCTTAACCGATATTCGTAATGCCAGGGCATCAATTAAGATCGTTTCACCTTACTTATCTCCGTTTTTGATTTCCGAATTAATAAATTTCCAAAAAAAGGATCTTGCGATTGAGTTAATAACAACTGACAACATTGAAGATTTCTATGGTAGCTACGAAAAAAATATTCATAAACTAATAATTCAAAATAGAGACATAGACAATTTGGCCTTTGAAAAGCGTGAAAAATGGAAAGACACGATCAAAATACTGTCCTACGCTGTGTTAGGCCTTTTGGTTAATCTATTCGGAATGGCTTACTTCCTTAAGGATGTTAAAGTGGCTTTGGGACTAATTCCGATAATAATACTATTCCTGATGATAAAACTTTTTAAAAACAAGATTAAGAATAAACGAATTTACACTTATTGGTATTCTCAACTATTTCCATTTAAGGTATATATGTCACCTGACACAACTGAAGAAAGTGACACATTTATACATAGTAAAATCTACTTAATTGATGACCAAATTGCATATTTAGGCTCATTAAACTTTACCTCGAGCGGAACAAAGCATAACTATGAAACTAGAATACGCACAGAAGATCCAAATGCAATAAAAGGAATCAAAGAAGAATTTGATCGATTAATGAATCATTCGCGTTTACCGGAGAGGGATATTCAAATGTGGGGGAAACAACTATATAAGGAACCCATAAACTAAAAAGAACGATTGCCACACTATGTATAAAGTGAAGTAGGTCCGACTTAATCTGATAGTTAATATTCGAGCTTTTTTGTTTAAAATCGGTTGATATTGGCTGTAATTCATTGTCTTTGCACGTGATGGTGTTATTAGAAAATAAATATGTACTCATCTAACCAATGTGCCAATGAATTATGTTAAAAATCTATTAAATTGAATGGGTATAGTAAAAATAAGTTCAACAATGTGGTACATAGCTAATTGTTGGGGGTAATTTAAGTGAACGGTATAAAAATGAAAAACCTCTCAAAAATTGAGAGGTTTTATATATCTTTCACTTAATTACGTTTCTAAAAGAAAGAGGCTTGATTAAGCATTACAATACAAAATAAGTGAAATTTTTTGTAATAAACAAATGAAAGAGCTATAATATTGGAATATCAAAAATTAGAATACTATATATCACAACCGAGATTAGACCGATTCTTAACCGCAACTGGAAATTCAAAATCTAAATCACAAAAACTTTACAGAATAAATTTAAGAGTAGCACAATCTTTTTATCCGATTCTCAATCTATTTGAAATTTTCTTAAGAAATATAGTGAATTATCAAATATCGTCACACTTTGCTAATCCTAATTGGATAATTGCAGAAAAAACTAGATTTATGAATGACAGTTCACTTCACGGGTCAAGATTTTTCCTAAAAAATTCAGTTTCAAAAACAGAAAGGGCTATACGAAGAAAAGGGGGCACTGTAACAGCAGGTAAAGTGATTGCTGAACAATCACTAGGCTTTTTGGCAGGAAACTTTTTCTTCAAGGAATCTTGAATTCTTATAATATTATGAAAATCAGATAATTGAATATAGTGGCCTTTGCCGTATATCCAGTAGTTAGCGTTTATACTAATAAAGAGATACCAAATAGTGTTTATGAAGAAGGTTTTATACATATTGTTGACACTAACAATTTCTTGCCATTATAAAGACAGTAAGCGAGAAATTGAGGTAGAAAGCAAACCATATCCTGATAACGAGTGGTTATTTGCGAATTTGGATTATTCAGAAAAGAATAAAAAAAGAATTGACTCTCTGAATAATGTTTTTGAGAAAAAGTTTTCATTACTCATCATAAAAAATGGAAGAACAATTTTTGAAAGTTATCAAGCGCCATATCTAAAAGATTCTTTGATACACACTAATTCTTGCACAAAAAGTGTAATTTCTATGTTATTTGGAATGGTGTTCAAAAATGAGTTGATAGAAAATGAAAATATATCTTCTATATCGTATTTTCCTGAATACAATATCAATGACTCTGCAATTCAAAAGATTAAAAACAAACATTTTTTATCAATGAGTAGCGGTCTTGATTGGAAAGGAGGAATTGATGCCACAGATGTGATAGCAATGTCGCTGTCGGAAGACTGGGCGAAATATGTTTTTGAAAGAAAAGTAAAAAATGAGCCCAGTGAGAATTATCATTACAATAGCGGAGGAACGCAAGTAATATCAAGCATTCTTCATAGACAAGTATCTTATGATTTGGAAAAGTTTGCAATAGACAGCCTGTTCTCTCCCCTTGGAGTTAAAAGTTACTTTTGGGATAAAACATTAAATGGCGTGCCAAAGGCCGGTTGGGGTTTACATTTGAAAATGGCAGATATGGCAAAACTCGGATATTTAATGTTGAGAAGTGGGATTTGGAAAGAAAAACAGATTATTCTAAAATATTGGGTTGATAAATCAACAACATCGCAGATAAAAATAAATGATAATTGGGATTATGGCTATCAGTTCTGGATTTCACAAGATTCTGAATATAAGAGTTATTTATTTAGAGGATATTATCCGCCATCTCACAAAATCATTGAAGTGATACCTGAGTTAGATATTGTTGCTGTTTATGTTGGCGAAAACTCAAACTTTAAAGAAGTAATAAAAACACACATAGAAATTCTTGAAGAAGAATGTACAAAACGCTAATCGTAGATGGCTCCTCCAGCAGTAACTGACGGAGTGCACCTCTTACACCACCAAGCATACGGGCCTCTTACTTGGCGGTTCATTGAATTTCGGGTTTGAATTTAGTATAGTAGCCCAGCATACTCTCATAACCTTTTCTTCTTAGGCGCGACAACGTAATTGTTGTTCCGAGGATGGGACTTTGAGCTACTGCCCAGCCTCCCATCCTGGTCCAGGCATAGGCCTGTGCTTGTGGCACTCCTAATCTGATCATGTTTTTACGCTTCCTCTCCGGCTTCTTCCAGTCATGCCATATACAATATCGAAGTCGGTTCCTCAACCCCTCATCGAGTTGTTTGAGCTTTGCCTGAATACTTGCCAACCGGTAATTATTCACCCCTCCCATCCATACTTCTTTGAGTTTTTGAAGCCGTTCTTCGAAGCTGTATGGCAAGGTTTTCTTGGTGATAGCTTTAAGTTTGCGCTTGAGACTTCCCCAACTGCCTTTCTTCATTACCAGTTGGTATTTGCCCTTTTCGCCTTTTTTACAGGTGGGAACAAAACTGTGTCCCAGTAGCTCAAAGTTATTTGGCCTACGTATCCCGCTCTTTTCCCTATTAATAGGCAAGTCTAGTTTGTGCTTTAAAAACAAATAAACTTCGTTGCCGATCTTCCGGGCTTCTGCCTTTGACTTTGTATAGACACTAAAGTCGTCCGCTATGCTGACGAATTTCAGACCTTTCCTTTTGAGGTACTTGTCCAATTGATCCAGCAATATATTGGATAGTAGTGGACTGATCACTCCGCATACACA
>NZ_JBXEQE010000064.1:0-9218 GCF_056858335.1 Agaribacillus sp. DX54
TACTTTGAGCGGCAATCGAAGACTTTATGGGGGTATGAAATATTTCAGATCCTGTTGATTCACTCCAATCATCTGAATGCCGATTACCTGGATTCCTTGCTTTCCAGGATGAAACAGCGGAAATACCGGTTTGTAAGCCTTGAAAAGGCATTGACCGACAAGGTATATACCAATAGAGATACCTTTGTGGGAAAGGCGGGTATTTCCTGGATCGACAGGTGGGCGCTCGGGATGGGTAAAAAGGAAAATTTTTTCAAGGACGAGCCTACTACCCCTCAATTTGTGCAGGAAGTAGCCGAGATAACCGAATGATACAACCTTTACCAGTCCTCTTGACCGGTTAAAAATCCGAATAGAGTTATATTCTAATTCCCTGTAAAATAAAGAAGCCCTGGCAATATACCAGGGCGTTTTTATTTATATCAAACAAATGGTTGTTTATGCTATTTGTGCATCTAATTTTTGGGCCAGAACGCCTTTTGGCACCGCGCCAATTTGTTTATCGACAATTTCTCCCGACTTAAACACCAGTAGAGTGGGAATACTCCTTATACCGAACTTGGCCGATACATTGGGATTTTCATCTACATTTACCTTCCCTATAACCGCTTTTCCATCGTAATCTGTAGCTAACTCTTCTACCAAAGGTCCAATCATTTTACAAGGTCCGCACCACTCAGCCCAAAAATCCACCAAAACAGGTTTATCAGAGTTTATTACTTCTTCAAAGTTGGCGTCGGTTATTTCAACTGTGTTTGCCATAATTTTTATAGTTTATATTTTTTGTATCGTTAATTTGTGAGTTAAAACGCAAATATAATACAAAAGTTCCCTGCCACCACAATTTGGCATGGAATTCAAACGGAAATGTAATTTAAATGACAAAAAGACAGTTTCCGGCTCATATTTCATGACATTTAGCCAAATAGTAGTTTCAGGTAAAACAATGGATTTTTTAACCTGGACTTGATATTGGGGTCGACAAACATGCTGGAAATCAGGTCTTTTAACTGGTCATTTTTTCCGGCTTTATTGACGACAAGGTTAAACAACCAGGGAAAATGCAATAAATTTTGCAAAGTGGTGCTCAAACGTAGCTCATGACCGAGTTTATGGTAAACCAAGTGGTCATAAGCCAGCATGGTATTTTTGCTAAAATCATCCTTTTGAATACAATCTATGGCATGCTGCGCGGCGTACAGGCCACTAGCCATGGCATTGCCAATACCTTCCCCGGTAAATGGATCGATCAAACCCGCAGCATCGCCCACCTTCATCATATTCCTGCCGGAGAGCATCCTTTTTTTTGAACCAAGCGGCAAACCGAAGCCTTGTGCAGGGGCGATTTTTTCTGCTTTGACAAATCTTTTATTCAAATGATTGTTAGACCTGATAACTTCATCCAGCAGTTCTCGCAGATTAATTTTATGACGGCTTACCTTGTCACTTCTTATGCCGATACCTACATTGGCCTGGTCGTTTGGCAAGGGAAAAATCCAAAAATAACCTGGCAACAACCTTTTAAGGAAATGCATTTCAATATAATTCTTGGCATGATTGTCTTGTACGCCTTTAAAATATGCTCTTACACCCGCCATATGGTGTTTTTTTTCAGCAGATAAAACAGTGCCATTCAGTTTTTTTGCCAGCACTGACTGTGCCCCGTCAGCGATAATAGCAAGCTTGGTAGTGATTTTCGTTTTTCCCGATCTGTCACTCAGCATGATTTTATCTCCACGATAAGTGAAATTCTCGATTCTCAGCCCCTCAATGCTTGTAACCACCCCTAATTGCTTCACTTTTTCCCATAAAAAGTTGTCAAAATGGGATCTTTTGATGATAAATCCGGCAGGCTGATCAGGCCTTTCGTGGTTTTTCGGCTTATAGGGGATATCGATGGATTTCAAATTGGGAGCCACGAATCTTACACCCCATGAATCCAGGCTATAGGGCTGCAAAGTCAGTTCGTCGATTATTCCAGGGTCTAACTTTTTGAGAATATCCACAGACCAGCCACTTATACCGTCGCCACACACTTTGTCCCTCGGAAAAGTAGCCTGATCCACCAAAAGTGTATTTATACCTGCCCGACCTAAATGCAAGGCCGCAGCCAGTCCACCTGGCCCTGCACCTACAATCACTACTTCAGGATCAGGCATTAAACAATTCTGTAAGTTATCTCATCCAGTTTTTTCAGGGCCTCCAGCAGATTATTGTCAGGACTAACTTTGTATTTTCTTGACATCAATTCCACAGTCATTTTTTCTTCGCTATCCATCACATTGACATTGAAAGCGCATTTACCCGGAAATTGGGTGGCTATTCTATCCAAATGCTCTATTAAGTCTTCAGAAACCAGCCCGGCCTCGACATTCACGAGTACCTTAGTGGTCATTTTCTCCCTTATATCGGTCAAGAGCTCCATGGTGTTGATCTTTAAAGTCAGCTCAGATCCATTCCACTTTGTAGTGACAACACCCTTGATATAAATAAACCAACTTTTTACCATAAATTCCTTAAATTTCACATAATCGTCCGAAAAAAGGAAAAACGTATAAGATCCTGAAAAGTCTTCCAACATAAAGGTGCCGAAAGGCTTGCCATTTTTGGTGATCCGGTGTGCCACCTCTGAAATGCTGCCCGCTATGCGTACCTCTTTTCCATGCAAGGCAGAGAGGTCTTCCAGCGCGGAGATTTTTGTATTGCAAAAGCTTTCAATTTCCAGTTTGTATTGATCGAGGGGGTGCCCGGAGATGTAGAATCCGATTACCTCCTTTTCAATTTTTAGTTTTTCTATTTCACCGAAAGGTTCGCAGGCAGCAACCTTAGGTTTGGGAATAGCGATTGTGGCATCGCCTCCGAAAATCGACTGCTGCGCAGAATTTTTTTCGAGCTGCATATGATTGGCGTACTTTACAGCCTTTTCGATCAGCGTAACGTCATTGTTCTCCGCATGCAAATATTGCCTCCGATGGTAGTTTGTGAAACAATCAAAACCTCCACCCATCGCCAGGCTTTCAAAAGTTTTTTTGTTGACAACCCTCAAATTGATCCTTTCCGAAAAATCAAAAATATCGGCATAAAGCCCGTTTTTTTCCCTTTCCGCAATAATAGCCTCTACCGCTGCTTCTCCCGACCCCTTGATAGCACCCAAACCAAAGCGAATTTCCCCCTCTTTGTTCACCTCAAAATTAACGCCTGAGTCATTAACATCGGGGCCCAGTACTTTTATACCCTGTTTCTGACATTCATCCAGGAAAAAAGTTACTTTTTCGATATTGTTCTGGTTGTGGGTTAGTACCGAAGCCATGTATTCAGCAGGGTAATGGGCTTTTAAATAGGCCGTATGATAAGCAACTATGGAATAGCAGGTGGAATGGGATTTATTGAAAGCATATGCGGCGAAAGCCTGCCAGTCTTTCCAGATTTTCTCAGCAATGTCTTCAGGGTGCCCGTTGGTTTTACAACCTTCCAGGAACTGTGGTTTTAGTTTTTCCAGCAGGGCAAAAATCTTTTTACCCATCGCCTTTCTCAATACATCAGCATCACCCTTGGAAAACCCAGCCAGTTTCTGCGAAAGCAGCATCACCTGCTCCTGATAAACGGTTATCCCATACGTTTCTGCCAGGTATTCTTCCATTTCCGGGAGGTCATAGCTAATCTTTTCCTTTCCATGTTTACGGGCAATAAAGTTGGGGATGTACTCCATGGGACCGGGGCGATAAAGTGCATTCATGGCGATTAAATCTGCAAATTTATCTGGCTTAAGTCCGCGTAGGTGCTTTTGCATACCCGGGGACTCAAATTGGAAAGTGCCATTGGTTTCACCCCTTTGGTATAAGGCATAGGTTTTTTCGTCATCCAGGGGCACATTATCGATATCAATGTCAATACCGTGCCGTTTTTTGATGTATTTCAGAGCAGTTTTAATGATGGTCAGCGTTTTAAGGCCCAAAAAATCCATTTTAAGCATACCGGCGTTTTCAACTACACTGTTGTCAAACTGGGTAACCAGCATTTCCGAATCTTTGGCAGTAGATACGGGGATAAATTTAGTGAGCTCATCTGGCGTGATGATAACACCACAAGCGTGGGTACCGGTATTTCTGACTGATCCTTCGATGATTTTGGCTTGCTGTAACACCTGGGCTTTCAGGTCCGAGCCCCGGCTGAGTTGATCCAGCTCGGGTACCTCTTTAAAGGCCTTGCTGAGGGTGGTTCCCGGTCTTTCAGGCACCAGCTTGGCCAGCCCGTTGGTTTCGGTCAGGGGTAGCTCCATGACTCTTCCCGCATCTCGAATCGCGGATTTGGCCGCCATCGTGCCGTAAGTGATAATTTGAGCCACCTGGTTTTTGCCATACTTATTAATCACATATTCGATAACCTTTTCGCGGCCTTCGTCATCAAAATCGATGTCGATATCAGGGAGTGACACCCGGTCGGGATTCAAAAACCGCTCAAACAGCAGGTCATAAACAATAGGATCTACATTGGTGATTCCTATACAATAGGCTACTGCCGAACCTGCCGCAGAACCTCTTCCAGGCCCCACTGAAACGTGCATTTCCCTGGCTTTGGAAGTAAAATCCTGCACAATAAGAAAGTAGCCTGGATATCCTGTGTTTTTGATGGTATTTAGCTCAAAATCCAGCCTTTCGGTAATCTCCGGAGCTAGTGTTTCATATCTTTTTTTGGCACCCTCATAGGTTAAATGGCGCAGGTAATCATCCTCTGTTTCAAATTGCTCAGGGATCTCAAATTTTGGCAACAACACATCGCGCTCCAGCTTATAGGATTCTATTTTATCCAGGATTTCGGAAATATTCTCAATGGCTTCGGGTATGTCAGCAAAAAGGGCCTTCATTTCTTCCTGGCTCTTCATGAAATATTCTTCGTTTGGAAAACCGTACCGAAATCCCCTTCCCCGGCCAATTTGGGTGGATTTATATTCACCATCTTTCACACACAACAAAACATCATGGGCATTGGCGTCTTCTTTATTGAGGTAATAGGCCTCATTGGCGGCAAATACCTTGACCCCATATTTTCTGGCAAATCCCAGTAAAACATCGTTGACATGGTTTTCTTCTTCCAGTCCATGGCGGTTAAGTTCTACATAAAAATCCTCTCCGAATACTTCCAACCACCATTGAAAAGCATCTTCAGCCTGGTGCTCACCTACATTTAAGATCAGGTTGGGCACTTCGCCACTTAACCCCCCCGTAGTGGCAATTAACCCGCCTGAAAAAGTTTTTACCAGATCTTTATCAATCCTTGGATAGATGCCATAAAGTCCCTCCACGTAGCCAAGTGAGCTGAGTTTGGCAAGGTTTAAGTATCCCTCTTTATTTTTAGCCAGCAAAATCTGTTGAAAACGTTTATCGGGTTGGTCTTTTGTAAACTTCAGTTTCAACCTTTCCTCTGCCAGGTAAAACTCGCATCCCACCACCGGTTTGATGTCATTTTTCAAGGCCTCGCTGACAAATTTGAATGCTGCATACATGTTCCCGAAGTCGGTAATAGCCAGGGCGGGCATATTACAGGCTTTGGCTTTGGCCACCATCCCTTTAATCGGTGGCGTAGCCTGCAATACTGAGTATTGAGAATGAATATGCAGGTGGCTGAAAGGCTTATCAATGACAACATTTTTATGCTCATCACCCGGCCCGGACTGCCGTTTAGGGCTATCTTTTTTGGCGAAATTGGCAGCGTCCAGTACCGGGGCTTCATAGACAATCTCCTGGTAAGGCACATCACCCAGCGGGGTGACTACTTTTTCCCGGATCAAGCCAAAAAAACATTTTGCCGTGGCTGCCACGTCGTAGGCCGCGTCATGGGCATCTTCAAATCCTTCGTTAAACAGTTTTTTGTGTAGCTCTGTCAGTGTTGGCCACTTGAATTTTCCTCCTTTTCCCCCGGGAATGGCGCAATATTCGGTTGATTTTTCTTTAGTGTCTAATATTTTGGTTTCCAGTAACTTACTATGAACATTCTTACGGAGGTATTCCGCACCCATGATGTTGATGTCGAATTCGATATTATGGCCTATGATCAGTGTGGACCTTGCAATATCCTTCGCAAAGGTATTTAATACCGCGGCCAGTTCATGCCCCTCCTCCGTTGCACGCTTTGTGGAAATACCATGCACCTTTTCAGCATTGTAGGGAATGGTGAAGCCTTCCGGCTTTACGATAAAGTTCTGCGCGTTGATTAGTTTTCCCTTGTTATCATGTAACTGCCAGGCAATTTGCACCAACCGTGGCCAGTTATCCAAATCGGAGATGGGGGCGTTGTAGTTTTTGGGTAATCCGGTGGTTTCGGTATCGAAAATCAGGTACATAGGTGAAGTGCTTTCTTTTGTTTGGTTAATCTTTGCTTATTGTGCTTTAATCCTTGTTTTTTAGCTTTTTGATTGCTCTTTTTATCTCTTATTCAGCTACTTTTTGTTTTTAAGTACCGAATAACATATAGTAACAAAAAGTCGGATTTACATGGGTATAAAGATAAGAGAAAAAAAACTTAATGATGGCAGAAAAAGTATCTATTTGGATATTTACCATAACAGAAAAAGACAGTATGAATTTTTACTGAAAGTTTAGTTTTCTCATTATCCTCAAGCCAAATTCTTTGATTAAATTCCATCAATGCTATTGATATTCCTTTTCTCACAGCAGGTTCTGTTATCTTAAACTCAGACTTAATAATCTTTGGATTTTCCGGGAACCCCGGGAATAATATCAAAATGCCATTTTGTTTTCCACTAGGAATTATTAATTCATAATGTTCGGTTTTTTTGGTTTTAAAGGATATAACATTTTTTAGCGTGCTACAATTTTCAATAGTTCGAATATTATCGAACATCTTCCATACGTCATGTTCAAAACTTTTTGGTGAAAAAGAAAATATTATCAAATGTTTGTCTATTTGAAGGCAATATTTGCCTTTGACTTTTACATTTAACTTGATTTGATTTTGGGTAAAAAAGACATCGTACAGACCAACCTTACCTTCGAAGGACTGCCAATTTGTAGATTTTTGTTTTGGAGTGAAAGATGCTGTGGATTTTGTTATTCTTTTCGTGTCTATCCCATTGTTTTTTCCAACAGATTTTGTCAATCCACTGAAATAGTCTTCTACTAACTCATTAAAGCGTTTTTCGGTTAGCCCGACATCACCGTCCACATACCAAGCAAAGGTATAAGTCCAGAATTGAGGACTTGATTCGTTTGCCCATTCAGGAGCAAATCGAACTTCTTCAATGCCTGTAAAATTAATTTTTGGTGCGAATGAAAGTGGTAAAGAAAATGACTCTTTGCTACAATCATTCGGTGCTTCTATTATATTTGAATTTGTATTTTTCCTATCCTCCTGTGATAATCAATCAGGGCACATTATTAAAAACGAAAATTGTACTAAAAGGAATTGCCTCATATTGCTCTTTTTTATAATAAAGGTAACGTGCTTGTTAGAAATAAAATAGAATGAAATTAGCTTATGACAATTTCCCTGGAACTTTCGGAAATCTTTAGGCAGGACACCGGTAAATTGTTTGAAGTTTCTCGTAAAGTGACTTTGATCTGAAAAGCCACATTTGAGAGCAATGTCTGTAAGTGTTACGTTGGTATCCTTGATCAATGTGATACCATTAGCTATTTTTAATTTTCGCATATAATTTCCTAAAGTGCATGAAAAATATTTCCTAAAATGCTTGGATATGGTTACAGGGTGTACGTCAGCTATCATGGAAAGCTCATCTAGCGTGATTTGCTCATTCCATCTATCATTGAGCAAATCCGATACTATTTGGACCCACCTTGGAGTTGAAACATAATCGCATCTGTCAGTATGGCTAACAAGGCTTAAAGACATGGATAATAAAGATGCCCGGCTACAGCAATCGTAGTTGAGCAGTTCATATACCATTCTGATAGATAAAAGTTTGGCATCAACATTATTTTTTACTGATGTGGCTAAGTCTATACTACCCAAATCATATTTATTTAAAAACTTATCGTCTAATTCCAATATAAGACTTTTCGAATAGTCATTCCGAAGCACTGTTTCATGAAATTCCCCTGCCTCATAATAGTCAATATCGCCGGTTGTACGTTGGTAAGCTATGTTTTTCCTTCTTTCAACATCTCCGCCTTGAAAGACAAAATCTATATGTGGGTTTTCATGGCAGTGCCATCCACCTTCATCTTCATCGACAGGGTAGTGAGTAATCGTGGTTATGCAACCCTCCAAATCTGCGGAATGGAATATTTTACCAGTGTAATTTCCTTTATTTAATGTATATCCTTCTGGCATAAAATTTTATTTCTCCCCATTGACAACAACAATATAGTGTTTTATCGCAGGTTTGCCCAAGGGTAGGGTAGACGGAGAAATCAAGTGAGATAATTGCAGATGGATGAAATGACAAGAACAGCATTTAGTATGCGGCCAATAAAACTTTAAAACGGAGTTGGACGATGGATGCTATCTTGCAAAATGCAGCTTTTGTGAGACTTTTTGGAATGGACTAGGAATTATTAATAATGAGGCGGGCTATTTTTGGTGGAAGAGTAAACTGAACTTCTGATTTTTTATCAAAAGAGTGCTTATATAATTCCTGATTATTATTTATCGATCTAAAACATGCCAGTACCCTCCTTTGGCCGGCCCTATTCGCTTTATTAATCCTTTCTTTTTCAGGTTTTCAAAATGTCGCTGTACAGCAGAGTGATTTATACCCATGCGCTGAGCAACTTCCCGGTAGGATATTGCTGGGAATTCTTTAATTATTTCTAATACTTGCTTTTGTCTTAATGTCAATATTTCATAGGTTACTTCATCTTCTTCTACAGTATCTATTGCACCACTTTTTGCACCACCTTTTGCACCACTTTTTGCTTTTTTACCAAAAGCCGGATGAACCGGAATGGTTACCTCAAAAAAACTACGGTCATCATCCGTGTCAAAGATTGCGAGCGGTGAGCCATTTTCCAAAAGTGCTTTTCTAATGGTCGGGATTCCTGTGGCCCGTCCTTCTGTAAGATCAAGTTCTTTCAGGAAGTCACCTAACCGCCGGTTACGGTACCGCCTGGGTTTTATTACCCCTTCTTCAAAGGCTTTCATTTTAATGGAACGATCGGGGCCGCCATAGTTAAGAATAGTAATACTATCCGGGTATATGCGTATTTCAACTAGTTCACGCACCTGGTAATCCCTGTGGT
>NZ_JBXEQE010000065.1:0-8404 GCF_056858335.1 Agaribacillus sp. DX54
AATAGTCATCCGCTGATATTATAGGTGACTTGGTATGGGTTATCTTAAAATCATCAAAGAACGTTTCTATTAACCCTACACGGATTTTTTAGCTCGGTCGGACGCTGACGGGCACAACCTGTAAAAGAACTTTCAGTACCTTTATAGCACCTGACAGCAAGATAACATTTTTCTTTCAGTTGAATAATTCAATTGAAAAATAAGAGCCTTATATTTACCTTATTCTAGTCAAAATATTTACAGCTGATGGAGGTTAAAGATCTTCTTTTATTCATTCTACCAATATTTACAGGGTTAATTGGATCCTATCTTACTTATGTTTTTGGCATTAGGTCAAAAAAAGACGAGGCAATGTTAAAATTTAAGGAAGAAAAATATGCTAATCTTCTTATTTTGCTTCAAGGCTTTATTGGCAAAACCGTCTCTGCTGATACTAAAAGAAAGTTTTTTGAGGAACAATATAAATCTTGGCTTTACAGCTCTGATCAGGTTGTATTAGCTATAAATCAGATGGTTGATTTAGTGATTAAATCTCAGTTGGATAAACCAAATTTTGAAGAACATCGGGAGGCTGTTGGTAAAATAGTTTTAGCAATGAGGAAGGATATGTTAGGTAAAAGAAAAACACACCTGAGCCCTAAAAATTTTATATATACAAATGTAATTGACTAGCGATCAACTTAAAATGGAAAGTATATCTAATATTACTTTTACCAGTTTAATTAGCGGTTTTGTTATTTTAATCACCTTTTTAACCTTTTTATTTTTCTTGCTCATGGCACTCATTTTTAATTAAAAAAATTAAGTGCGCCGTGCTGCCTTAAATATATACTTTGCTGATTTAAATGTATAGGACAACAAAAAGTGCCTTTATTGACCCTATTTGATGGTTTTGATTTTGCAATATGCGTCTATTGGCTTTAAACATTGATTTTATTATGACAAAAAACCCATAATTTTTTTTCATTTATCTTAAGTTTCTGGTAAGCGATCAGGTTAGGCCATCCCTGGGCTTTCCCTCGTACCCAAGCTATTTTACATAATGCTTTGTTATATAAACTCCTCACTGTTGGTTTGATTTTATTGGTGTTGCGGGTTATATAACCGCCATTATGCACTAACGGCTTTCAGCAAATAGCCCCTGGCCAGCCGCACCCTTTCGGTCACGATCCCCGGCCTGCCCTTCGCTACATTCGGTTCCCAAACGCGCCAGGCCAGCGCCAGATAAAAGCTACTACTTTGATGCCGACATTTGGGAACCATTCCGCCCCCCTTTCTGGCTTTTAAGGAAGAATAAGTAAAAGGTCAACATTCCGGTGAAGGGTAAAAATCCGGATGAACGATTTTCTTATACTCTGAACACTGTGGATTTTTACCCTGAGCCGGGATGCTCCAAGCAAGCTCCCTTACCTGTCTACAACGACTAATCCTGGTTTTGCGCGGTAAGGTAGCAGTGGCTTTCTTAGAGGCTTCTTTCCGCACCGTTACCGCATCCCGAAGGAAGCCTGTCGGTGAGTAGCCGGCAGAAGGGTGGGCAAAAAAGCAAAGGCAGGCCTTGCGGGCCAGCTAAATAGCGATAGCGGTTTACGGCGCGAGCATTTGCTTTTTTCCTGCGCGGAGTAAAAACGGGGGGCCGGCGGGCCGCAGTGCTGACTGAGGGCGCAAGGTGCGGACAAACAAGGGGCTGTGGTTGCAGGTGAAGCGCAGGCCATAGCGGCTGACCTGCAAGGAGAACAGCCCGTGAAGGTAGTGAAGGTGGATAGCTGGGGCCCTGAGCGCAATGGCCATAGCGGGAAGCTAGCTACCTGAACGACTGAACACCGCTTTACCTGCGTGCTATGGAAAAAGGACGCCTAGCTTAGCGGGATCGCTTACGCCATTTTTAACCTAGCGGATGTTTTTTCATCACCGCCGCTTTTAGTTCCTCTATATGAGTTTGTTTGTATCTCTCTGTCGATGAAGCCTGTTTATGCCCTGCAAATACCTGTACTACCCTTGTGTCTTTTCCAGTTTTAAACAAGTTCACAAGCACACTCTGGCGGATCGTTTGTGCACTCAGGGCTTTATCACTAAACAGGTGTTTTTTGGCTTCTATCACCTTTCTGATCCCGCAGCCGCTTTCTGGTAAACCTCTCTTTGTCAGCAATAGCTTATCGGTGGACTGCTTTAATAAGCCTGGCCGCTCCCTTGTCAGGTAATGGCTAATAAGCATCACCTGACGGGAATGCAGGCCCAACGTCCTGGCATTTAACTGATGGGTGGCCCTGATGTAGATCGTAGCCGGCTCAAGATTAATATCCTTTATCTCAAGGTTAATGATGTTTTGGGTAGCGAGCCCCTGATAGATTAGTAAACTTACGATCAGCTTATTTCTGTAATACAACCTTCTATAAACCGCCCTTCCCTGGCCAGTTTGTGGCAGCACATCTTCCATTAATGTTTCGAGTTTTGCGGGGGAGAACAGGCCGGCAGGGTTAACCCCCTGGTCTTTGCTGTAGCGCAGCTTTACATACTTGCATGGGTGGTCTGCCCTTCGCCCAGTCTGCTGCAGCCAGTCATAATAAGCCTTCACAGCGGCCAGTACTCTTGTAACTGTGCCCCCTTTCAGGCCCTGGTCCCGCAGGTTGCCAAGATGGGCCAGTACCTGGCGGTAACCAGCCTGCCTATGATTACTTGTCTGTCCCTGATAGCGCATAATATCAAGGTAATACTGGTGGGCTGTCCTCGGGCGGTAATGGTCTTGCAAGTAGGTCTGTAGCTTCATAGCTTATCTTTTGTTTTAGGTAATCTGAGCTGATATGGGTATAGGCCTGGGTGGTAGTGATCTTGCGGTGGCCCAAAAAATCTTTTACCTGCTCGAGTGTCATGCCTGACTCTAAAAGGTGCGTGGCAATCGCATGGCGCAGGTGGTGACAGCTTACTGCCCTGGTGATCCCTGACCTGGCTAAAAGATAGCGCAGCCTTTTTCTGTAACTACCCGCCTGCATACGCCTGCCGCAACTATTGAGCATAAATGCGGCTGTCACATAACATGGGGCTACATACTGGCCTCTTTCTTTGTGTAAATAACTTTGCAGGCCTTCTTTCACACGACCGCTTAGCGGAACGGTTCTACTTTGGCCGTTCTTTGATGGGCGCACATACAAAAAGCCTGTGCGAAGATTAACGTCCCCCACATCTAAACCGATCGCCTCGCTCAGCCTTAACCCGCAGCCGTAAAGCAGTGATAAAAGGGCCGTGTCTTTGGCAGTTTCTGCTTTCGCATATATTGTTTTTATATCCCCCACTGATAACAGGTTTTCCCTTCTTTTTACCGCCCCCTCATACAACAGTCCGCTCATGGGGTCTTGTGCTATTCTTCCCTGCGCTGTGAGGGAGGAAAAAAATAGCGAGCATACATAAAGCCTCGAGGTAATGGTTGCAGCACTCAAGCCCCCACCCCTGATATAGTTCGGGCGGGTTTCTAAATAAATCTTGTAGCGGGCGATTACTTCGCTGTCTACTCCGGATACGTCCCCGATGCCGCCTGCTTCAAGCCAGCCAAGCAATTCCCTTATCCCCGTTAAAAACTTCTGCTGTGTGGACTCACCGTAACCCAACGCATGAAGCCAGCTTTTAAACTCGCTGCAAAGATGATTGTAATAATCGCTTTTGATGGTAAATTTCATGGGTGGTTTTTAGCTAATGGCTGGGGGGTACCCTCTCTCTTTTCTGGAACGCGGAACGCTAGCGGTAAAATGTGCCTTCATTTGACTGATTCAATGTTTTTGACCATTTCTGGCGTTCCATCTGGTGTTCCACCGGTTTGGAACGCCAGCGTTTTGTTTGATTCAATATCGAGTTCCAGTTGATCTAATTGCCCCTGCAGGTGGCGTTTTACCTTATCTCTTAGTTTGGCAATGTTGTCCCAGTAGCTGATCTTGTATCGATAACCCCTGTTGGCATAACCGCCCACCAGCGCCAGGTATTCCAGGGACAAAAGCTCCCTGATATAGCGGTGCAAGCCGCTCTTGCTTACATGCAGCGCCTGGCGTATCTCACGCTGGCTAAAGCTGTAACTTTCATAGTGTTCGCCGCCTTTTAGCCTTACATACTCCTTGAGCCTTTCATAAAAGAGCCTTAGGCTCCCGTCAAGTTCGTCTACCTTCAGCACAATGCTTTCAAACATAATCTCTGCAGCCAGTTGTAAATCTTCCCTCTCTGTGATCAGCCGGCCCTGGCGGTCTTTCTTCCTTCGGTATTGGTGAAGGATAGTCACCTGCTTGACAAAGCCCTGGTAAAGCTCATTCAGCCGACGGATTTTGTGCGCCTCTGCCGGCAGGCTCACTTTGCCCGCATACGGATTGATCACCCGCAAGGGTTTTAAAAGTCTGACCAGGTTGCAGATAAATTCAGTGGTCTGTTTTTGCTTTGCTGTGTCCACCTGTCCGGAGGCTTTGGCGTTCTGGTAGGCGATTACTCTTGCTGTTTGTTCTTTGGTTTCATCCACGGCGATTAAGAATACCCTGCCCATGTTGTCCTCGTACACCTCACCTTTGGTCGTGCAGGCAAGGCTCGCCATCGGGCCGTACACCACCTTTTGGTAAGAGCGGATATTGCCCTTCTCATCCTGGCCCGTGGTGCTGGTGGAAAGCATCTCCCGCGACTGCAGCTCGCGGAAGGCCAACTGTGCTTTCTCTTCCATACCGTCTAAATCCTCTAAGCAGATCAGCTTGTTTTTAAGATCATAAGCGCCGTAATTGTAAAAGCTCCCTTCGGTAACACGGGTAAAGTGGTAAACTGCTTCTTCCGGAACCAGACCCGAGACTTTGGCCAGCAAATGGGTTTTGCCGCTGCCCGAAGAACCCTGGATCAGGGCGTGAAGCGTTGCTTCCATTTTATAGCTGGTGGCGATCACAAACAAAAACAGCCGGCTGGTTTCCTCGCCTACCACACCGGCCTGGCCGATCAGGGCATTCAGCCGCTTAAGCAATCCGGGCCCCGATAAAAAGGCCCTGGCGGCCTGGGTCTCGGCCGGTGACAATAGGTGTGTTTTGGGCGGAGCGGTTTCTGTCTGACCATAGCGTTCTTCGCGGTAGCTTTCTAGCTTGTCGGTTAAATGTTCCAGGTCTATTTGTAAAAGATCAGCCCTGATGGTAAGTTTCTCCGATGCTTCCCTTGCCACCCTTTCCACCTGGCGGTGTTCGTATAAATCAAGCTTGTTGCGGTATTTAATCCGCGCTGTAGGATGCTGTATGATCAGCGTAACCCGCAGGCTGTCCCATTCCTTCCTCACCCCACCGGCAACATAATAGCTGGCAAGATGGGTGGTAAAGCTTAAGCGGTTGGGGTTTTCACTCACAAGCGTGCCAGGCCCGGTGGCCCCGGTCTGCACCGGTTTTCTCCCGTTAAGCAGATGCGCAAAAACTTCGCCGTCATGACTTTGGGCCAGGCTGTTGATATCCTCACCCTCAGGGGTGGCAACGCTGGTGATTTTTCTTTTGAAAGATAAAAGCTGGTCAGCTATTTTTTTAACGGCTTGTTCTCCTGGCTCATCCCCATCCAGGAACAAAATAATTTCCTCTAAGCGTGTAAGTTGGCTAATCGCCTCTTTGTGCTCTCTTGTCAGCCCGTTGGTACCGTAAAGCGCGAGTACTGCGTGCTCCTTTGTTACTTCCTGGTTTTGTAGTAAAGTGGCGGCATCGATGACCGATTCTGTCAGTACCAGTGACCTTGTAGTGGGTTCCGGATAGCCCGGATAAAGTCCGCTTCTGTTTTTTGAGTAGTAATGTCTTGAAGCGGCGTCATTATAAATGCTTCTGCCGTAAAAGCTGCTGATCTGGTTTTCACCATCGCGCAAGGGAAAAACAATACAATACTTCATCTGCGGCCAGCTTGCAGCGTTATAGCCCGCTTCAAGGTTGCTGGGGTTTAGATGGCGGCTATTTAAATAACTCCTGGCCTTCTCGCTTTTCTTTAGGTTGGCCTTAAAGACAGTGAACAGTTTGTTGTACGGTGGGGACGGTTCTTTTTTTGCAAGGGTTGGCTGTGGGGTGATGACTCCTGCCCAGGCCTTTAGCTGGTTAATGGCCTCATGGGTGCTTAGCTTTAAATACTTCTCTGTTAAGCTAATAATGTCCATCGTACCGGCTGAGCAATTGGAACTAAAACAAGTAGCAATGTTTTTTTCAGCGGAGAACTGCAGGCTCGGGTTTTTATCATCATGGAAAGGACACAACGCCTTGCCGTGTTTGTTTACCCGAATGCCCAGGTGAGCGGCTACTTCCAGGATGGACAGGCTTTGTTTGAGCTGTTCAATAGTCATTGGCTCAACTTTTTAAGGGTTTGCTTTACTTCCTGCAAAGCTGCCTTGTAATTGGTATCCCCTTCTACCGGCTCGATGATCAACAGCCTGTCACGCATGGTGATGTTTACCCGCTCACCTATTTTAAAACCCAACTGCTCTATCCAAACTCCTGTTAACCTGAGTTCCGGTACTATCCTGGTCCCCGAACTTAATGAGCGATGCTGCTGGTAAACTTTGAGCTGGCGAGTGGTCTTTGCTTTCATCGAGATATTTTTTAAAAAAGTTTATATGTAACTATTGGATACAAATATATCTGATGTTTTCAATTAAACAAGCAACTATTGGATTTTTTTATCCCTTATAATTACTTATTTTTACTAGATAGATTGATTTTTATAGATAAAAGTATCTTATCAGAGATGAACACAGGCAAAATTATCACCAATTTAAGAGAACAGAACGGATGGTCACAGACAGACTTGGCTGATAAAAGTGGCGTTTCAAGGGTGATGATTGGCAAGTATGAAAGAGGCGAAGCCATCCCTTCTATTGAAGTGGCCAAAAAAATAGCCGATACCTTTGAGGTGTCTTTGGATTACCTGGTAGGCGAAGGCATGAATGCTAAGTTTGATAAGAAAACTTTGAAGCGACTGGAAGAACTACAACTACTTGAAGATGATAAAAGAAAAACACTCTTTGATTTGATTGATACCTACATCAGAGATGCTAAAATAAGAAAGGCTCACGCATCTTAAAACCACCAAAACAAAAAGCCCGACCATTGCTGATCGGGCCTTTATTTTGTTATTTATCAAGCTTGAGTAACACATCATTAATTTTAAGCCTTCTATTATTAATTACAACTACTTTCCTCTCTCGATCTGACATGTAACCTCCTTGAAGCTCTTCAAATTGTTCTGCTGGAAAGCATTTAAGTAAAAGCGTATCACTCTTAATAACTTCCCAGTTGCCTTCACAACTTGATTTAACTTCAATATACCTTTGAGTAAATAGAAAGGTCTTATCTTCATTAAGCTGTAAGCTGTAGGTATAATCTTTACCTTTGGCTGAATAATTTCCAACCAAAGTGGTTCTTGGTGAGCATGATAGCTGCACCACGAAAATTGTTAATAATATTTTAGTAAGCTTCATCGAATGGGGGAAGTATTATTCCTTTAATATCCTTTAATCTAAAATTTGAAGGAAGCCCTCTCAAGCTACCTGCTGCTCCTGGGTATGCTCTTATCAAAGCATCACGATTTGAGTTAATATTTACAGGTGCTACCCCTGTATTCGCTGCTCCACCAGGAGCATATATCTTGCTTCCATCAGAAGCCTGAATATTTTGCACCCATGCAGGAGTTATATCACTAAATGATTTAGCTGTAAAAGAGGAAGTAAGTCCAGAAACAGACGACGGATCATATGCAAACTGTGCTTTGTAGCCTGCTACTTCATCAAAAATATCTGCCCCGAAAGTACTACCGTTCTCACTAAAAGCCACATGACCAGCTAAAAACTGTCCCGCATGTGTAGATTCATGAACAAAATTTGCAGTAGTTCCAAAGCCTATAACAACGTTACCTGTTCCAGAATCATAACTCACACCACCTTCACCTTGAACTCCCGATTGCAAACTGAAAACTTGTGCGCTATTTTCTATTTCATTAAGAGTTCCTAATGTTGAATTCAGGCTCGAAATGCGCTTATCTACGTTTCCTAATTTATTTGATAACTTCTCTTGACTCCAGCCCTTGGCTTCAGCTTTCGAACGTAATTTGTCAGCCCTTCCCTGAAGCTTGTCTCTGCGATTTTCTACGTACCCCTTTTGTCGTTCCCATTCCTTTTGACTTCCTTCTTCAATCACCATTCCAGTTGGATCAATAAATATCAGTGGGTTATTTGCAGACCAACTGTAAGGACTGTATGCATAATATAAATCAGCCATTGGGTCTTGTTGAAACGTCCTTCCCAGTACAGGATCGTTCATTCTAGCATGGAAGTCATATGTATTTAAACCCAGCTCCGGCTGCAGCTCCTTCCCATTAAACTTATACCTTTGATCGACAGCACTCTCCCTCTGATAAGCATTTTGAGCTATCTGCAACCCAAACGGGT
>NZ_JBXEQE010000066.1:0-7642 GCF_056858335.1 Agaribacillus sp. DX54
CCTCCGGTTGCTAAATCGTTAACTTCACTCAACAAAGTTGATCCAGAAGAACTCCTAAACATTAAGGATTTTGATGTTTGACAATCTTTTTGCACCCCTGGGTCAAGAGATTTTGTTGTACTCTGAGGCCTTTACTTTATTATACTCTTCTCCTATTTGATCGAACGCTTTTGATAAATAGGAAATTACCTCAGATTTCCCCTTAACATCCTTAATCAAATGCATAGGAAATTCAAGTGCCTTCAATAACTTGCCTATTTTCCAAGTATCCAGATAGATAGCATCAATTAAATCAAATTCGTGAACTTTATTTTAATCCCGAAAATGAAACCTCCCTGCTCTGTATCTATCTTTATATCTGAATGATGCTCTGCGTGGTCAAAAATTAAATCCCACTGCGCAATCGTTAAGTCAATGCGGATACTAATCTGATATTCAAATCCATAGTCAATCTTTTTTAAATTTTTTTATTTCCCCAAGTGATTAGAATAATACAGAAGGATTTCACTCATTACAAGATAATCCTTCATGTCATCGTTCGTTTCGTAGCAGTATCAATCGCTATCAATTTGGTAATATTTTCATTGTAAACAAAAAAGTGTGCAAAAAGTGTGCACATCGACAGAATAATCTTCAAATTAAGAATAGTTGAAAAAACAAAAGCCTCATAAGGCTTTGTATGCGAGCCCCCTGTCGGATTCGAACCAACGACCTACTGATTACAAGTCAGTTGCTCTGGCCAACTGAGCTAAGGAGGCTTAGTTTTCCAAGTGGTGTGCAAATTTATACGGAATTTTTAATTTCCGAAATACTTTCGGGAATATTTTAGTAAAATTGTTGCTATATATCGCGTATGATTTTGAGTTGTGCCTTTAGTTCTCTGAGCTGTTTTTTCGCCTTCTCGATTTTCTCATCAAACTCCTCCCGCACCTGATCCGCATTTTTGGAGTTGGCAAAAAATTCAAGGTTGTTTTTCCACAAGCTAATGTCATTTTCAAGGTTTGTTATCTGCCTGCGCAAAGTAAACTCTTTTTTGTTAAGTTTCCTGTTGGCGTTGGGGGTTCCTTTCAGGGATGTCAGCTTGGTAGTGATTTTTAGTTTGCTCTTCTCATCCTCATCGAGGCTGCTGCTGGCGATAAACTGATCTACAGCCTTGGCAAACATTTCCTGGCTTGAACGAATGGCGTTTTTGGGTACAAAGCCAATGTTGTTCCATTCCTCCTGCAGGACTTCCAACTGGCCGATATCGCCTGCCCCCTCTTCAGCGAGCTTCAGGATTCTTTGACAAACATCTTCCTTCAGTTTCAGGTTTTTTTCATATTCCTTCTCCACTTCTTTAAACCGGTTTCTACGGTTTTCAAAGAAAAAGTCACAGGCCTTCTTAAATCGTTGATATACTTCATTGCGGTGTTTTTCAGGCACCGGACCGATGTTTCTCCATTCGTTTTGCAGTTTTTTTAATTCATTGGCGGTTTGGTTCCAATCTGTACTGTCTTTCAGTTCGTGTGCTTTCGCGACCAAAGCCTCTTTCAGCTTCAGATTTTCTTCCCGCTGGCCTTCCAGCTTTTTAAAGAAGCTGTTTTTGTTATTAAAAAACCGCTTAAAAGCCGACCAAAACGGCTTATTTATCTCCTGGGCCCGGTCTCTCGGCAAACCGCCAATGGCTTCCCAGCGTTTTTGTATACCCAGAATTTCCTGGGTTTTCTTGTTCCAATCAACGATTCTGTCCGAATCAAAGGCCGCAAAGGGCTGCACTTCATCCCTCAACTTGGCTTTGGCTTCGAGGTTGACCTCAAGATCCTTTTTTAAATCATCGTAGTAGGTTTTACGACGGGCGTATACTTTATCCGAGGCGGCCTTAAACCTCTGCCAAAGTGCTTCTTGCTGAGCCTTCGGTACAGGCCCAATGTGTTTGTACTCATTGTGCAGCTCATTGAGCTCTTTGATAGCATCTTTCAGATTTTTGACATCTTCCAGCTTCTCAGCCCTCACGCATAATTCCTCTTTCGCCGCCAGGTTCTTTCTGCGATCCAGTTCTTTTAGCTCGAAATAGATGCTTCTATTGTCATAAAAGCGATCCATTAACGCGTTATAGCTAGCCCAAAGGTTTCTTACGTGTTGCGGTGGTACCTGTCCGATGGCTTTCCACTGCTCCTGTATTTCTTTAATGGCATTAATGCTGGTCGTAGATTCTTCCCCATCCACTAAATGCCTCAATTTTTCGAGTAATTCAGTAGCTTTCTGATAGTTTTCCAGCTTTTGACGCCCGAGATCACCGTAAAACTTGTTTTTACGTTCTTTGATTAATCTGTAGTAGGCATCATATTTCTGATCCAACTCGTTTTTGTAGGCAAAATCTTCCTCGCTTCCACCTTCTGCCAGATATTTATCAAGCGCCACTTTACGATCCGCCTGTTTTATATCCTGGAATAGCGGATCGATAATGTTTAAAACGAGATCAAGCTTCTTAAAGTCATCTATTTTGGTCAGCTTTTTGATAGTGGCAACCAATTCTTCCTTACTGTATTGGCTGTAATCTGCGTGCACCAACTCATCGCCATCGTCATGAATATCATCTTCATTGTTGGTGATTTCAATTTCTTCAGGGATGGACATTTTTCCGCCAGTGCTATCACCTGCCGCATGTTCCTCGAACTGGCCCTCCCCTGCTGCTTCCGAAGAAGTCTTTGATGAAGCTTCAGTCTGCTGTGAATCAGGGACAACTGCTCCGGAAGCAGGTTCCGCACCAGTCGTTTCTCCCGAGGGAGTTTCCGTACCAGCCGCTTCGCCGGAAGCAGGTTCCTTGCCAGCCGCTTCGCCTGTTGGAGTTGGAGCAACGGGTGCTTCTCCCGAAGCGGTTTCCGTACCGCCAACTTGTTCCTGGGCTTTATCAACTTCATGGGCAGTGGCAGAAAGGGTTCCATGACCGGATGAGACCTCCATGGGATGTTCCGGTGATGGCCTTCCAAAATCATCTGGTTGCGCTGTTGAATGGGATTCGGTATCTTCAGGGTTGGTAGTATCATGTTGGCTGGATGCTTCCGGCACCTGCTCATGAGTAGCTACTTCATCGGGCGGTGACTCAGCGGTAGACTCTTCGGACTGGCCTTTAGTATCATGCCGGGTAGTAATAGATTCATCACTCGCTGTGTCAGACACTTTTTCAGTGGTAGCCGAATCACCTGATGGAATCGCTGAAAGATGCTCTGCAGATCTGACCTCGGCATCCTCGGTCCCGGTCATATCACGCTGGCCGAATGCTTCCGGCGCTTGTGCGGGACTGGCCTCTTCATCCACCACCGACTCCGGGGTATGCGCTTCAGGCTGGCCTTCAACAGCATCAGAACCGGTCGCTTGGTCCGGGGCGGATGCCTCAGATACTATTTCTGCGGTAGTTTGCTCTTCCATTTGTACTACTTCAGGTTGGTCAACGGGTGTTTTTTCACTTTCATTCGAAGCGTTTGCATCACCCGAATCTGGGGAAAAAGCTTCCTTTTCAGAGGTAGCTTCCTTGTCAACCGGACGCTCTCCGGAAAGCTCCGGTGGTTGATCATTTGGCTCCTCCGGGGGCAGACTTGCTTCGGATTTATCGTCTGTATTGACCAAATTTTGTGCACCCGACTGCTCAGGCTCTTCCAAAGGTGGGGTGTCCTGTTGTGCTTCTGCACCTGCCCGTTCTACCGGTGAATCATCCGGCTCCGGTGGATTTTTAATATTTTTTTCATCATCATTAGCTTCAGCGCTTGCTTCCCTGTTGGCTAAAGCTTCCGGATACTCTTCTGAAGTGGCCTGTGGGGCCCCCTCATGGGGCAGTCGATTTTCGTCATCAAAGTCCTTGCCCTGATCCCTGACACTGGCTTGTATCTCATCATGAGATTTAAGCCCATCTTTCTTGGTCTTTTCTGACGGTGCAGTCTCTTTACTCATTTTCCTGTCGTTTTCCTTAGCAGTAATATCCTTTACCCACCTGGCAAAGGCAAATCAAACGTCCTCGTTAGTTTAACCTCGGATCGTCGGGATAGTTTGAAAACATCCTGAAACGCCCCCCCATATCCTTTAAAATATCCCGCCACAACTTTTCCGGCTTATAGTCGAAAATTTTTTCATGTGTGGCCCGGGGGGAAATGATCCAGGAATCAGTCTTTATTTCGTCCAGCAACTGGCCACTCCCCCACCCCGAATATCCCAGAAAAAACTTAAAGTCATTTGGGTTAATCTGTTTATTTTCAATCAATATTTTCAAAGTCTCAAAATTCCCTCCCCAATACAAATTTTTACTAATTTCCACCCCTCCCTCTATTAAGTCACCAGCCCGGTGAATAAAATGCAATGTATCTTGTTGTACGGGCCCACCCACATAAAGGGTTTCCCCAAAATCTACAATATCCTCCATAACCTCATCAAATTTCATCACTGAGGGCTTGTTGAGTACAAAACCGAAAGAACCTTCTTCACTATGCTGACATATTATTATAACGGTTCTTTCAAAGTTCGGATCAGGCAAAAATGGCTCAGAGATCAATAAATCGCCCTTCTTAGGTTCAAGGTTTTCGTTATGTTTATAATCTATCATATACTTTCACTAATGTAGCGCTGCTTTCAGTGGCAATGACTGCAACACTTTCCCTTCTATCTCATTCAATTCATTCAAACGTTTATAAACCCGGTCTTCATCAAAATAATTTAAAGCCATTTTCACAAAGATGTTTCCATGCTTCGCCTCAGAGGTCCATAAAGTTTTGTAAAACTTTTTTAAAAGAGGCTCTTCAAGGTGATCTGCTACCAACTTAAACCGCTCAGCACCCCGGCATTCAATGATACTGGCAAATAATAATCTGTCCAGAAATCGCTCCGTTCTCCCTGAATGGCAATGGTCTATTAATCTTTTTACGTACATATCCTGACTGATTTCGGCAGGTAATTGCACCCCCCTTTGTTCCATTAACTGGTAAACTGACCTAAAATGTTCCAATTCCTCCACGGCTGTATCGATTAATTCAGGAATAATCTCTACTCTGTCGGGATACTTTGCCACAAAACTCATGGCCATCGCGGAGGCTTTACGCTCACAGTTGGCATGATCCTGCAGGAAACTATTAAAATCTCCCATCACAGTTTCGATCCACTCCATGCTGCTTTCGCAGGACAATTCAATACTTAATTTCATATCAATCTCCTGTAATACCTTTTTCCCATCCTATTTTCTCAGTCACCTTTTGGATGGCGTAATTTTATTCATCGTTTCCCCGGTATTTTATTTAACGTCCACAATTGGTGAAAATTGAAGGATAATCAAGGTAGACCCATTAGCAAAAATAAAATTACATCTGTTACTCCTGTAATGATGATGAAAATAATTAGCCGTCTAATGACTTTTAAAAGTCAGAATTTAAATAAATTTAATGACTTTTGTCAAGGTATTTAAAGAAAGAAGTTTAATATTGCCGGTAAATTCCATTTTTTTTACTTCCTCCGGGGAATTTAAAGGTAAATGACTGTTTTTTTTGAGAATTGACCCGTAATTTGATATGACTAAATCCAACCTTGCCACAATAAGGAGTGACTATCAGAAAAAGTCCCTTAGTAAACGGGAAGTATCCGCTAACCCAATGGATCAGTTTGAACATTGGTTTGAGGAGGCTACTTCCGCAGAGATCAATGAACCAACGGCTATGAATCTGTCTACTGTTGACAAAAATGGCCGTCCTACTGCAAGGATTGTCCTTCTGAAAGGTATCAATGACAGTGCTTTTCAGTTTTACACCAACTATGATAGTCAAAAGGCACAGGATCTGGCCCGGAACCCATTTGCTGCCCTTACTTTTTTCTGGCCTGAACTCGAAAGACAAATAAGAATTGAAGGAAAAGTTGAAAAGCTAAGTGCGTTAACCTCCGAAAATTACTTTTCAAGCCGACCAAGGGAAAGCCAAATCGGCGCCTGGGCTTCACCACAGAGCCAGGTAATTGAAAACAGATATATGCTGGAAGAAAATGTCAAAAACCTGAAAAAAAAGTATGATGGCAAGGATGTGCCCAGGCCCCAGCATTGGGGAGGATATCAACTTGTGCCCGATAAACTGGAGTTCTGGCAGGGACGGTCAAGCCGGCTGCATGACCGGATAGTCTACAGACTCGGCCCGGACAATCACTGGATGATAGAAAGGCTGGCACCTTAGTTAAGCAGGTTCGGCATGAACGAATCCAACTTATACCTTCAAAGATACGGATTTCAAAAAAGTTTATTTTCTTCCGAGCCTCGTCCAGATTTAGGAATAGTAGTGGTTATTCCTTGTTTTAACGAGCGGGAGTTAATAACTTCCCTTGATTCACTTGCCGCATGTGACGATACCAGATGCGCAGTGGAAATTCTTGTCATAATCAACGATTCGGACCATTCTTCTAGGCAGGTCAGGGAGCAAAACCAGCAAACTTTCGAAGAGGTCCGGCGATGGATAAACTGCAAAACTACGGACAAAAGGCAATTCCTGGTACACTACGAAAGCCGGATCCCGGATAAGCAATCGGGGGTTGGCACGGCAAGGAAAATTGGCATGGACGAAGCTGTAAGAAGGTTAGAAAAGGCCAATAAGGGAAATGGCATCATAGTCAGTTTTGATGCGGATTCAGTATGTGATAGTAACTATTTACGCGCTATTGAAGGACACTTTCTGGAAAATTCAAAATGTACCGGCGCTTCTATTTACTTTGAGCACCCCTTCGAAGGCCCCCTGCCCAAAGACTATTATACGGGCGTTATATTTTATGAGTTGTTTTTACGATATTATATAAACGCCCTGCGTTATGCGGCATTCCCTCATGCCTATCAAACGGTGGGTTCCAGCATGGCGGTACGATCTGCCATTTATCAGAAACAGGGAGGTATGAACAAAAGAAAAGCGGGGGAAGATTTTTACTTTTTACACAAGATAATTCCACTAGGTGATTATGGCGAGATCAACAGCACACGGGTAATTCCTTCTGCGAGGGTGTCAGACAGGGTTCCTTTTGGCACTGGAAAGGCTATTCAAGCCTGGCTTGACGGCCACCACAAACATTATTTTACTTATCATCCGAATATTTTCAAAGATCTAAAAATATTTTTAAGCGAGGTAGACCAGTTGTTCAGGGCCAGGCCTTCCGATATTGATAAATGCCTTGAAAAATGGCCGGAAAGCATAACTGTTTTTCTTTGTGATAATGATTTCAAAACTCACCTTAAAGAGATAAACAGATATTGTGGGCCGACACGGGAAGCCTTTCTGAGTCGGTTTTATAGCTGGTTTAATGGTTTTAAAGTGTTGAAATATGCACATTTTGCAAGAGACCGTTATTACCTGAATATGGAAATAGAAAAAGCTGTGCAATGGTTACTGTCTGTATATCCAGGCATTGAAAAGCCACCGGCATCAGCTATGGAACAGCTCGTAGAAATCAGAAAAAGGGATAGAAATGGCTGGCCTTGAGGCATACGCAATGGCTATTTCCTGCATAGCGCAAGCGTCCCCTGCCGTGGGTTGTTGCACAACTCAAACACGTGCCTGTATTTTATCGGTGAAAACCTCTGTGTCTCTTTGTGTCTTTGTGCCTCTGTGGTTAAAAAAGGTACACCACAAAGGCACCAAGGAGTAAGCCTACTGTAAAC
>NZ_JBXEQE010000067.1:0-7630 GCF_056858335.1 Agaribacillus sp. DX54
ACACCAAGAATTTTGTCGAAAACGTTGTGCAACACCCACGAGACGCTTGTGCCTTGGGGTCGGGTGAGACCTGCGCCATGCCAAAGCTTACACCGGGTTTGAACATATAAATTATTGATTATTATCAACTTAAAGAGATCATATGAAGGGATCCGCTCATCGATCCTTTTTTTGTGGCAGTTTATCTTCGGTTTTCAGGAAATAACCTGCTCATGCACCTCATGGCTGGCAGGCGTGAGAGGAAGACTAAAGCTGAAGACACTTCCCACACCTACTTCGCTGGTAGCCCAGATCGAACCGTGATTTTTTTCTACAAAGTCCTTGCAAAGTACTAATCCCAGCCCGGTACCCTTTTCATTGGCAGTGCCGGTGGTGGAGTAGGTCTCCAGTTCAAATAGCTTCGATAATATCCTTTCATCGATGCCTATGCCGTTGTCATGCACAGAGAAAACACCTTTCGCCCCTTCCCGGTGGGCGGTAAGTCTGATCTCGTCACCTTCTGAAGTAAACTTGATGGCATTAACAACCAGGTTCCTGATGACCAGGTTGATCATGTTGGCATCTGCAAAAGCTTCAAAATTATCATATATGTCTACAATAAGTTTCACATCCTTTTTCTCCGCAACCGGCTTTAACAGTGCTGCGTTATCATCAGCGATTTTTTTCAGATTCACGGGCTGAGGCTTACTTTCAATCTTGTACATTTGATTCCTGGCCCAGGTCAACAGGTTTTCAAGAAAATCTGTGGTCATGTCCACTTTTATAGTAAGATCTTCTACCAGCTTTTTCATCTCCTCCCGGGTTAATGCACCTAGGCTAAGCAGATGCAGAAAGCCTTGAATTGATTTTAGTGGACTGCGGAAATCATGTGATACAATCGTAAACAAGTTGTTTTTGATGTGATTTAACTCTTCCAGATTGTTTTTCTGAATACTAATGGATTGATTTTGACTGACAATCTCCTGATTTAATCTTGCCAATTCGGTGTTTTTCAATTCAATTTCTTTATGCTTCTGGGTTAACAGGTTGTTAATCTTTTGTTTACGGCGATTGTTTTTATACAAAATAGAAACAATGATAGCCAGAAAGGTCAAAACCACGACCAATACATTCTGCTGCATCGATTGTCTCTGAATTTGTTCTTCCTGAATGATACGATCTTTGTTCAGTGATTCAATTTGCATTTGTTGTTTCTCGATCTCGTAATTCTCTCTGAGGTTTTTGAGATCTGCGTTTTTTTGAACCTGCGTTAAACTATCTTTCAGGTGTTGGGAAATTTCAAAAAATTGAAGGGCTTTTTCGTGATTTCGCATTTGTTTGTAAGCCTTGTAGCTTATTTCTGTGGTTTCCTGTACGATGTCAATTTTACCAATTTCCTTGGCAATGTCATAGGCATTTTTAGCATAGACGATACTCGTAGGCGGATTACCCATTTTCAGATAGGTTTCGGCCAATATGTTGTACGTACTGGCTTCTCTGGCAACACTATTTAATTCCTGTGTTAATTGAAGACCTCTAAATGATACTTTTTTGGCTTCTTCAAAATGCCCCTGTTTGTTGTAAGTGATGCCAATATTTAGCAGGCTTGAAATCATCCCTTCTTTATTTCCCAACGCTTCCTTTATATGCAGAGATTTATTAAAATATTCAAGAGAAGCTTTATAATTGCCTTTTCTCCGGTAAACAACACCCAGGTTATTGTAGCCATAAGCGAGGCCAATGCTGTCATTTAGCAATTTGTTTATTTCAAGTGACTTTTTATAATATTCCAGGGCCCTGTCAGTTTCACCTTTTTCTTTGTACAACAGCCCCAGATTATTGTATATAGATGCTATACCATCTTTATTTTCTAATTCTTCGTATATTTTTAATGACTCGAGGTAGTGTTTTAGCGCATTCACAAAATTACTTTGCTCATAGTAAAGGACGCCGATGATATTATGCGCTTTGGAAATGTTTATTTTATTGCCCAGGTTTTTCTCCCTTGCCAGGGCCCTGGTTATATAAGCTAGCGCCTGACGATAGTCTGCCCTCCGTACCAGCAGTCTTGCTATCTCCCTTTCAGCGTGGGCCAGGGATACCTCATTCTGTATTCTTATGGCAATTTTTTCTGATCGGTACCCAATGGTCAGGGCGGTATCAGGATTATTTCTGTAATAATAATCAATGCATTTCAACAGTACCTGTAACCGCATTGTATCATTTGTAGCCAGATGCAAATCCTGTTGTAATTGATCTATATTGGTTTCCTGAGCCTGAATATCAGGTGTAAAAGCCAACAACAATAAAATGTAAACAATTTTTTTCATCCTTAACCAAAACTTGGGATGCTTATGCTTATAGCAACAACATAAATCGATCAATAATTTAAAATCACTACTATATACAAATATTCAATGCCTGGTAACCTGAAGGATAATAGTCCTTCTTAGCCATGTATTGTTTTTATTGATTTTTGATGGGAGAAAGAAAAGGAAAAATAGTAATATTCCCAGATTCTTCCATATAGGACACACCAGCGGCTTCCTGAAAGGTGCATAAAATCTTAATCAAACAGGTTTGGTGTAGCGCTTGGAGGAACTTTGTTAAGATGCTGGTAGGCCAGTGCTGTAGCTTCTCTTCCTCTGGAAGTACGTTTTATATACCCTTCCTGGATCAGGAAAGGTTCGTAAACCTCTTCTATGGTTTCTGCTTCTTCCCCGCAGGCGGTGGCGATTGTACCCAATCCGACCGGTCCCCCTTTGAATTTGTCAATAATGGTGGATAGAATTCTGTTATCCATATCGTCAAGTCCATGCTGATCCACATCGAGGGCCTTCAACGCGAGTTCTGCAATACTTTTTGTGATGGTACCGTCGCCTTTAACCTGGGCGAAGTCCCTGGTTCGTCGCAGTAAATTATTGGCAATTCTTGGTGTTCCGCGGCTTCGTCTCGCTATTTCATAGGCAGCATCTTTCTCTATCGGTGTGTTTAATATTTGTGAGGACCGATCGACAATTCCGGAAAGAATTTCGGCATTGTAATACTCCAGCCTGGCGTTAATACCAAACCTTGCCCTCAAGGGGGAAGTGAGTAGCCCTGCTCTGGTGGTGGCCCCGATCAGAGTAAATGGATTGAGGGTAATTTGCACCGACCTTGCATTGGGCCCTGTATCCAGCATGATATCGATTTTGTAGTCTTCCATGGCCGAGTAAAGGTACTCTTCAACGATGGGATTAAGCCGGTGAATTTCATCGATGAATAGTACGTCATGGCTTTCCAGGTTGGTAAGTAACCCGGCAAGATCACTGGGCTTATCCAGAATAGGGCCCGAAGAGATTTTTATATGGGTGCGTAACTCATTGGCAATGATATACGACAAGGTTGTCTTACCCAGTCCGGGAGGCCCGTGCAGCAACACGTGATCAAGTGCCTCACGCCTTTGTTTTGCGGCCTGGACAAAAACTTTAATGTTTTCCACTACTTTTTGCTGACCGGTAAAATCCCCAAAATTCAAAGGGCGTAACGCCCTTTCTATTTCCTTGTCAGCCTGGGTCATTTGACTGCTATCTCCGCTTAGATAATCTTCTCGCATATGCTGTTGTATATCTGATGGCCATCCTCACGGTATTAACCGCACTTTCCACTAATTTAGTTATATGCCATATAATTTCATAAATAAGCCTTAAATTGCTATAAATTAGATTGACATGAAAAATGTTTTTAATATAAAACGACTTTTTCCTTTGCTGGTAGTCCTTCTATTGTTAATAGTGTGGCAATACCGTAAAAAGGGCCACCTGCCTGCAAATTTTCATATCACAGGAACTACCATGGGAAACATCGTCTATCATGTTAAATACATTGATAAAAAAAACGGACGTAATTACAAAAAGGAGATTGACTCACTATTAATCGCTTTCAATCAATCCTTATCTACATACATTCCTGATTCGGAAATCTCAAAATTCAATAATACCACTTTACTAAAATATGAAAGCAGGTTTTTTTTACCGGTGCTTCATGAAAGTAAAAAAATTTATGAAGTCACTGCGGGGGCATTTGATCCTACCGTAATGCCCTTGGTAAATGCCTGGGGTTTTGGTCCTGACAAAATTGAAAGACCTGATTCCAGTACCATTGACGAGCTAAAAAGGTTGGTGGGCTTTGATCACATATTCTTTGACAGTGTAGCGATTTGTAAATTGAAAGAAGGTGTAAAGCTGGATTTTAGCGCCATCGCCAAAGGTTATGCGGTAGACCTCGTCCTTGACTTTCTCGATGCCAGGGAAATAGATAACATTTTTGTTGAAATCGGGGGTGAAGTGGCGGCCAAAGGAACAAACACTGCAGAAGGCAAGCCATGGAGTGTGGGCGTGGAAGATCCTACAAAGTCAGTGGAAAACAGGGCGCTTTTTACTGCTTTTTCAATAAATAACAAGGCGGTGGCTACTTCGGGAAATTACAGGAATTTTTATGTGCTGGATGGGAAAAAAATTAGCCATACAATAAGTCCTTACACCGGCTATCCGGTGGTGCATTCTTTGTTAAGCGCATCGGTTTTTGCAGATAAATGTATCGAAGCGGATGCCTATGCCACTGCCTTTATGGTGTTGGGACTTGAAAAATCTGTTGAAATAGTAGAAAAAATGGCGGGACTGGAGGCTTTTCTTATCTTTAGCGACCCACAGGGCCAGCTAAAAACATACATGTCCGATAATTTGAAGGCTGAGATATTGAGATGATCTCAAGTTTTTCACGCACCGATATTTTTAAACACATTGTTTTTAAATTATCAATTCATGCTTTTATTTGCAGCAATATTGCAGAAAGAAATAATCCGTCATATGAGTAAAAAAAAGGAATGGTTTGGAGAGTGGTTTGACTCTCCCTATTACCATATTCTTTATAAAAACAGAGACAATACAGAAGCACACACATTTATCGACAATCTTTGTATTTATCTTGGTTTTTCACCACAAGACAAAATTTTAGATCTTGCTTGTGGTAAGGGCAGGCATGCTATCTATCTGAATCACAAGGGCTTTGATGTTGCAGGGATAGATTTATCTGCTGAGAATATCAAATACGCAAGCCAGTTTAGCAATTCGAAGCTGGGCTTTTACATCCACGATATGCGGGAAGTATTTGCCTACGATCAATTTGACTACGTCCTCAATATGTTTACCAGTTTTGGGTATTTTGACTCGACAGATGAACACAAGTCAGCGATTGCGGCGGCCGCAAAAGCCCTTAAAACAGGTGGGAAACTAATTGTAGATTTTCTGAATACATACAAAGTAGTAAACAATCTGGTGCCGGCAGAGGTAAAGGAAGTCGATGGTATTCTGTTTAACATTACGAAAGAAATCAGCAATAATGGGTACATCATCAAAAAAATCAGTTTCGAACATCAGGGACAATCTTATCACTATCAGGAAAAAGTGAAGGCCATAAGGCGGATAGAATTTCTGGAGTTTTTCGAACAGGCCGGACTCTCCTGCAAACAATTATTCGGAAGTTACGATTTAGATTCCTATGAAAAGGAAATGTCTGACCGGATGATATTCATCGTTGAAAAATAAAGTAATATGTTGATCGATATTATAGTCTTATTTTTTTCAGTGTTCCTGACCGGGATGATTTTCCTTTCAAAACCTTTAAAGAAACTCGTTAACTTAAGGCTATTCTTGATTTTTGGGGGCTCCTATCTTTTTTCTCTCACAATAATTCATCTTCTTCCGGAAGTTTTTCATCAGCATGGTGACGGGGTTCCTCCTGGTTACTTTGTGTTGATCGGTTTTTTTATTCAGGTTGCCCTCGAGCACTTTTCCAGGGGTATTGAACATGGGCATGTCCATGTCCATCATGAATCTTCGCACCTTTTGTCAAGGCCGGTGATTTTACTGGTTTCCCTTTCTATCCACGCTTTTTTGGAGGGAACTTTGCTGGCACATCCTACTATTATGGATCATGAACATAATGCCAAGGCCCTGCTGATAGGGATCGTTTTACATAAAATTCCGGCTGCCATTGCTTTGTGTTCAGTATTGATGCCTGTGATCGAAAGCCGTGGAAAAATAGTTTTCTATATTACTGTTTTTGCGATAGCTTCTCCTATTGGCCTGTTGTTAAGTGATTATTTGATCGCAGTGGATGTGTTGTCGAATGACCTGTTTTTGATATTATTTGCCCTGGTCAGTGGAAATTTTCTACACATTTCCACAACCATCTTTTTTGAAACCAGTCCCGAACATAAGCTAAGTGCACAAAAGCTAATCATCAGCATGCTGGGTGCTTCGATAGCTGTGGTAGCCGAATTTTTACTGTGATTTTTTTTTGTGTAAAGATGATCGGCCCTGTTGGCAGAATTGGGCGATTTAGTGGTTTTTTGTCCGTTTTTGAGGCATTGTGTGTTCATATTTTATACAACAAAAGTGCCTAAAAAAATACACTAATGGCCGGAACTGTTTTCGACTCGCTAAAATGATTCCTATTGAGCCGAAAACGGATTGACCAAGCTTTTATGAAAAGTTGGCACGCATATTGTTTTCTTAACTTGCAGAAACTAAAACACCGGGAATGCCAGACAGGTAGGGAGAGTGGAAAGGTGATTGTAGTAATTGTAAAGAGCTCCCGGGATAGATTAAAACTAAAGAAGGAAGTCCGAGGTTGTAAAGCGTCTCGGAATAAAACTTCCGGATAAATCATAGATTTACCAAAAGCTACTTTGGCGGTTTGGATAAAACTAAAAAAGAGCGAAAGGTATCAGGCCCGGAGAGCAAACGCTCTCCTTTTTTTGTTTAAACAAAAAAACTTTTAAGGTAATGGAAACCTTTTAAGGGTCGAGAGGGTCTTTACACTGAATTGATTGAGAGATTTTTATAAAAAAAATTACATTTCCATAACAATTTAATAATAACTACGGTAATAAATACCAAAAATCATATTTTTGCGTGATTGTAAATAAATAGGTCATGATCAATATATTAAATAAAAAAGCAGCTAAAAAATATAGGAAAGGGGAGATCAATACGTTTGACGGATCTTACATTAATAAATTTGATCTTGCATTAAAGAATTTTGAGATCTTTGTAAAAGAAGAAACCGGCAGAAGTTTCAAGAAAAAATAATGCATTATTATCCTATTGCTTTGATAATCTCTTTTGAGGTTTAAAATAAATTCATAATTCCGGATTTTCTGAATCTGGTTAAATCAAATGGAGGCATCCCCTTATTGTGGTAATGTTTTTTGTGGCAGCTTCTAAACAATTCCCAAATGGATTCGGCCATAGGCCCACTGCCAGTCATTCTCCTTCCCCATCGACTGTCATTTACCTGCCCACCATGAACTTCCGCAATTTGGTTCCATACTTTGTTAAACCGATCCGGAAAATTCTTTTCAAGCCAATCCTTAAACAGGTATTGAATGGATCCATTGAGCCTCACAATCGTCATACCGGCATCAATGGCACCTGCTTCAGCCGCTTTTTTCATGATATGTGGTATTTCATGATTGTTTAGACCCGGAATAATTGGTGCTACCATTACACCCACCGGTATTTTTGCTGCGGATAGCTTTTCTATGATCTTAAGCCTTTGATATATATTGGCGGTACGGGGCTCCAGTTTTAGCCGTAACTTTTCGTTC
>NZ_JBXEQE010000068.1:0-7356 GCF_056858335.1 Agaribacillus sp. DX54
ATGGCTTAGTTGATTCATCTTCAGAAATAGAAAAATTAAGTAAATCTGCTTCTATTTCTTCATCAGATACCTGTTTCGTAATGATGCCATTTGCTAAACCATTAGGAGATTATTACGCAAAAATTTATGAACCTGCAATCATTAAGGTTGGTCTCAAACCCATAAGAGCAGATAATGACATTTTTGGAACTGGTAAAATTATAGATCAAATATGGGATGGTATTAATTCTGCAAAAGTTTTAGTTGCAGAATTAACTGACAGAAATCCAAATGTATACTATGAGCTTGGACTTGCACATGCCCTAAAAAAACCTGTTGTTTTAATTTGTTCAAATGAGGAAGACGTACCATTTGATTTGAAACATATTCGAGTAATATATTACGATATGACTGATCCATTTTGGGGTACAAAACTTATAGATAAGGTTGCAGAAAATATTTTATCAGCTTTAAGCAATCCGAATGAAGCAATGTTATTCCTATAAATAATAACTACCGGCAACCTACATATAATAGCGGGATTAGTGCTGAAATCAGTATTTCAATTGCTTTATATGCGCTCAATCATCTTTGAATATAGCTTCAATATCCCGTCCACCCCATAGTACGTTTAGCACCACAATTCCATTGTGTATTGGCTCATAGAAAATAACATAATTGCCATAGGGACGAGAACGAATATCATTACCCAACTCGGGGCGGCGGCGTGCACTCAGAGGCATTTCGGCCAAAAGATCAAAAGTATCAAACATGTTGCCTACAAAAGTATCAGCCGCTTTAACATTATTATCAGCAATTCTAAGCCAGATACGATCAATGTCATCTACAGCCGCTGGAGTTAATCGAACCTCAGCCATTATAGGTGGTCTCTGTGCCGTTCGTGAATACGGGCTAAAAGTTTTTCTTTGGAGAACACTTCAGGGGGGCCAGACTCCCGGCTAGCCTGTATTGTGGTTTGAAGATCATGCAGCTTATTTAAATACTCATTGAGCCTGGGCGCAAGCTGCGCTTGTGCGTCTGCTGGCAAGCCTTTTAAGCGGTCAATAGCTGTTTTCATTTCATCAGTCATACTTCAAATATACCAAACTTTTCTATCATTCGTAAATAAAAAACCGCTTCCAGCTTACATTTGAGGGGTCTTTGTCGCATCTTAAATCAGTCTCAGGGAAGGAAGAAGGTTTCATAAACTACCTGAATTTGAATGCGCTAGGTTTTATTTTTATGTTATTGATATACCCTTCGTCATTTAAAGAAACAAAACCATTTTCCGATAAAATAATGTGATCGTAGACCGGAAGCTCCAAGAAACTCCCGCAGATAGACAGTTGCTTAGTCACTGTTAAGTCTGCAAGGCTGGGTGTCAGGTCGCGTGAAGTAGGATCGAGAGCGCCGTACAAAGATTTCTCAGAGTGGTTTCTCCCAATCCTCTCCCCGAACCGTACGTGCGGGTTTCCTCGCATACGGCTCTCCATCAGATTTAGTTCGCTTGCATAGGTGTTCCTTTTGATGGCACTTAAAACAAAGGGTGAGCAGATGCTTCATGGCATGAGATTTCATACCCTTGGTGTGATGAACTTGGAGATTCTTCGTGCTACCACACCGGGAGCATTTGAAGTCGTCTCTAATCTTCACTCGGAGCTTTCTTTCATTCATATCATAAGGTTCACCTCTACCATGAGCAAGTGAGACTTTGTACACCTGTTGGTCTACTCCTTTGAACCCCATCGGATAGTCTTCATTACTACAGACAAGATATGGATGGTCAAACCCATCTTTACCCTTCTGTTTGTATCGACTTCTTTTGAGTTCAATCGGAGAAGGTAGCCATTGATAGGTCATTATCTCTTTTTCTCCTTCCGGCATCGTTGCTTTCCACCTTGTTCGATTATGGATTGTGATCGTTTTATCTTTGACTAGTTGCACTTTTCTGCTGCCTTTAAACTTCTTCAGAAGCCATTTGTGATAGCGGTGCCAAGTGTATCGACTGACATGCTCAAGGTCACTTTGTAAGCTGATGTGCTTGTAGTAGTTACACCAACCACGTACCAGTGAGTTCAACGATGATAACCGATTCACTTCGTCAATAAATACGTACTTACGGGACGTCAAATCTTTGATCTTGGTCTTTACTCTTTTGACTGATTTCTGTGTGGGTTTTAGGTGTACCACCCATCGACCTTCCGGTTTCATCCTTTTGATGTGGAAGCCCAGAAAATCGAACCCTTTGTTCACATGAGTAATCTGAGTCTTTTCATCAGATAGTGTCAATTTGAGTTCCGATTCAAGATACTCTTTGATGATAGATTTGGTTTGTCGGACGCCTCGAATGGTATCGTTGCTAACCACTACAAAGTCGTCAGCATATCGAACCACTCGATAGTTCCCTTGTCCAGCCTTTCTTCTTTTCTGGAGATCATAAGGTGTAAGGTTATGCCATTTCCTTTCTGCCCAGAGGTCGAACTCGTTGAGATAGACATTAGCAAGTAGAGGTGACATAATTCCTCCTTGAGGAACTTCGGAAGAAGTCCTTTCAAAAAGTTTCCCTTTCATGATTCCAGCTTTGAGAAATTTACCAATGAGTGTCATGATGCCTTTGTCAGCGATTCTTCGCTTTAGTATACTCAACAGTTTGCGATGATTTACTGTATCGAAGTAACTTTTGAGGTCACCTTCAATGACGTAGTAACGTTTTGCAGACGTGTTGAATAATGGCATGATGACCGCAATGGCATCCATAGTGCATCTCCCTTTCCTAAAGCCATACGAGCAGGGTTGAAAATCACTTTCGTAGATCGGATCGAGTATCATTCTTAAAGCTTCCTGGACGATTCTGTCACGCAGGGTAGGAATACCTAGCAGTCTGGTTTTGCCGTTGGCCTTAGGGATCTCAACCCGTTTTACCGGTTGGGGTATGTAAGATCGATCTTTAAGGCTACCGACGATCGTCTTTATTTGTTGATCATAGTGGCTCTTGAAGTAATCTCGTGTTTTCCCATCCACTCCTGCTGTACTACTTCCAGGTCTGGAAAGAACAGCGTCGGCAGCAAATCTAATCCAGTAATCCCAATGCATTAGACTGTATAGGTTAGTGAACCTATGCTCTGGGTTTTGACTGGCTACCTTGGCGAGTGTTAATTGTTTTTGGGTCTTCTTCGTTAGGTCCATACATCCTTCCTCAGACTTAGTTCACAATTAACTTTTGCATTGAAATCTGACTGCTTCCCTTTGCCATGTAACAGGCTTTCCCTGTTTCGGACTAATACGGAAGCTCCGACCCATTTTGTACATATGGCCACAGACTAACCTACTCCCAGAAGGAGAGTGCAAAATGGTTCCCAAGTTCACATCAGTGTCGTCATCGCAATGCCTTAGATACTGTCTGTACCCCTTGCAAGTGTCATTCACTCGCTCGCTGTTGGGAAATGATACGCCAAGTGGAGTAGTATCACTTCTGACCCAAGCGTGACTAATATTCCCATCCGAGAAATATTTCCAACAGCTACACTCTATCCCTACATTTAGACAAGTGTTCCAACCGTCAGGGCATCTATCAACAGTTTCTCGCGTTATCTTAGCATTACTCTGGTTAGCAATTCTCAAGATAGTAGGGTATCTTTCAACCACATTTCGGAGAGGCTTCAAAAACAGCATAGTCTTGGCTACTGTACCTGATCTCTTATCCACTATGTTTACTCCTAACATAGACTAACTTTATTATGTATTACACCGATGCGCTTGCTTGGCGCACCAATGGGTGAGATATGCTAAAGAGACAGGACGCGAAGATGACTTTGTAATCTTCAATAAAGAAAGTACCCTCAAATTCAACTTTCTTAAATACGAAATGGAGCGCAGCGGTGATGGCGCTGGTGATGTTCTTAATGCCATCAAAGCCATCATGAATCTCAATGAGCAAATCAGGGTGTATCAATCTGGTGGCAGTGGAAATAATGAAGAACGGTTTTGGGACAACTCAATACGGAGGCTTACCGGTAACGTTATATCATTACTTCGACTGGCTAACGAAGAAGTGAGTGTCATGAATATGCGAAAAATTGTTGCGAACAGCTTACTGGAAGAAGAGGTGAAAGTTTATGAACATATTAAAGAAACGATTGCCACCAGGCAGGACATTGACCCAAACAAACGGCTGCAAGCACAATCCGATTTAATGCTATGGGCCGAATCAAATTATTGCATCCAGATACTGGAAAAGATTAATACAAAATCCTTCAAGCCATCCGAAGAGGAAGAGGTGACCTTGATTGAAGAATATTGGATCAAGGACTTTGCAAGACTTTCTGAGCGCACCCGTAGCATTATTGTTGAATCTTTTATGGGAATTATCCAGCCATTCATGAATCGGGGTATTTTGAAAAACCAGTTTTCCAGTGGTTTAAGTCCAGAGCTATGGCCTGAGAATATCATCACCCGGAATAAAATTGTCATCATTGACTTCCCTATCAAGGAATTTGACCTCGCCGGAGTATATGCTGCCACAATCTACAAAACTACCTTCCAGGCTGCAATGGAACGGCGTAATATAAAAAATGAACCCGACCCGAAGCCTGCGGTTTTATGGATTGACGAATACCAAAGCTTTTGCAATCCCAATACCGATAGCCAGTTTCAGGCCACAGCACGCAGTGCAGGGGTAGCCACGGTTTACATCACACAAAATATTTAATAACCTGTTCTTTGTCATGGGACACAACCAACCCCAGGCCAGAGCAAAGAGTTTGCTGGGTAATCTGAATTTAAAATATTTCGCAAGCAACGCTGATATTGAAACAAATCAGTGGGCCTCTCAAATGATCGGGCAACACATGACAGATTTTCAAAGTCTTAATATCACCAAGGGCATGGAAATCAGCAAAACCAAATCTAAGCGTCTGCAATACCGTGTCATGCCTGATCATTTCACAACTCTAAAGACCGGTCGGAAGGCCAATAATTATATTGTGGAAACCTTCGTTTTTAAATCTGGAAAGGTTTGGGGCAAAAACAAGGAAAACTATGCACTTGTTGGTTTTAATCAAAAAAGCTAAGGGCAACCGAAAGACCAACAAGCGAGGAATGAGTGTTGCGGTCTGGAGGCGTATAAAAACTCAAGGTAATATTTTCATGGATATTAAAACCTCGTAAATGAGCGTCTACATGTGCATCTACCATGTTCAAAAGATATAACACCGTCAAAAGGATATAAGAAAAATCTCTGTTCCTTCTGAAAAAATCGACACGTCTTTCAAGCTGTGACGCATTAAAGGGCGTATTATTTATCGTGGACTGAGAGGTATCTACTTCGGCAAGAAAATTTTCTCGGAAAAATAAATAGTTTGTATTACTGTTGCTGGCTGTAAATATTAATCCGGCGGCAATACCATAAATAATAGGCACTTTCCAGTGCTTTTTGTTTTTTATTTGACCTGCGCCAGGCAGAATAGCCGAATAAAGTGTCGCTCGTTTAATATGTTTCTGTTCCATTTCATAATCCATTGTTTCAGAGCCTGTAGCTAATGAGTCACTATCTATGCCCTGTGCCACCGAACGGCAACAGAGGCCAACAAGGGTAATAATCAATGGTATCAAAAATCTTAGCATTCCATATGTTTTAAATTTAAATAACGGGAAAACATCTAATCATAATGCTCTCCCATTATTATTTTATTGAATTACAAGTTTACGAAGCATTCATTCCATATTGTTGCAAATCTCATATCCAAGTTGGTAACATTTGTTCTGTCTCCAATATAAATGGTTACATTGGCACAATCTCCGACCTGGGTATCCCAATCAAAAGTTTGCAATCCCAATTCAACCGTATTGTATGTACCATCAACAAATAAGCCATAATCACCAGAAGTCGTTTTTATCCACCACAATATGCCCAAAAGTTTTCGTTCAGAATAAATTTCCGCAGTAATCTTCGTTCTATTCTCATATCCAATAATTGTTTCACACTGACCTAAAAAACAGGTTGGGCAAGATGCACTACAGGGAACCGTGCCATAAATTGGAACGGCAAAAGAAAAAATATTGATTATCCCCCTTGTCCTGAAAGGTGCGTACCCGTCTTCAATACACCCACCGGTCCAATTATACACATCTGTTTTAATATTCGTATTCTCTGGAAGTTCCTGGTATTCCACTTTATCAATCATTAATTCCAATTGTTCATCACTTTCAACCGCATTTTTAAGGATTTCCAAATGATTAGCCGTTGTCCCCTTGATGGTTTTAAAATAGCTTTTTGTGTATTGGTAGAGATAACCTCCAATTTGTAAAATACCATCTTTGTTAACCACCTTGCTCATTTCAGGATCAAAAATGTTCATCCTGTAAGTGCCATCGTCACCTTGAATAAATGAGTTCTCGTATTCCCAAAAATAAGGAGAATGTATATCCTTAATATCTTCAAAATTGGAATCAATATATTGATCGAAAATTTCTTTATAGTGCTTTAGATCAAAATCTCTTGCATTCAGAAAGATCCGTCGCATTGAAATAAAACCGATTTGTTATTCCCATAAATCTAATTCTTTAGATGATAAGGTTTTTAATTCTTCCAAAGTATTTTTGAAGGTCTCGGAATTAGCAAAGAACAGGTAATCATTGTTCACCGATTGAATCTCACTTTGCACATCTTCAAATTTAACGTTTGCTGGTTCATCAGAATTACAAGAACCCAATAAGACTAAGACAAACAGAAATGAAAAAAGATTAAGAGTTTTCATAGCTAGAATGGTTTAATTGAAAATAAATTAGCTGTTATTTAAATAAAAAATTACCGGTAATTTCCATTTCCTTAAAAGTGCAATGGAATCTTGTTAATTGAAAGGTTCACAATCCATAGCCATTGACTCAAATTTCCTTCAATTGAATATATAAATAAAAAGGGAACTTTCAAATTTTTCAAACCATTTTGTATAACAAATAATTGCTGTATTACCGGCATTTCAACCTTCTTCAAACCAATCATTCGGTTTTATCATTAACCATAAAAACCATTTTCAGTAGATGATCATTATAAACAAAACGCCTCAAAAAGTCCCTGTATACAGAAACAAATTATTGAACCACCCAAGTGATAGGACGGCAAAGAAGTTATATTCAGAGCCTCAATGTCACGAAGAACATGGACAATGCCCCAGTCAATTTTAAAGCGAATTTAAAATTTTAAATTTGCACACAAAAAACACGCAAAGAAGAAATTAAAAAGCCAGTTACATATTGCAACTGACTGATTATCAAGCTCGCTCTAGTGTACACAAATGCGAACTTAATAATGGTTATTAAGCTACCCAAGAAATATGATAAACATGATCAATAAATAACTGAGATAAAATTAACTCAATA
>NZ_JBXEQE010000069.1:0-6980 GCF_056858335.1 Agaribacillus sp. DX54
ATATAAATATTTCATATTGATTTTTAGAAAACAGATAATATGTATGTAAACAGGCAGGGGTTTTCTGAAATTCTTGCCTCATAAACATGATATTTCAAACACTATCAGTCACACGGATGACTTGGGCCATAAAACTTGTGAGGCACATTCCCCACCCAGACTGTTTGACAATCCACATCATCAATGTTATCGCACCTAATGCATTGTCCGGTAGTACTCTATTACTACCTGTTTGTGCCAGCAAATCGATGCCCATATATACAAAAGGATCGGTAAGGGATAAGCTTACATTGGCTACCAAGCCCATCATAAATATACCTGCTGCAACATACCTCAGCTTGTTTTTAAATTTAGTTTTCATTTTAAATATGTAATTTTGTTCGAATTAATTTTGTTTTATCGTGCCCTTTCGAAGTGTACGCCCTTGTCTCGCATCAGCTTCCTGCTGGCCGGGGCAAGGTGTTTTTGGGTGCTTTTTTAAAGATTACATAGGCATTTTTTCTTTTATAAATGGGGAGATTGTGTCAACTTCGAGTTTCAGTCAGGCTTCCATTAGCTATTCACTTCAAGACTATCCTTAGTTTCAAACTAAGGATAGCTACGGGGGAAAGTCACCTTCCCAGTCATGGTAGTCATTTGCAGTAATGAAAAATGTAGTTAGTAAAAAAAACTACTATAATAACCAGGAAAATCCAGTGCAAATCAAATTTAGTCCCTGGTTTATGGGAAAGTCCCTGTGTGATTTGTTTGGAAGGAATGGGTGTTTCCCTGATGGTTTTTTCATAGTTGAGCAAGTCGTTTTGAATGACAAATCCCAGGCAAACAGATTTAGGTTTGTAATTCAACGCTTTGTCCCATTTGCGTCTGTATCCAATAAAGAAATTGAAAACTCCAAATTTACCTCTTCGATAGCAAACTTGTGATAGATAATACCGTTCAAAGAGGAGGATTTATTCAAAACCTAATAATCTTCTGATTTTTCTATAATGGAAGGTCGTTTCATTGAAGTATTAGTTATTCATCGTAACCATAATGGTATCCCGGTAAAAGCTGGGCAAAATGGTTGTATTATTTTTTAAGGATAATGAGAATTTGAATTGTAACAGAGAGTCTGTAATAATTATGTAAGGCTTCCCTGTTTTTTCAAGTTCATTTTCGATATTGGCTACATAGTATTCGTTTTCTTCATCATAAACTTTGGCGTGTGTATTGTTTAGCAAAATTACTTTTGAATTAAATTCATCCTTGAATATGTTCCTTACATCTGCTATTAAGGATTCTATACACTCTTTACAATTCATGCCAAAATACCTTATTACAAGTTTATTTTGACCTCCGCATAGTTGCAACAAAGTTGTTACTTCCCTGTTTTTAAGATTAAATAGCTTAAGGTTGTCTATTTTTTGTTTTGGTTTTTCATTTGTTTGTCTTGGTTTAAAAACAACAAATATTAAAAGTATTAAAATGAAACCTGGGCCGATTATTTTTATGTATTTCATTTGATGTCAAAAAAAAGTAAGACAGGGTTGCTATTTGGCGTTACTTGATCCTTTAGATCGGCAGGCAGTTCAAATTCAAGTTTTCCCTCAGATATTAGAAATGGTGTTAGCACATGAACCATAAATTCACCATTACCATGATAATTGATTGGTAAAAAATGATTAGAAACATCGTCAAGTTTGATATGCCTGGAAAACACCTTCCTCTTTTTTTTGTCGTAAATAACTTGATTCACGCTTTGTCGCCCCTGCATAACACTAAAATGAACGAGCTTGTCATTTTCAAAGTAACAATCGAGCCTACAAGGAAATTCTTCCTTTTCGATTTTATCCATTATATCATCTACGTTGTTATAGGAAGTTAATATTGTCCTTAAATCTTTTCCAAAATCAAAGAAATAGTGAGGTGCTATGGTTGAGTCCTGCAGTTTATAAATTGTGGTATTATTTGGTATGGACATCTGACAGTAGATATCTTGCCCATATTTACAAAATGCACTGTTATTTCGAAATAAGAATGCTAACCCATTCCAAAAGTTAGGTATTGGCAATTGTCTGTTGGTTATATTAAAATCCTTATCACAGACCAGGATATTAAAAAAACTTTTGTTTTCGGTCAAAGCGTCCTTGTTTAGTATGTTGCGGCAATAAAAGAGAAATCCATCTTCAATTATCTCAAAATCAGCTGCTGAAAAGGAAAGGGGATACCTTTCTTTGAATTTACCATCCCAACTAAATCTAAGTATCTCATTCCTGTTATCTCCTCCCAGAATTAGTATATCGTTGGTTTCTTGCTCTACAAGAAAATTGCCTAAGGAAATGTATTCTTTAGGACCCTTGCCAACATCATTAATGATCATCTCGAAATCTCCGGCTTCAGAAAATCGCATAATGGATTTTAATGACTTATCCAATATCAGGATTTTGTCATTATGAAAGATTAATTTATTAACATTGCTGATCAAAATAGAATCGGATAGTGGAACAGCTTTACTTAACCTAAAAAAATCATTTACTTCCCAGCTCTTTGCTTTATCTATTTTGATCACCTTTACAGTTTTACCATCGTCAATTGTTTCTTTTGTGTCCTTATGATTTTGACAAGCCAGGATAGCAAATAGCCAGAACGCTGGCGCTATCATTTTATATTTATTCACCGCATTCATTTTTATAAATATTATATCTGTATAGATTAATTGGTTTGATTAAAAGAACCCTTTCAGGTATTTACCATAACACAAATACCTGAAAGGTGAGAAAATGAATTTTTTCTCTCATAAAAAAATAGGTTCAGTTGCAATCCTCATCGGTTTCTGTTATCGATGATTTTAACATCTGTTTCAGATACAACACCTTATATTAATTCATGAGTGTCTATTCCGGACAACATTTCCCTTTTGATTCGCAGCATAGAATTCCTTGATACCTGCATTGAATGAGCGGTGGATCAATTATCTCAAGCACTTCTTGCCATTTTCCAGTTTTAGTACATTCATTAGAACCGGATTGTGCCAACAAATCTGTATCTACATATACAAAAGGATCAGTAAGTGACAAGCTTACATTTGCAATCCGGCCAACAGGAATATACCTGCTGCTACATAACTTAACTTATTTTTCCATTTAGTTTTCATTTTCCAATTTGTTAAATTTAAAAATCGTTTATTTTATCGTGGCCATTATGGTTCACGCCCCTGCCTCGTCCCGGGCAGGGTATTTTCGCGCATTTTGTTTAAATTTCAATCCATAGGTATCCTTTCTTTTTTTGGTGATATATTTATTTTGGTTTTTCTTTCTAATCCCGGGGAAGCAGTAGCTATAATATAGTTTGGCCGCTGTTTGTGTGCCATGTACATTTTGCCCAGGTATTCGCCCATAATCCCCAGTATGGTCAGTTGAACTCCTGATAAAAATAATCCGCTGGCGATAATGGAGGTCCATCCCGATACTGCATGGCCTAAAGCCATTACCACGATGGCATAAACACCATAGGCAAAAGCCAGCAGTGCAAATGTTATCCCCACTAAAAGTGATAGTCGAAGCGGTTTTATGCTGAATGATGTAATACCGTTCAGGGCCAATTGCAGCATTTTTTTTGTGGAGTATTTGGTTTGACCAAATGCCCTTGTGCCTTCCTGATAATCAATGGTGGTTTGCTTAAAGCCAACCCATGAGAAGATGCCTCTCAGGTACAGGTCCTGCTCTGCCATATTACGGATTACCTGGGCTACTTTCTTGTCGAATAGCCTGAAATCCGCCCCATCGAAAACAACCTTATGATCAGATAATTTGGACAATAACCAATAAAATAACCGGGAGGTTATCTTTTTAAACCATCCGAGCTGTTCTGTGTTTTTTCGCACAGCCGTGACTATTTCATAGCCATCTTCCCACAGCCGGATCATTTCCTTTATCATGTCCGGCGGATGTTGCATGTCGGCATCCATGGTTAGGATACAGTTTCCTTTGGCATGATCTATACCCGCCTTAATGGCGGCCTGGTGGCCGAAGTTCCGGGAAAAAGTAATGTACCCGATTTTATTATTTGTTGCCATTTCCAGTTTGATCATTTGCCCGGTATGGTCGGTACTGCCATCGTTGACAAAAATGACCTCATATTGCATGGGCTCCAGCGCCTTTTGGAGCTGATCGACCAACAGTCTGATATTTTCCGCCTCATTGTAACAAGGCACAATTACCGATAGCAAAAAATCACTCATCATATTTATCTAATAAAGGATGTTCCTCAACATACTCTCCGGCAGCTTTTCTTTTTTCCACTATATCCAACACATTTTGTTTCATCGTTTCACTGTCTTTCCATTGCATTGTTCTGTGAAAAGTATGCACACTGTAGAAGAGAAAATAAGCGGTCATTGCTGAGATGAAGTATTTCTTGTAGGGTTTAAATTTCACAAGAAGATAATCAACGTGCCATATGGCTATGAGCGCTAAGCCAGCTATGCTGATATACATGTAGCGGTCTGCGGTAATCGTGGGCCTTGGCATGGGCAAGATGTGTAGTACCAGCAACAGGTTAACCATGAATAAAAGCGTGCCGAAAAGCACCAGTTTGTTGTTACGCCGGATGTTGTGCCATACGAACGCCACTACAATCAAGGTCATTACGGGATAAACCCAATAATACCATGGCAGCGACTCTCCTATCTGCATGGGGAAGAAATAGACAAAATAAAGCCTGACTGGAGCAATAGCCCTGAAAAGGTACTCCATCAGGCTGTGCATGCCCAATATGGCGCGTTGATATACAGGATACCCCCCCAGGTCAACACGACCAAGCCCGTAGTTCAAAGAGAAATACCAAAAAGACAGTGCCAGCAGGAAAAAGGGTACTTTCTCCAGCAACACTTTCTTTTTAAAGGATGAGAAGGAAAGCCTTATCCCCTTTAACCTTCCATAGATATAATCCAGCGCCAGCAGGTTTAGCGGCAGGATAATGGCCTGCTCTTTGGAAGCAAACCCCAGGAAATACAAAAAACCGATAATGACTAACCACCTGCCTTTCCCCGTATGTATATACCTAATATAACATAGGCAGCTCAGCAAAAGAAACAGTGTGAACATGACCACTTTAGAGGCGCTGATCCAGGCCACGGATTCAACCTGCAAAGGGTGTATGGCAAAAACCAGGGCAGTAAAAAAAGCATAATGTTGTATCCTGGCATGGTTAAAGCCCGGTTTTACAGTTTTAACAATGTCTCGGATAATATAAAATATCAGTAAGACATTGGTAAGGTGTACCAGCAGGGAGGCCAGGTGAAAACCGAAAGGGTCAAAACCAAACAGTTTGTATACTACTATATACATTAGGGTATTGACAGGGGAGTATTGACCGGCATAAAAATTGGCGAAATGATAAGAGATATTTTCGGCGGAATGATCCGGAATAAAAGGATTTTCAAGTACCTGCCAGGTATCGTCCCACTTGAGTTGGAAGCCGTTGAATAATGTTGGGAAGAATGTGGCAACAGTTATCGCAATGAGTAGGAAATGGGGGTATTTGATCAAAAATTTCATTTTGATTCTTTAATTGTTAAACTTCAATTTCAAAGCAGCCCTGAAGCTCACTTTCAGGAGCTGGAAACCGTCCCTGAACCTGCTGATCTGCGTAGCGCCGTACCTCCTGCCCTTGTAGCGAACCATTATTTCCACCATTTTCAGGTTGAGCTTGGCAGCTCCCAGTATCAGGTCAAAATCACCAAAAGGGTCCAGGTTGCCTAAAAACCCACGATTAGCTTTGATTAATTCGTAGTCTTTCTTAAACAGTACTTTGGTGCCACATAGGGTGTCTTTGATTCGCTGTCCGGAAAGGTAAGAGAGCGCCCATCCGAAAAAACGATTACCCAACAGGTTGAGCGGCCGCATGGCGTCTTTTTCCATGGGATACACCAGCCGGCACCCATTGATAAACTCCCCCCGATTGTTGGCCAGCGCCTCATAAAACTTGGGCATATCTTCCGGCGGTGTGGTCAGGTCAGCATCGAGGATCATCAATATGTCACCTGTGGCTGCATCAAAAGCCTCCCTTACCGCATTGCCTTTGCCCCGGCCGGTTTGCATGAGTACTTTGATATCTTTATCAGGATATTGTTCCTGTACTCTGATCATTTCTTCATAGGTGCCATCGTCAGAGCGGCCTTCTACAAAAACAAATTCCTGTTGAATACCGAACATCGGAGTTTGGAGGATGGCATTTTCGATGTTGCCTTTTTCGTTTCTGGCCGGGATGACAATGGATACCGAATAACCGGCTTTAGGGGTGACTAAAGGTCGTGCTATGGTAAATTGCATCAGGTTGAACCTTCGGATAACCGGCAGGTTAGCTAAAAATTTGTTCAACCCAAAATGGATAAAGGGGAAATACCATGGGAAAAGTAACTTGCGTTCGGTTTTTACTACCTGGTAACCTTCCAGGGTCAGCATTCCTTCAAGGTCGCGGACAGAAAGCCAATTGCGTTCAGGCCTGTCTTTGCCAATGCCCAATCGCTCGGCGATGTCAAACAAAGGGCGCCACATGAGGTTATTGCCTGCAATGATGACCCTGGTACGGGCGTGTACATGCGGCCTTAATTTTTTAAGTACCTGTTGGATATCGGCCGACAAGCGTGACAGGTGGGAGATGACCACATAATCGAATACACCTTCCAATAGGCTGTTTTCGGCATTGCCACAATGAAAAGACAAATGCGGGTACTGACAACGGGCCTTTTCAACTTTTTCATTTGACAGATCAATGCCCAGGCCTGTTTTTGGTTTAAGCGCATGAAGCAGGCTACCTTCGCTACAGCCAATCTCGAGTACAGAAGCGCCTGAAGGGATCACATTGGTATGGTAGCGACGTAAAAAACGATGAACAAAACGATTTCTTTTCATAGCATTTCATAGTGTTTATGTGTTGATAAAAAATGTGGGTGATTCCAGCCAAGTAGTACGGCGAAGAAATTTTTGAAGTGTTTTTTC
>NZ_JBXEQE010000070.1:0-6505 GCF_056858335.1 Agaribacillus sp. DX54
TTTAGCTCTTCAGATAGTAATGAACCGTCATTGGTTAAATCCTTGGAGGACAACTCCCAGTCATCGGCCGATAACACCTTCTGATACCCCACGCCTTCAAGAGAATAAATCACCGTACGTAGGACCTCGTGACGGCTTACCACCTGATGAAGACTCAAAGACAGCGCTTGCTTATCCAAATCGCCTGAAAGTCGCAAGGCAAAAGGTAGATGGTATTCCAAACTGCCCTGTAGCTGGTCCAAAAACCACAAACGCTCCTGACTAAAGGATAAGGGAATGTGAACAGGACGATTTCCATTGTATGGAATAATTTTTTCTAATAATTCTTTGTTTATGCTCTCACTCTGCTGATACTTTTCTAATAATTCTGGGGATATATTTTCTTTTTGATATTTCTCTAAATATTCAATTATTCTATCCTTATTAGATTTTATTTCTGAAAGCAATTCCGAGTCTATTTCAGCATTTGATTTAACGTTTAATGAACCGTTCTTAACTACTAATTTTATGCCTTTTTTATTTAACCTTTTAATAAAATTTAAAAGCTCCATATACTTTCTTTATTTTTAAAAATTATAATTCTATACTAATCATACTGTTTTCGTCCATGGAATCATTAATATGAAACACCTTATAATCTAAATAAGATGATAACTCTTCCACAGTACTAAACTTAAATATCTCTCGAATTGCTATTTCTACATCCAACTCTTTTCGGATCATAGAAACTAAGCGAGTGGCCAATAAACTATGGCCGCCCAACTCAAAGAAGTTATCGTAAATACCTATCTTTTCAACACCCAATAGCTCCTGCCAGATCGCAGCTAGCTGTGCTTCCGTTTCCGTCCTTGGGGTCACGTATTCTTTGCTGGACAAAGTTGAACCATCCAGTTCCGGTAAGGCCTTTCTATCTAACTTTCCATTATTGGTCAAGGGCATCTCGTCTAGCTGGACCCACAAGCGGGGCACCATATACCCCGGTAAGCTTGCTTGTAATTGTCCTTGTAAGGCTTCCTTGTCCAGAGCGCCTTCCATCACCACATAGCCGACCAATTGTTTACTGCCATTCTCATCCTCCCTGGCCAAAACGCAACTCTGGCTCACTCCCGCTACCGAGGAGAGGACATTCTCTATCTCGCCCAACTCAATGCGGTAGCCGCGTATTTTTACCTGATCATCTTTTCTACCGATAAACTCGATGTTGCCGTCGGGCAGCCAACGGGCCAGATCGCCCGTTTTGTACATCCGCTCTCCTGCTTTAAATGGATTGGCCACAAACTTCTCTCGGGTCAATGCTTCCCGGTTTAGATACCCCCGAGCCAATCCTAAACCAGCAATGCATAATTCGCCAACTACTCCTGTGGGAACTAATTCCAAGGCCCCGTTCAATAGATAAACAGCAGTGTTGGGAACAGGGGATCCTATGGGAATAAAATCATCTATCTCGCCATTGAATACAGTGGCACAAATACTTGTCTCCGTCGGCCCGTAAGCATTAAAATAATTACCCCTTCTTGAAAATGACAGCGCATTTTTAAAAGGAGCTTCTTCCCCTCCTGTAACCAGTGTTTTGATACCTGGTATTTGCGAAACATCGAGTAGCTTAAAAAACAAGGGAGGTAGTATTGAGAATGTTATTGTTTGCTCTTTAACAAACTCAACAAAATAGTCCATCTCGTACTTTCGGGATTCATCGATGATACAAAGCTTTGCTCCTGACAATAAGCACAACAAAATCTCCCATATGGAAGCATCAAAAGAGGGACTGGCGTATTGAAGGCAATTGTCTTTGTCTGATAGGGAAAACAATGAAATTTGCCCTTGTATGGTATTACAAATACCGCCGTGTTCTATCAGTACTCCTTTGGGCTTACCCGTACTTCCTGAGGTATAGATCACGTAAGCTAAATTATCAACAGATAAACCAACTGCTAATGGTGCTGTAGACTCATCCTTTATGGAGGCTGAAGTAGTATCTAATAAGATAAGCTCATTTACACCTAAATCTGAAATACGATCAACTATGTTGGTTGTACTTACCAGGACCCCTATAGAAGCATCCTCAAGCATATAACGTATCCTATCCTCAGGATACGTTGGATCTATGGGAACATAAGCACCTCCAGACTTTAGGATTCCTAAAATGCTAATGATCATTTCTAAACCGCGCTCTAAACAGACGCCTACCAAATCTTCCACCGATACCCCTTTACTACCCACCAAATAATGAGCTAATTGATTGGAGCGCTCATCTAATTCCTTATAACTCAATGTATCCTCTTCATAAACTATGGCTATGGCGTTTGGAGTTTTTCTGACCTGCTCCTCGAAAAGGTCTACAATGGTCTTATTCTTGGGATAACTAACTGCCGTATCATTGAACACTTCCAACAACTGGTGCCTTTCTTCTTTGGATATAATGGATAACTCGTCAATACTGGTTGTCGATTCCTTATCAATATGTTCCAACAATACCGTTAATGCTTCCTTCATATACGATATCACAGCAGATGGGTCGATACCCCGATCGGATAGCTTAGCCGTTAACCCAAAATCATTACCGTAATCATCTACGGATAAATTGAAAGGATAATTTGTTCTCTCTTCTCCTGATAACGATTTTAACTCTAAATCAAGAATATTATCCGATGATGAACTTGGTGCTGAATGACGATAATTTAACAGGGCACTGAACAGGGGAACATCATTGGGGATACCACTCCAATCATGGACATTTGACAACGGGGTCTGTTCATGGGACAGGAGTTCTTGCAGACGCTCGTTGGTATGACTAATGAATGCCGGTATATCACCCCTAAGATCTAATAATACGGGCAGGGTATTAATAAATAAGCCTAAGGAGGATGCGGAGCCTTTAGCCCCCTGTAACCTTCCTAAAAACAAGGAACCAAAGAGGGCGTGGTCCGTACCACTACACCTGCCTACTACCAGACCAAAGGCCGCATGGAACAGTACGGCGGGGCTTATCCGTAAATCACTGGATACCTGACGTACAGCATCGCGTAATTCAGAAGACAACATCGCTTTTGAAGATACAATACGGGTCGATCCATCACCGAGGGTATCTGACAGATTAAAGGGATAGGTCGGCGCTTGGATACCGCTGAACAACGATCTAAAGTAACTTTCATTTTCCCTTAATTTTGATTGGTTTAAGGTATGCCCTATAAAGTCACGGTACAGGGACGGAGTGGGAAGCCGGTCTTCCTTTCCTGACAAATAGAGGGCGATCTCTTCCACCACTTTTTCCAGACCGACGTGGTCGGTCATCAAATGATGATGCTGCAACACCAAATAATAGGCTCCATTGGCGAGGTCGTCGGCTACCTTTACCTGTAACATTGGGGCCGTTGTCAAATCCATGTACAAACCATCCGGGGCAATCGCTTTTTCTATCTGGGGCAATATATCCTGACTACTATCAATTGATAACTCCTCGACAGTCAAGTCCACCTCCCGTAATACCACCTGTAAAGCCTGAGAGAATCCATCGTTCAGCACACAGGTACGTAAAACATCATGGCGACCGATCACAAAACCTAAGCCTTCCATAAATGTAGATCGCTTGTCCGGCGAAGAAAAGGACAGTAAACTAGGTAAAATATAAGGGTCCCCTTTGGTGGGGTCACTCATCAAATGATGAAAGTAGATACCTTCCTGTAAGGGAGATAAGGGGTAGATGTCCTGGATGTTGGCCCCGCCCCCTGGAACCTGGTCCATGATCCTTTCTAGTTCCTCTTGGCTCAAATCCACCAAAGGGACCATGGAAGTGGTAATGTAGGCACAACCCACTTCAATACCGTTCTCCGGCACCTGATAGCTATCAGCAAATGAGGATAATTTGATACTCAATAAAGCAATGCTCGGATTTGAATAAATATCTTTAATATTTATTCCATAACCTATCTCCTGAATTTTAGAAATCAATCGGACTGCCAGTAAACTATGGCCGCCCAGTTCAAAGAAGTTATCGTGGATCCCCACCTTTTCTACACCTAACAACTCCTGCCAGATCTCCGCCAATTGTACCTCGGTCTCCGTTCGTGGGGCGACATACGCCTTGCTGGACAAGCCCGAACCATCCAGTTCCGGTAAGGCCTTCCTATCTAACTTTCCATTATTGGTCAAGGGCATCTCATCCAGCTGGACCCACAAGCGGGGCACCATATACTCTGGTAAGCTTGCTTGTAATTGTTCCTGTAGAGCTTCCTTGTCCAATTCTCCTTCCAAGACCACATAACCAACCAATCGCTTACTGCCATTCTCATCCTGCCTGGCCAACACACAAGATTGGTTTACTTCTGGCAACAAGGACAGGGCGTTCTCGATCTCGCCCAGCTCGATACGGTAGCCGCGGATCTTTACCTGGTTGTCCTTCCTTCCAATAAACTCAATAGTACCATCGGGCAGCCAACGGGCCAGATCGCCCGTTCTGTACATCCGCTCTCCTGCCCTAAATGGATTGACCACAAAGCTCTCATTCGTTAAGAATTTACGGTTTAAATATCCACGTGCTAGTCCAGCCCCACCTATACACAGCTCTCCTATGGCTCCAATAGGAACTAATGATAATGATGAAGCCTCATTTAATAGATAAACAGTTGTGTTGGCAATAGGTGATCCAATGGGAACGGAAGCATCTATTTCCCCATTAAAAATGGTAGCACAAATGCTGGTTTCTGTTGGGCCATAGGCATTAAAATAATTACCCCTTCTTGAAAATAACTTGGCATTTTTGATCGGTGCTTCTTCTCCAGCGGTAACCAGTGTTTTTATACCTGGTATTTGTGAAACATCCAGTAACTTAAAGAAGGATGGAGGTAAGGTTGAAAATGTAATATCTTGCTCCCTAACAAACTCAACAAAATAGTCAACCTCATACTTTCGGGATTCATCGATGATACAAAGCTTTGCCCCGGACAATAAGGATAGCAAAATCTCCCATATGGAAGCATCAAAAGAGGGACTGGCATACTGAAGGCAATTGTCTTTGTCTGATAGTGAAAATAGTGAAATTTGACCCTGTATGGTATTACAAATACCGCCGTGTTCTATCAGTACTCCTTTGGGCTTACCCGTACTTCCTGAGGTATAGATCACATAAGCTAAATTATCAACAGATAAACCGACTGCCAAAGGTGCTGTAGGCTCACGCTGTATGGCCGCTGAGGCAGCATCTAATAAAATGACCTCTTCTATCCCTGAATCTGATATACGATCAGCTATGTCGGTAGTACTCAATAGGATCCCTATAGAAGCATCCTTGATCATGTAACTGATCCTATCCGAAGGATGCTTTGGATCAATTGGAACATAAACCCCGCCTGATTTCAGTATCCCTAAAATACCAATGATCATATCTGTACCGCGCGCTATAAAAACGCTTACTGAATCTTCTACCGATACCCCTTTACCCACCAAATAATGGGCTAACTGATTGGAGCGTGCATCTAATTCTTGATAGCTTAAGGCTTCTCCTTCATACACTACCGCTATAGTATCAGGTGTTTTTGCAGCTTGCGCTTCAAATAAATCGACTACCGTCTTGTCCGTTGGATAAGCAACCCCCGTATCATTGAACACTTCCAACAACTGGTGCCTTTCTTCTTTGGGTATAATGGACAGTTCATTAACTGTGATTGTCGATTCCTTATCAATATGTTCCAACAATACCGTTAATGCTTCCTTTATATACGATATCACAGCCGAAGGATCAATACCCATATCAGATATCCTCACCATCAATCCAAAATCTTCCCCATAATCATCTACTTCTAAACTAAAAGGGTAATTCGACCTATGCTCGCCTGATAGCAGTTCTCCCCCTAAATCAAAGTCTGTGTTAGATGAACCAGGTGCCGAATGACGGTAATTTAACAGGGCACTGAACAAGGGGGCTTCATTGGGGACACCACTCCATTCTTGAATATTTGATAAAGGGGTCTGTTCATAGGACAAGAGTGCCTGCAACCGATCATTGGTATGGTTAATGTACGCCGGTATGTCACCCTTTAGATCCAATAATATGGGCAGTGTATTCATAAATAACCCCAGGGAAGAATCCGAGCCTTTAGCCCCTTGCAACCTTCCCAAAAGCACGGAACCAAAAAGTGCATATGCCGCATTACTACACCTGCCCACCACCAGACCAAAGGCTGCATGGAAAAACACCGCTGGGCTCATCTGTAAATCACCCGATACCTTTCGGATACCATCTCGTAGTTCAACAGACAACATCGATTCTGAAGTAACAATACTGTTCGATCCGTCTATCTTGGTATCTGACAAATTAAAAGGATAGGTAGGCGACTCAACACCCCCGTACAGATCACTGAAGTAATCCTTGCTCTCCGCTAATTTCTCTTTGTTCAGGGTATCCCCTATGAAATCACGGTACAAGGACGGTGTTGGAAGTGTCTCTACTTGCCCTGATAGATAGTGCTTGATCTCTTCCCTTACCTTTGCCATGCCAATATGGTCCAGC
>NZ_JBXEQE010000071.1:0-6468 GCF_056858335.1 Agaribacillus sp. DX54
TCCAACTCCATATAGGCGGGGGCAGTGGTGTTACCGGACAATTGTAATGGCACAAACCCTTGTTTGGCCACTTTTTCTCGCTTGTGCCGGTTGTAATGAGATACCCAGTAATTCAGGACACTGATCGGTAGACCTTCTTGTGCACAAAATAACTGCTTACCCTCAGGGCTTGAAAGCCACTTCTCAACAATAGGGTACATCTGTGATAGTTTACGCATAACGATTTTTGCACGCTATATTAAACCAATGGCTCAAATTTTCAAACAGGTAGTTTACAGTAGGCTTACTATTATTCAACTTTGCATATCTTCTGGTATGTAAAGCTTTACATACCAGAAGTTACTTCGAGCAAGCCCTGGACAATGACCCCAAAAGGGCGGGGTATATGCTGTCCAAAATACAACAACTATATCTGATAGAGCGGCGAAGCAAGGAAATGGGGTTTTCCTATGAGCAACGCTACTATTATCGCAAAAGGAAGGCTAAGCCTGTACTGAAAAAAATAGAGAAGTGGCTCAAAACCAATATCTATGAAGTAATGCCCAAAAGTGCCATAGGCGTAGCGATTGCCTACACCCTGAAACTATGGCCCAGGCTGAAACGGTATGTACAGAACGGCCAATGGGAAATAGACAACAATAGCGTGGAGAACAGCATTCGCCCACTCGCTTTGGGACGGCGTAACTATCTGTTTGCCGGATCGCATCAAGCCGCCTGCAATGCGGCTATGCTGTATTCCTTCCTAGTGTAACGATTACTAAATAAGATTACTTTTAATATATTTGCCTTATGGCAAGTATAGGAACAATTATAATTAGCGAATGGGATCGTGAAGCACTCACACTTCGCTCCCGCTCTCATAAGTTACCGAGGCGAGACGTACTTAGAGCTCAGATTATCTTACTCTGTGCGAGTGGGAAGAGCTATGATGAAATCCAATCGGCACTTCCTATCAGCAGACCTATGATTAACAAATGGAAAGGTCGTTACAAAAAGATGGGCATAGCTGGTTTAAAAGATCAGACTCGTTCGGGTAAGCCTGCCATCTTTAGTGAAGCAGCTAAGGCTCGTGTCATTCAATTGGCCTGTAGCCCACCGGGGGAAGGCTATACCAATTGGAGTCAGAGAAGAATAGCCTCAGCGGTGGGGATGAGTCAAAGTAAAGTTCATCAGGTTCTATCTCATCATCATTTAAACCCTCACAAGGTGGCCTATTGGTGTGGCAAAAGTACTGACCCTGAGTTTGAGGAAAAAATGCTCAATGTAATAGGGCTTTACCTCTCCAAAGACGAAAAGGCCATGGTCTTATCCGTTGATGAAAAAACGCAAATACAGGCTTTGGATAGAAGTCAACCTGAATTACCGCTAAAAAGTGGGCTCCCCAAAAGGCATACTGTCACTTATAAACGTAACGGTACGGTATCATTGATGGCTGCCCTGGCAGTACATGAAGGGGAAGTCACCGCACAAACCATTGACAAGAACAACCATGTGAACTTTTTGAAGTTCCTCAAAAAACTCTACCGAAAATACCCTGACAAACAACTACACATTATTGTGGATAATCTCAACGTACACAAACATAAAAAGGTAAAAGCATGGGTAAATAGCAAGAAAAGGCTCACCATGCATTTCACGCCAACCTACTCTTCCTGGCTCAATCAGATTGAAAGCTGGTTCAATATTTTAAGCAAAGATGTGCTGAAGCGAGCAATATGGCATTCCAAACAACAACTCGTTGATCAGTTAATGGAATATGTCCAAACTTACAATGCCACACGAGCCAAAACTTTTCAATGGAATTACGCACCTCATAGTAAACTAACTTGAAAATCAATACACTAGGCACCTACAAGATCAATGAGGTGGAACCTTTTCAATGGCTAAAAGAAACCCTGACAAAAATCCCGGACTGCATGGTCAATGATTTAGAAAATTTGTTGCCCATCAGGCAGGTCTAATCCATCATCAGCAAAAATATTTGTGAAAGCTAACAAAATCAACAGGTAGCGAATCGAAGGGATACTATTATTCGACCAGAATATTTCTTTTAGAGTAATAAAGAAATTATCTGATCACTTTGCATATTTAGGAACCTTTCATCCAACACTTTTATCATAAATAAACTGATCAAAATGCTGGAAAATTCGTTATCTTTGATAGAATGGAAAAGATCGTACTTAGGATAAAAGATAATAGCAAGCTTCGTTTTTTCTTGGAGTTATTAAAACAGTTTGATTTTGTAGAAGTAGAAAAATCAACTTCAAAACGGAAGACAACTAGCAAACAATATGATCTTTTTGCTTCCGCAGGAATGTGGAAAAACCGGGAAATCAATGCGCGCCAACTTCGTGAAAAAGCATGGAAAAGGGCCAGCTAATTCTCTGTGACACGAATATTATCATAGAGCTTTACAAGGGAAATCCAGCTATCCTGAAAACATTAAAATCCATTGGTCAACAAAATATTTCAGTTAGCATTATTACAGCAGGTGAACTGATTTACGGTGCTTTAAACAAAAGAGAATTAGCCCGGATCAAAAAAGACATTGCTCATTTGCCGATACTTGGGATAGATGAAGCTGTATGTGATAAATTTTTAACTTTAATGTCAACTTATGCATTGAGCCATCAACTTAGCTTACCGGATGGGTTTATTGCAGCGACAGCGCTGGCACATCAAATACCACTTTATTCTCTCAACAAGAAAGATTTTAAGTATATCAAAGGGTTAAAATTTTATGAGGCAGGATAATACACTTGCCAAGCTAATTGCGACACGTTTATTGCGTTTAAGTCCCGTTGTTTAATTTTGTACCCCATATGTACCCCCTCCCTCCTAACCCACTGAAAATCAACACATAGAATTTTCTGTATCGGGAAGTAAGTTAACTATTTTATTATCAATTGCTTAACCTGCTTTTTGATCCATCAAAAGCAAATAAACTGACTAGAAATAAATATATTTTATTGTTTTCGCAAGTTTCTCCGTTTCAGAATTGTACAGTTTTTGAAAATGCTTACAATCAGCTTGAATAAAACAAGGCTATAACACTTTACACATCTTTGCAGGCAAAAAGCACAAGTGTAACCTTTATTGTAAAAATTGCAGTTATCTACAAAAAAACTCCAATTACATTTGTACTATTTATAACTACGGGAAATGAGAAATTTTTTATTCATTCAACTTCTCTTTATACAGATAACAGCTTTTTCACAAGACCTTATCATTGCCGACTATAATGGCCCTACCAATTTTGCTCAGTATGAAGAGTTTTCGGTGGATATTACTATCGAGAATACGGGTATTGTGGGGGTAAATCACTCTACTTTTGCCGCCTATATATCAACCGATAATCAATGGCAAGCTTCAGATATTCTGGTTGAGAGCTTCTTGTTTTATTCACCGCTGGGTGCAGGAAAATCAATAACCAGACAAACATATCGGGGTAGAATTGATGTCACACCCGGAACTTACTATCTAATCATTATAGCAGATCCTGAAGATAACGAAACTGAAACGAATGAGACAAACAACATTTTAATAATTCCAAATATTGTTGTCACTCCCCCTGATGTTGATTTTACGTTTATGTCATTTTCCCTTGACAAATCCACATACTACCAAAACGGCCTGGTTAAACCAAGCTATGTGTTAGAAAACCTGGGCACAACAGATACCGGGGGCGAAATCAGAATAACATATGTGTTAAGTACCGATGCTACTTTTAGCCAAGATGATAAAGTCCTTTATGAGGATCGACTTAATTTAAATGGGGTTGACAAAATTAACTCAAGTACTACCTGGAACACTATCTTACCAGCCGTGGAGAGTGGTGACTATTACATTGTGGCTTGGATAGATCGCAGTATCGATGAATTCGAAAGGTTTGATGAGACCAATGAGAGTAACAATATTTTCGCTATTCCCATAAAAATTAATGAATCCAATGCTGATCTTATAATTACATCCAGTTCTGTAAGAGAATATGAAGATAGGTGGGGTTTGTTAGGAGCGGACCTGTACATCCGTAATGACGGATCTAATGCGATTGCCGGATTTTCGGTAATGGTTGAATTAATCGATCAAAGTGGGATACCGAAAGGTTTTTCAGGAGATGAGTACCTGGGTTTACCATATAGCAATTTAGATCCCGGTGAGGAAAAAAGTTTTTATTTGGATTTTAAGATGTTCTATAGCACCCCAGGAACATATAAGGCCAAGTTCACTGTGAATCCTGGAAATAAACTGGTGGAGTCAAATTATCATAACAATACCCATATCGATGAGTATAATACAATTGTTATTCCTCCACCACCGGCACCGGGAGTAAGACTCAATGATATAATAACACTGGAAGAAGTAAATGATACTGATCTGCAAATCCATCTGAATTTGAATCTTTCAAATTCAGGAAATAATAGTGGATTTAATCAGAATTATACCTTTCTGATAAAGAATAGTGAAAATATTACGGTACATTCCGAAAAGCTTAACTTGCCAATCAACTTTGGTCCAGGTCAATCTGCTGATAAAATCTTAACACTTAACCTGTCTTCTACACTCCCCGAAGGTTCCTATCAAATATCCGTTTCCTGCACAAACGCATGCCATACAACACCAACATCTAAAAACATCAATTTAACGGTATATCCTACCTCGTATACTATCACCGGTTCCATCAAAGGCGAGGATGGCCAACCCATTACCAAGGGAAAATTATTTCTTTACCAAAAGAATATTTTAGGTAATGTTGATTTCATACAAAAGATTGAACCGTATGAAGGACCCGATTTTTCATTTAATATTGATGGACAACCACACACGCTATACTTCATTCCTGATCCTGCACAATATCCAGAATATGTACCCACCATATATAGCAAGTCACTAACATTGAAACCTACTAACTTCTTCACGGCTTCAAATGACATGAATGTGAATATGGAGGTGCTTAAAGTGCATGCTTTAGAACAAGGTACGGGAGTCATTAACGGTAATGTTACATTGAGCAATACTCAAAGACCAGCCAGTGAATCACAGCGAGCGGTTCTTGCAATTGAACCCATTCCTGTTATTCTTATTTCATCAACAGGACAGGTTGCAGGTTTTACCTACACGGATGCCTCTGGATTTTTTGAATTTAAAAACCTGCCACGCGATAACTATGAGATTATGTTACGTTTTGAACCGGACAACGCGGAAGTGGCGAATTCTTTAAGTGTTGATATAACCCATAAAAACATGACCGTTGATCTGGAAGTAAAACCGGAGGGTATTAACCCGACCAAATCTCAATTATATTTGCCACAGAAAATAACACTTGATGAATTCACGATGTACCAATATGGTGACCCTTCAATCAAACTTGAGATGCAAAGCGATCTTGGATTACCGATTGAGTACACTAGTTCTGATAACAGTATAGCCGAAGTGATTAATGGCGAAATCATAATCAGGGGGGTGGGCACCGTTGTTATTACTGCGAATCAAGCAGGAAATAATTTTTACCTCCCCTTTTCAAACAATAAAAGCCTTACGATTAATAAAGCTAACCAAGCAATAACTCTTAACCCCTTGGCACGAAAGACATTTGGTGATAATCCGTTCGCCATTGAAAGTGCATCTACTTCAGGTTTAACAGTAAATCTCCGATCATCCGACCCAACCATAGCCACTATAAGTAATAATATAGTTACCATTCATGGGGCCGGTACGGTAGAAATCATAGCAGAACAACCGGGTAGCGAATTGTACGAAGCTGCGTTGCCGGTAGGTGAAAGTCTGACTGTTGAAAAATCAGCACAGACTATTTTATTCGATGCATTTCCCGAACTAACTAGTGATATGGATTCGTTTATACTTTCTGCTACAGCTAGTTCCGGGTTGGATATTTCCTTCGAATCAGCCAATCCAGAAATCGTCTCAATTCATGGAAATGTGGCGACTATTCATAAAGATGGAATGGTAAATATAACTGCACGTCAATCTGGAAATCAAAATTACTTAGCTGCTGAAGAAATCACACAAACTATGGTTATCAACCTTGTGCTTGGCATAGAAGCATTTGACTTAAACAAAAATATTTATCCTAACCCAACCACTGAATTTGTATTTATTCAGGTACCGGAACTAACTGACATTGAAGTATTCGATGCACTCGGGCGGATTAGATATGATATTGTATGGAAGGATAACAAACTTAATTTTTCCCAGGCTGACACCGGTGTTTATTTTGTGAAAATTTCCAGCAGAAATCACTCTGCAGTTTCCCGGGTGATCAAAAAGTAATTGATGTTCAGTTTAATGAAAGTTTCATTGCATTTAATTATACCACAATGAATATCCCTAGCTCTGCCTGGCCATGAGTGAGTTGCATAATTTGAATACCAGGGGCTAAAAAATATTCTGAATGCCTATAAGGACAACCTTTGGCATTTATCACTTACAATATTTGCATTTATGTGT
>NZ_JBXEQE010000072.1:0-6000 GCF_056858335.1 Agaribacillus sp. DX54
GTTAAAAGATAACAATAAATTTCAGTCACTTTTGCCAGAAAGTGTTATCTTAAAGTCCAAAATCCACGCCAGAATGATTGCCTCTCTATATGATAAATATTTAAGTGCTACCGGTGTCTCTACCGATACCAGGAAGATTAAATCCGGCAACATTTTTTTTGCACTAAGAGGCCCTAATTTTAATGCCAATAAATTTGCGAAAGCAGCATTGGAACAAGGTGCCAGCTTCGCGGTGATCGATGACCCTGACCACAAGCTCGAAGACGATCGTTACATTCTGGTAGAAGACGCTCTTAAAACACTTCAGGAACTGGCCATACATCACCGGTCTAAACTAAAAATTCCAGTCATTGGTATTACCGGTTCCAACGGAAAAACCACCACAAAGGAATTAATCCATGAGGTGTTGAGTAAAAAGTTCGTAACTTTTGCCACAGCGGGAAACCTGAATAATCATATAGGTGTACCCATTTCGGTATTATCCATTGGTCCAAAGGTGGAAATAGCCATTATTGAAATGGGCGCCAACAAAGTAGGAGACATTGCCGAATTATGTGAAATGGCCCGGCCTACACACGGACTCATTACAAACATCGGAAAAGCCCATATCGAAGGCTTCGGTGGATTCGAAGGCGTAATCAGGGGGAAAAGTGAGCTGTATCAATACCTGCTCGATCATCATGGAAAGGTTTTTATCAACTCTCAAAATGAGATATTAAATAAAATGGCCGAGCGGTTTGACAGGCCGTATTATTATCCGGATTATTCCGATTACTATCATTGCGAGTTGGTCACCGCTGATCCTTTTTTAGTAATAAGGTCAGACAAAGGCAATCTGATCGAAACCAATCTTGTAGGTAAATACAATTTTGAAAATATTGCCGCAGCACTGTGCGTTGGTAAATTTTTTGAGGTTGACAACAAAAAGGCCAACCGGGCCATCAGCAAGTACACACCCTCCAACAATCGCTCCCAGATTATTAAGAAAGGCAATAACATGCTCATTCTCGATGCATACAACGCCAATCCGGTATCAATGAGAGCTGCCATCGAAAACATCGCGGAAATGGAATCCGGAAACAAAGTGGTCATTCTGGGAGATATGAATGAACTGGGCGAAATCAGTGAAGAAGAACACTATAAAATCGGCGAATTAACCAAAGAAAGGCACTTCAACAAAGTGATTTTCTGCGGAAAAAAAATATTAGCCGCAAAAAATGCTAATCCTGAATCCACTTATTTTAAAGAAAAAGACCAGCTCATTGATTATCTTCATGAAAATCCGTTTGATAAAGCCCTGATCCTTATAAAAGCATCGAGAAGCCTGGGGCTGGAACAATTGGTTGACGTCATAGAAAAATAAAGACCACAACTATTGGCTTCGATATCATAGATGGCTTGTTTGAAGCAGAATGATAAGTGCAATGGCTTTAATTAGTAAAAAGAAAATTCCATTTAAAATAAGCCCCAGCCTGAGAAAATATCTCAGAATACATGGCAGGGAACTTAACCTCCCGATTCAGTACAATGATTTGCGGCGTTACAATAACTCTATTGCTCTTTATGACCACTGGGGTGAAGATACGTTATGGGAAACTGTATTCTACAGCCCTTCTGACATGCAGCATATCCATTACCAGCTTAAGAAAATCTATGCTATTTTGAAGGCCGATGGTGACCTGTCTGTCATGGAACACTTGTTTATTGAAAGGGTCGATATCTGTGTTTATGGCAATACACAACCATTTCGTATCCGGGTGGTTAACCGGATCAACGATAATTTTGACTACTTTTATATCAAAAATGCCGATGCTTCCAGGGTGTATGGCTTAGAGCTCGAAGATTTACTTTCCCCTAATAGAATCAGATACATTGTCAACCACGAAACCTTAATAGAAGAACATATTGTCGGTATTCCCGGTGATCAGTTTATCAAACACCATCTTCAGGATAAAAGATTGAATGAAGTGCGGCTGTCCAAAGAATTTGTAAAATTCAATGAGCGATGTTTTGTACGTTTGCTGGGAGATATGCATTCCAGCAACTTTGTAGTTGATATTACCCCCGATTTCGAAGAAGTACATTATCGTATCCGGGCCATAGATTTCGATCAGCAGTCGTATGAGGGCAGAAAAGCCATCTATATGCCAAAATATTTTAAACAAAATAACCCCATCATTGCCATTGGCATGAAACACATGACCCCGGAAACCATGCGGCAGTATCAAAAAGAGGAAAGAGCGCTTATTGCTAATCGTATTAAAGCATCCAGGTATGTGATCAAGGATTTGTTTGATGCCATGGAAAAAGACACCATTTCGTTATCCGAACATGTAGAAAACCTGAAAAAGGAGTTGGCAGAATTCTATGATGAAAAGGCCTTCCTGCGTTGTCGCACCATGGGTGAATTGGTGAAAAAAAGCCTTAAAATGGCCCTTAGAAAAAGTTTTAAAAAACCGGAATCCCTCTGAAATCATCAGCTAATCACCGGAACGTAATCTTTTTTTAATCACATAGATAACATCTATGAGATGATCAAAACAATAGATAAAATTCTGTAGCCAAAGCTGATACAAATCCGTTTATCTTAATAAACAATTAAATATATTCGTTATGGCAAATGTAAATCTAATAGGACTGGAAGTAGGCAAAGCAAAAGAGATCGCCGATCAACTTAACCTGCTGTTGTCTGACCTTCAGATTTATTACCAGAATCTGAGAGGTTTTCACTGGAACATTCAAGGACATGAGTTTTTTGATCTTCATAAAAAATTTGAGGAACTATACACCGAAACAGCCGTACATATCGATGATATAGCAGAACGGATACTAGCCCTTGATGAAACGCCTTTTCATTCCTTTGAAGATTATCTGGTTAATGCCGGTATCAAAGCTAAAACCCATGTTCACGAGGCAAAAGAGGCAATAGAAACCATCACATCTAACTTAAACAGCTTAATAATCAGGGAAAAAGAAATTCTTAAGCAGGCCAACGATGCATACGATGAAGGTACAGCTACACTGGTATCTGACATGATAAAATTACATGAAAAAAACAGTTGGATGTTTAGAGCATGGTTAAAATAGTTCTATAGTTGATCTTTATACAGTAGTTTTTGTCTGGCAAATGAGCCGGGCAAAGCTACTGTATTTTACTACTTACAAATACTTTTTCCACCACGATTGAAATACAACCAACGCCCAGATTCTTGCATGCACATCGCCGGGATTTTTAGAAAACAATTGCTCCTTTAACGCCCTGATACCCGCGTAGTCGAATACTCCCTGGTTGTTTATAAAATTCTCTGCCAAAAGATCATTTTCAATCAACGATCTTAGTTCGTTTCTGAACCATTTTAACAAAGGAACCTCAAAACCATGCTTTGGCCTTCTGTAGAGCTCCCTGGGTAAAATATCCCTGAAAGCATCCTGTAAAATCCGTTTTTTCATCTGGCTGTTAATTTTGGATTCCTCCGGCAGTGAAAAGGCATAATTGACTACATGGTGATCCAGGAATGGGACCCTGACTTCAAGACTGTTGGCCATAGACATGCTGTCTACCTTGGTTAACATGTCATTAGTCAAAACCATATGCATATCAGTATACAACACATCGTTCAGATTGCCTTTTCCGTTGAAGTGTGTGAGAATATTATGCTTTCGTTGGTTGAATTCCTCCGTATTGACTTTTTCCCTGGCCTCGAGCGTTAATATCGACATCGCCTCAAAATCGGTGGCCAATGCCGCCCAGCGCCAGTAACGCTCACGCTCACTCAGATTCATGCCAATGGCAAATCTTTGGAACTGTCTCACCTTGTTGGTCAAAGGGTTATTTCTGGATTTCGGCAATGCATTCCACAAGGGAAGCAATGATTTTACCATCGAAGCAACTGTACCCCCCTGTAAGGCTTTAAATGCTGCCTGGTGTTTATTGTATCCTGAAAACAGCTCATCTGCCCCATCTCCTGACAACGCTACCGTGGTTGTCTTCCTGGTGTGTTTACTCAGAATATAGACCGGAATAGCCGAGGAGTCTGCAAATGGTTCATCCAGGTAATCGAGAATGTCAAACAGGTGATCATATAAATCAAGGTTGGAAAGGGAAAAAACGGTATGGTGCGTATTAAATTTTCTGGCTACCGAGTTCGCATATTTGGTTTCATCAAAGAAGGGTTCATCGCGGTAGCCAATCGAAAAAGTGTTGAGTCGATCCCTGTGCCTGGTCGCCAGGGCCGTAATGACGGATGAGTCGATACCACCACTTAAAAATGCCCCGAGTGGAACGTCAGCTACCAACCTTTCTTTCACCGATTCTTCCAGTAACTCTATTAACCTCGCTTTTTGCTGCTCGTAGTTGAGGTTATCAGGATTGAGATGGCTTTTGTGATAAGGGATGTGGTAATACCTGCTGATTTTAACTTCCCTGTTTTTAATTTTCAGAAAGTGACCCGGCATCAGTTTTTTTACACCATTTAAAATAGTGCTGGGTGCAGGTATATAGTTGAATTGTAAATACTGGTATAAAGAAGTATAATCTACCGACTTTTCAATCCCATAGGCAAGCAGCGACTTCATCTCGGAGGCGAATATAATCTTATCCTCGTCCTGGTAATAGAGCAAAGGTTTAATACCAATACGATCCCTGGCCAGAAATATCGAGTTATCTTCTTTGTTATAAATGGCGAAGGCAAAAAAACCATTCAGTTTGTTAAGGCACTGTTCTTTCTCACGAATATAGAGGTTGAGTAGCACCTCTGTGTCAGAGTCTGATTTAAAACAGACACCCTGGCTGATCAAATCTTTCCGGAGCCTTTTATAGTTATAGATTTCTCCGTTAAAAACAATCGTAAACCGCCCTGTTTCATCTTTCATAGGTTGGTTGCCGTCTGCCGAAGTGTCAATAATCGATAACCTTCGATGTCCCAGACCTACAAAATATTCCGTATACATGCCCTGGTGATCCGGCCCTCTTTTTTCCAAAACCGCCGTAGCACGGGCAAGGTTGATCATATTAAACCTGCCAACTTCATTAAATGCATATATTCCGGTGATACCACACATACTGTTGCTTCACAAAAATGTTAAAATTCGGGCTGTTAATTAATTAATTTTCTTAATTAAACCATACATTTATTGAATTAAGTTATATTTAACCACATCATTGTTCGTTATCTATATGTTTAACTAAAAGATACATGGTGTCAGTAAAGTCCTCCTTCATCAATAGACCCTTTTACCTCTTTTACCTGGCGGTTTTTGTTTTGCTTGTTTTTACCAGTTGTTCTTCCGGCAAAAAGCTAAAAGCCAGACAACAAAAAATCAATAAGATCATCAATACTTCCCGAACCTTTGTAGGTACCCCCTACCGTTACGGAGGCACCAGCCAGAGGGGTATGGATTGTTCAGGACTCCTGTTAATTTCTTTCAAATCCGCCAATATCTCCCTACCCAGAAGTGCCAAAGAGCAAAGTAAGATCGGGAAAGCAGTACGCATGCAGCAATTGCGGCCCGGGGATCTGGTTTTTTTTGCCACCAAAAAGCGCAGGCGAAAAGTTTCCCATGCGGGCCTGGTCACTGAAATAAAAGGCAAGCAGTCGATCAAATTCATTCATGCCTCCTCTTCCCGTGGTGTGGTGGAGGATAACCTCTATTCAAATTATTATCAAAAAGCTTTTGTGAAAGCCCGCCGGCTGGTTTTTTGATTAGAAAAAATTGGATATATTTGCCAACCCATTGATAAACTGAAAAAAGAAAAATCAGTTATATCAATTGTTACCATTTTACGGGGCCATAGCTCAGATGGCTAGAGCGCTTGACTGGCAGTCAAGAGGTCGTGGGTTCGACTCCCATTGGCTCCACGCTGATAATCAGCCATTTACGATGAGGAAATCGTAAATGGCTTTTTTGTTGCACGTATTTTGCACGCAACAATAGGACTCACGCTTCTTTTCTGAACCACTTAGAAATTGAAAAAAGTATTTCAAATTTAGAGCTTTATTG
>NZ_JBXEQE010000073.1:0-4972 GCF_056858335.1 Agaribacillus sp. DX54
AATGCCCTTGACCAATAATGGAAAGTTAGATAGGAAGGCCCTACCGGAACTGGATGGTTCAGCCTTGTCAACAAAAGAATACGTGGCCCCGAGGACAGAGGCAGAAGCACAGTTGGCAACGATCTGGCAGGAGCTGTTGGGTGTTGAAAAGGTAGGAGTCTACGATAACTTCTTTGAACTGGGCGGCCATAGTTTACTGGCAGTCCGATTAATTTCTAAGATTCAAGAAATAGGCTATGGAATAAATATTAAAGATATTTTTTCATATCCGAGCATTGCTTTATTGAGCACCAAATTATCTTCAAACCTTGATGTTTACCACGTGCCAGAAAATGGTATTGTAGAGGGCTGTGCTTATATTACTCCTTCCATGGTCCCTTTGGTAGACTTAAGCCAAAAAGAATTGGAAACGATCATGGACCAGGTTCCCGGAGGCGGGATCAATATCCAGGACATCTACCCCCTATCTCCCTTACAGGAAGGTATCTACTTTCACCATTTGATGAGTGACCCCACCAAAGGAGACCCTTATATTTTACCTAGTTTACTGTCCTTCTCATCGCCGGACAAGCGCTCGGAGTTTTTAAAGGCCCTAGATTTTGTGATCAGTCGCCATGATGTTTTACGTACTTGTGTGCTGAACGATGGGTTCTCTCAGGCTTTACAGGTGGTATTACGGGAAGTGGACTTGACTGTCGAGGAGTTATCAATTGATAGTAGTCAGGACATATTGCCCCAGGTAGAAAAAGCGATTGCACCGGATAGCTTGTACATGGACCTGAAAACAGCCCCAATGTTGCAGGTAAAGGTAGCCGATGATGTAGCCAACAAGACCTATTATTTGGTGACCCATCATCATCATTTGATCATGGATCACTTTGGTCTGGAAAAGGTGCAACAAGAAATAGGGTTTTATTTATCAGGTAAAGCAGACCTGCTCCCTACCCCTGCCTTATACCGTGATTTTATAGGAAATACCTTAAATAAAGACAAATTAGAGAAAAGCGAAAGTTACTTTAGATCGTTGTTTAGCGGTATCCAAGCGCCTACCTATCCCTTTAATCTGTCAGATACCCTCGGTGATGGATCGACCCGTATTGTATCTTCACAAGCGATGTTGTCTTCTGAATTACGGGATACCGTACGTCAGGTATCCACTGATCTACAGCTAAGCCCTGCCGTATTGTTCCATGCGGCCTTTGGTCTGGTAGTATCAAGGTGCAGTGGTAGGGATTATGCCCTTTTTGGTTCTGTGCTATTAGGAAGGCTGCAGGGGGCCAAAGGATCGGAATCTTCTCTAGGGTTATTTGTGAATACCCTGCCCGTATTATTAGACCTTAGGGGCGATATACCGACATACATTAGCCATACCAATGGTCGTCTGCAAGGACTTCTGTCCCATGAACAGACCCCGTCGTCCAATGTCCATGATTGGAGTGGTATCCCAAATGATACCCCGATGTTCAGTGCTTTGCTAAATTACCGCCATTCAACGCGAAGTTCATCATCAAATAAGCCAGATAAGCCCCTTGATTTAGGTGCTAAACTGTTGTTCGTAAAAGAACAAACGAATTATCCTTTCAATTTATCTGTAGATGATTTAGGGAATGATTTTGGGTTAACGGCTAAGCTATCCGATCGGGGTATTGATCCTTCCGCTGTGGTATCCTATATGGAGGAAGCATTAACGGTATTACTAGAGCATATTGATGAGGAATCGACAACCACAGTTAATGAACTGTCTATTATATCCAAAGAAGAAAGCCGTCAATTGTTGGAAGTGTTCAATGATACGGGGGTTGCTTATCCAACGGACAAAACAATTGTAGACCTTTTCGAGGAGCAGGCCAGGAAAACTCCTGATGCCATAGCTGTAGTTTATGAAGGGGAATCCTTAAGTTATAAAGAATTGGATGAACGATCGAATCAACTAGCCCATTATTTAATTGATAAAGGGGTATCAGTAGAAGATTTAGTAGGCGTCTGTTTAGAGCGCGGTCTTGAAATGATCATTAGCATTTTAGGGATATTAAAATCTGGAGGCGCTTATGTTCCCATAGATCCAACGTATCCTGAGGATAGGATCAATTATTTGGTTAAGGATGCCTCTATTGAGATACTTTTAAGTACCGCTGACATTGCTTATCGTGTCTCAGATTTAGAGTTAGAAGAGCTTATTTTATTAGATGCTGCTTCAGCCTCTATACAGAGTGAGTCTACAGCACCTTTAGCAATTGGCTTAACTGTTAACAATTTGGCCTATGTGATCTATACCTCGGGCAGTACAGGTCGTCCAAAAGGAGTTCAGGTTGAACATAACAACATCGTCAGTTTAGCTACTAGTTGTGATTATCTTAGATTAAACAATAAAACAGTTTGGTTGTCAACTGGATCAATTTCCTTCGATGCAACTACTATAGAATATTGGGGTACCTTACTCAATGGAGGAGAGCTGGTATTAACTATTACTGATACGCTATTAAACACAAACCGTTTAAAAACAGTAATTCTGGAAAATAAAGTTAATACTATATGGATGACTGCTTCATGGTTCCATCAAGTAGTACTAGAAGACTTGAGTGTTTTCGCTTCCTTAAAATATTTATTGGTGGGAGGGGATATTGTATTGGCCATCTACACAAATAAAGTAAAAGAATTATTTCCGGAACTTACCATAGTCAATGGATATGGACCTACAGAGAATACTACTTTCTCGACTACCTATCATATTGAAAAAACCCGAGGTACGCTTCCAATTGGGAAGCCAATCAAAAACAGCTACGCATATATTACAGATAAAAATATGAATCTGGTGCCAATAGGAGTCGTAGGTGAATTAGTTCTTGGTGGTTCAGGAGTAGCAAGGGGCTATTTAAACCATGAGGAATTAACTAACGAAAAGTTTATTAATAGCCCATTTAAGGAAGGTGATCGCTTGTATAAAACAGGTGATGTAGCAAAATGGCTGCCTGATGGAAATATCGAGTTTGTAGGAAGAAGGGATGATCAGGTAAAAATACGTGGGTACCGTATCGAACTGGGCGAGATTGAGAAAACCTTATCCTTGTTACCAGAAGTTCAGCAATGTTGTGTTTTAGCGAGGAAGGATGAGAATGGCAGTAAGCGATTGATCGCTTATGTGGTCTTGGAGGGTAATCTGGATAAGGAAGCTTTGCAAGCGTCCTTGGGAGAGAGTTTACCGGAGTATATGGCGCCCCGCTTGTGGGTGCAGCTAAACGAGATGCCCTTAACAGCCAATGGCAAGCTGGACAGGAAGGCCTTACCGGAATTGGACAGTTCAGCCTTGTCCAGCAAAGAATACGTGGCCCCAAGAACGGAAACGGAGGAGCAGTTAGTACAGATCTGGCAGGATTTGTTGGGTGTTGAAAAGGTGGGTATATACGATAACTTCTTTGAACTGGGCGGCCATAGTTTACTGGCGGTCCGATTGATTTCTACAATCCGAAAGGACTTGGATATAGAGATAGCAATTAGAGATGTTTTTACCCATACCACTATAGATAGCTTAGCAGCTTACCTATCTGTAAAAGACACAGGCACTTTATTGCCCAGGGTCGGTGTTCAGGAAAGAACGGAAAAGGTTCCCTTATCCTTTAGTCAGGAGCGTTTGTGGTTTTTGGACCAGTTACAGGGCAGTTTGGAATACCATCTACCTTTTGCCTTGCGGCTTTCAGGGGATTTGGATAAGCAAGCGCTGTCTTTGAGTCTTCATCAGGTGGTAAGCCGTCACGAGGTCCTTCGTACGGTTATTTATTCAGAGGAGGGCGTAGGGTATCAGAAGTTGTTATCGGCCGATGACTGGGAGCTGTCTTCCAAGGATTTAACTAATGACGGTTCATTGTTAACGGAAGAGCTAAAATCTTTTCTATCGGCCCCTTTTGATTTGAGCGCGGATTATATGTTCCGTTCGTGTCTATATGACCTGGGAGACAAAGAGTATGTTCTGGCAGGGGTATTCCATCATATTTCCAGTGATGGTTGGTCGCAGGGTATCTTGGTTGGCGAGTTCATGGAGCTTTATCGTTCCTATGCCGCGGGCAAAGAGGTGCGTTTACCGCCATTGCCCCTACAGTATATGGATTATGCCTTGTGGCAGCGTACCTATTTGGAAGGTACCATTATTGACAATCAGTTATCGTATTGGGAGGATACCCTAAATGGGGTTGGCACATTGCAGTTACCGACCGATTATGTCCGTCCTGCCGTTCAGAGTGTTTCGGGGGCGAACCTTTCTTTTACACTGAACAGTACTTTAAGTGCCGGTATCAACGCTTTGAGCCTGCAGGAAGGGGTCACCGTTTTTATGACGCTATTGGCTGCTTTTAAAGTGTTGTTGAGCCGGTACGGTGGCCAGGAAGATATTTGTGTAGGTACCCCGGTAGCCAACCGTACCCAGAAGGAGTTGGAGGGGGTGATCGGTTTTTTTGTCAATACCTTGGCACTTCGTAGTGAAGTAAAACAAGATGGTTCTTTTCAAGCACTGTTACAAGCTGTCAAGCAAACGACTTTAGATGCCTATGACCACCAAGAGGTTCCCTTTGAGAAGGTGGTAGAGCGTGTGGTAAAGACACGGGATATGGGTATGAGTCCTTTGTTTCAGGTATTATTCGTATTACAGAACACACCAGATGCTGAACATATCGAGTTGGACGGGCTTACAGTATCTAAGTATGAAGATCAAGGACAGCTTACCTCAAAATTTGATCTAGCAATGAGTTTGGAGGAGACGGAGACTGGGTTTTCTGTGGATATTAATTACTGTACAGCTTTGTTCAGGGAAGCAACTATCCAAAGGATGGTTGTTCATTATCAGGAGCTGCTAACTGCTATTGTAGCCTCCCCATCCTCACAGCTAAGTAAGTTATCGATGCTTACCAGGGAAGAAAGCCGTCATTTGTTGGAAGTATTCAATGATACGGGGGTTGCTTATCCAACGGACAAGACAGTAGTT
>NZ_JBXEQE010000074.1:0-4566 GCF_056858335.1 Agaribacillus sp. DX54
TTTCAAAATTGGCGTTTGACTGTCCAGCAATTAGCCATAAAATTTGGGGATCGGTTGCCCCTCGATTTGGCGCGCAGCCCTTCATCCGGGGGCTAGCCCCCGGATGAAGGGCTGAAGGAGTAGACAGAGTTTACTTTACACTTCCGATCAAAGATACTTTGATGATCCTGAGCGGTTTCTATGTCAAAGGAGCCTATAGAGCTTTTGATAGTTTTTTTCCCTTTCCCGTTTCGTTTGTTACCCATCTCACGCTTCTGTTCATCCAGATGATCGCCCATCTCTGCTTCTAGCCCGGAATCCAGGAATTGTTTTAACATCGGGGCAAAAGCACCATCCTTACCAAATAGTGGCTTGCCTGTCTTGATTTGCTCTAAGGCTTTCTTTTGTAATTCGTTTAATTCTTCTTGTGTCATCTTCTGTTCTAAGTTAGATATTATTTTTATGCTTTAACTTAGACACACTTTAATTTACACTCTCTTTTTCAAAGTTACTTCGTAGCCATCATTAACTTGAAGACCATTCTGTTTCATTCATTTTCATTTAGACTATTAATCTTTTCAATCAATACAACTGTAGAAGTGGCATCTACCCCTGCATTATCCGCCAACTCTAATGCTTTTCGAGCAGCCTTTAGTGCTTTTGTTTTAAGCCCCTTTTTATATAGCAAAGAAGCATATGTGTCATTGTTGTAATAGTTGCTGTAAAGCTCGATAGACCTTTTGACCCATTTGATTGCTTCATCAATAGAATTTTTATCAGAAATAGGAATTTTTACATAAAAATCCCATGCATATTTATTCAGCTCTTCCCAATTGTCCATGTAATAATCATTTACCAGCAAAATGACTTCCTTTGCATACTCACTTAAATCATTGACGCTCTTTAGTCTTCTTAAACGAAGTGCATGGTTAAGCCTTGAATTAGCTATCCTCTCATCCTCTGAGAGTTCTCTTTTAGAAAAATGATAATCGTCCGGTTCAGTAACAACCATTAAATTTACCATTCTTTCTTCTCGTTTCATGCCCATCTTATATTTTTCTAGGGCCTTGTCTAATGCCTTAAAGTCTTTAACATTTACATCTAAAGAAATCCTTCCAACGTTTCCTTTATATCCAGTTTCATTAATGATAGGAAAAGGCGAATCATAATAGTGATGGTTACGCAGTACATTTATAAAATGGTCTAGTTTCACATTGTTTAACGCCACTCTGGAATCTGTAATATACATCTCTTCTTTTCCTTCTTTATAACTGATAACTGAGGTATCTGCCGCAGTTAAAACCAAACATTCCATTTTTCTTTTCTCCCAATTTAAATTTATATGAAAATATCTTTCCAAATCCGTTTTCATCATTTTTTTCAGTTTGGCCTTGGTGGTAGGCTCCTTGGAAAACAGTTGATAGGAATAAAGGTTTTGTGTTTGGTAAATCCCGTTAACCATTGACAAAAATCTAGTGGAATCATTAACTTCTAAAACAAGCCTATTGAGAGGAAGACGATCCATATAATTAGTTGATTCGTTAAAAAGAAAACTTATCAATCCTCTTATTGGATGATTAACAATTGTTATAAAGTATCCAACACTATCATTTGCGAATAAACCGATTGCGGGAAGTAAATCGTCATTATATCTGGAAACCATTGAATACCACATCATATGCCTTCCATCTCCACCATTTCCATTGAAATACAACGGTTTTTCATATACAGCACTCTTCTTTTTTTCAACAATTCTTTGTTCCATTGTAACTAATTCATCATTTAGCAGTGCCCGGATGTTTGCGGAATTTATTGAACTTCCATCGGAAATAGATTTAACAATCCCGTTTTCGTCTATCCATACTACCTGAGGATAGCTATATACCGGAAACAATTCCTCTATTTTGGAACCCTTACAAAAAGAGGGTAAAGTCATATCAACATTTACACGTTTCTTTCTCCAATCAATGAATTTACTTACAACGTCGCTTTCTTCTAATGGATTTACCAAAACAATTTGTATTTCCTCGTGATACTCCTTTTGGAGTTCCAGCAGCTTAGGCCAGGAAGCAATACAGGGTGAACATTTTGAGTTCCAAAAATCAAGAATCAATAGTTTACCTTTAAAATCACTTAGCCTTGCTGTTTTATCATGGAAGTTGATAAGATTGGTAAAAGTAATATCTGGAACCTTATCTCCTACTTTTAATGATTGGTAAAATGTGTCTGCTTTAGGCTCCACAGATTGGGCGATGACCTTAGATGAAAACAGTATATGTAAAAATATGAATAAAATGGCTAATTGTAAGTACTTCATTTGATCTTGCTTTATACATTGCCTTTATAAAAACTCTTTTAATTAATCTCGATTTTTGTAAAATCAACAACTGACACCAGCTAAAATTATGGGAGGCAGTAGTATTCTTGCTCTTTGGTATTTTACAGAATTAACAGGCATTCGCCGTCCACAGTAGTTATATGTATCTTTTTTAATCATAATATGTCCCACTAACCGAAAGTTTATAACTTTTATTAGATTGAAAATGGAATTTAATGGCCTTAATCTTTGTTACTATTCTGCTTCAATCAAATGCATAATCCAGGATTCACCGACATACATTCTCATAACTAAATATATTGATAACTTAGTTCTAGCATATTTTTCAATAATTCGTTTCTCCAACTAGTAGATCCTAACATCTTTAAAGTAAGTTGGTTAACTCCATTTCATAATATTAAAATAGATGGAATGTTTATGATAGCTTTGCTTTTCTTCCAGAGAGTTTTTTAATCTGAACATTTCTGAAAGAATTATTCCAATTCTAAAACCAGAAGATGGTACTATATCAAACATAGCTTAGCAAGTTTTGTAAATAAAATTACTAATTCTTCGAAAATCTTTGTTTATAACTCCGGAGATTTGAGGAAAACATATCAGTGTAAAATTTCCTGAATTGGGGTTCTGTTTCCTTTGCTAATTCAATCGCTTTTGAAGACATTTTTTCTCCTTGGCTTGGGTTTCCCATTGCAAAGTAGGTCCATGATGCTTTATCATATGCCAACGCTTTAAGATCATTAGCTTTAACAAGTTCAATTGCTTTCATGCACATTGCTAAAGCCAATTCATAATCGGGTGTTTTAAGTCTATCAGAGTTATCTAGTATTAATGCAGCCCAAGATTTAGCTAAGGCCCAGACATTGTCACCCTCTCCCCATGGATAATTATTCAAAACATTCCAACCGTATTCATATCCTCTTTCTTCATTCTTCTCAAGCAGAATCTTAAATTTAAATTCTTTGTAATGAAGGTTATTTGTCTTTAAGCTGATTGCACTATCAATTCGTACTAATGTCTCAGTTAACTTGCCTTGGAGATAAATTTCATATGTCTGAGAAAAAAATTCTTTACTTCTTATTTCATCTTGTTCAGCGATTTTAGGATCAAAATTACCATCAGCAAGTTGACTAATATATTGATCCAATTTTTCAAAATCAGAAGTACCCGTAATATGAGCTATTTTTCTGTTTTTGTCAATAAAAAATATTTTGGGGTAGGAACGTTCCCCCGAAGCTATCACCCACATTGAATCCATTTTATTGTCTATGTCGATCCCAATATTATAATTCATTCTATTTCCCATTTTTAAAAGATAATTCTCCGCCTGGGAAATTGACTTTGTCAATGTGAAAATACCAATAACATCCACTTTGCCGGAATACTTTTGTGAGATCGCAGTCAGATGAGGCCAACCTTCCATGCACGGTACACAACCAATAAACCCAAAATCAACAACATAGACCTTACCTGCATGGAAATCTGAGATGGAATCACCTTTTAACCATTTGATGTGATTAAGAGAAGGTGCAATATCACCTACTTTTAGTTTGACGATGTTTTGTTGGGCTCCAACAGAGTTAATAGAAAATGTTAATATTATAAGTATTTTAAGAAACTTCATTTTGAATCTATTTTTAAGGGAATTATTAGTCTTTTTTTATAAATACCTGCATATGTGGAAATACTAACAACTTTAATTTTTGACACCACCATCAAGCTTTTTTAGCAAATCATCTGATAACTATTTTTGTAAGGACATTAGTATCCATTGTTTTGAGTTAGATTAGAACCATTATTAATTTCAGATTGCGGAATGGGATATAGGGCATCTGTTGATTGCCAATCTGATTTTATTGAGCCAAGAACTTCATCTACTCGGCCAGTACGTTTTAAATCTAACCATCGATGTCCCCATTCGGTAAAAAGCTCCAACTGCCTTTCCTTTTCAATAACTAAGAGAAGATCACCCTGGCTAATGGCAGGATTAGTATCATGAATCAACGGCAGTCCCGCACGATTACGAATAATATCTACATCAGAAATAGCCCCAGCCAAGTCATTTAATTGCGCTCTCGCTTCCGCCCGAATCAGGTATTGTTCAGCCAGCCTCAATACCATTGAATATTCCGTAAGTTGATTTGAAAAAAAGACTTTGTACTTAAAAGGGAAATAATAGGTTAACTCTCTGGGAGTAACACTTCCAATCCAATTGAGCAACCGATTATCTTGTGGTTCAAAAGCATTTACCA
>NZ_JBXEQE010000075.1:0-4509 GCF_056858335.1 Agaribacillus sp. DX54
TGTGGTAATGGTTTTGAGCTTCTGAAACAGAATAAATAGGTTGTGACCAATATCCAGAACCCGTACCGTTGTCTGATCGCACAAAAATACTACAACCTCCACCGCCTCCGGCCCCCCCCTTTAAAGCTTACCAACGCCTCATGGCTCAACATTTTCTCAGGTAATAATTTTAGCTTTCCAAGCTTTTTTAACTTATGCATTGCATTATAGAATTTATTTAATACTTACTCTGTTCGGTTTTCGGCTTCCCCGGATGTCTGTTGGCGCCGATTGATAAACATCATGTCCAAGGTAAACGACATCAGTATATTATTTTTATACTGATGTCGTTTTACAGAATTTTTTTACCTTTTTATTTAGATCGATTCTTCATCACCCAACACCTTACTTTCAAAACCGAGCGTCCATTTGTATGGAAACAAATAGCGGTTCACACTGATCTTTCCACAGTGATTTTTACTGCACAGGTTGCCCTGCTTCCGGCACTTACAGGTGTGCCCCCCACTGCCCGGAGGCTTTATGTTGTATTTTGGTACCCCGATGAAATACTGTCACAGATCAAATATATTATCTTCCAGATCTATATTAAATTCCATCTTTCGGATCTCACTTCTAAAAAACTCCACTCCTCCTTTTTTTGAATAGGTTTTAAAAGGGACAATAACATTCCCAACTTTTCTGTAATCATCCAGTTTGGTGAAATTATCTTTGTTGTCAATATCTACCAAATAATCTATTAAAAAGGTCTTTGTATTAAAGTAGCAATTCTGTCTTTGTTTCCATTTTGCCTTTGGATTTGTGATTTGGACGATATAATAATTGTTTCCCTTCATTTCTTCGGCACCTATATACTTAAAGAAGATATTCTTTTTTTTGTTCAACCATTCTGCAAATGTTATAGCAGTAAATTTTAATAAAGCCAGGTCGGAATTAAGCCTTACGGGTACTTTAGATCGACGAATAAACATATCACAATTTTCGCCATGGCAATAAATCCGACCTTCCAGTTGAAAATTTTTATATACTTCCGTTTTTTGTTGTTTAGTATCCATTTTTTTATAAGTCAGGTGTAGTGACGGTGTCTTATTATCTACAATGCTTTCAGAAGTATAGCCCAGATAGTTATTTTCGAAAATCACGTAAGACTCTTTATAGACTGTTTGAACATTTTTCCAATTTTCTATTCCACCGGTACTATCGATATATCTATTGATTATTTCGATAGCGTCCTGACCAAAACATCCGGAATTTGTACTAAGGAACAAAACCAAATACAAGACATTTTTCAGTTTCATTTTTTTAATTTAGCGCACCATAAAAAAGAACTGCCTTTAGAAAAAGCAGTTCTAATAATTCTTAGTTTAAACACAGCCAAAAACGGGATCCCCATACATGTCAAAGCACTGTGATGCCTGGTTTAACACGCACTCTACATAACACTCCGAAGAGCTCATCCCATTAGTCGGATTGGCACAAGAAACTTCACAGCCAATCTCTGCTGAATCGACACAATCATGGCAAATACTACCTGAGCCCCCTTTAAAATTCACTAACTCCTCATGATTGAGCATTTTTTCCGGCATTAATTTTAGCTTGCCAAGCTTTTTTAGGTTTTTCATTGCTTTACTAGTTTTATGGAGACCTACTCTGTTCGGTTTTCGGCTTCCCCGGATGCCTGTTGGCGCCGATTAATAGACATCCTGTACAAGGTAAACGACAATTAATACCACCAAGCTCAGATTAATTATGATTACAAAAACCGACTTAACAGATGTAACCTTTCTTTTTTCACAAAGAATGGAATCCATTGACAGAATGGAGAACTTATTGGAATTAGTCGATTTTCTGACAAAGCATTTTGATACTCATTTACATGTATTAGAAACAGCCACACACAATAACAAACTGTTAGAAAGGCTTCTGCCCAAAGAAGTAAAATATAAGTTTGAAGAAGATTTTGATCCCATATTTCACCGCACGCATTACACTAATAAAATGGTTCGGGCGGCTACTACACCTATTGTTTCCTTGTGGGATTCCGATGTGCTTGTTGCCAAAGAACAAATAATTGCGGCAGTAAATTTAATCCGGGAGCGTACCGCCCATTTTTCTTCCCCTTATAAAGAGCGCTGGATACTTCTAAAATTGTAAGGGAGCTCTATTTTCAAACTAAGGACATCGATGTCTTAAGGGAAAATGAGAAGAAAATGAAAGAACTATACCCCCCGAACCCTATAGGAGGAGGTTTTTTTGCGGATCGCAAGGCTTATCTGGATTCCGGGATAGAAAATGAGTTTTTTTATGGATGGGGCAAGGAGGATGGAGAGAGGGTAAACCGCTGGGATACTTTAGGATATACATTTAAAAGAGTGGAAGGTTATATGTATCATCTTTCCCATGACAGAGGCGTGAACAGCAGGTTTCATTCCAAAAAACAAGGTGAAATAAAGCAAGCAGAACTTGAACGTTTGGGAATGATGTCAAAGGAAGAGCTGGAAAATGAAATTAATTCATGGTGATGATGGCAGACTCCGGAGGTTGAATCTAATCGTGTAAAGGTTTTAACACCAGATTCGCCAGGTGACCGGAGGTAAGTTGACCAGGCTGTGGAAAAGATTATTTCAATTCGGAGGATGGTGAAAATCAATCTCCAATGTTAAAATTAGGTTTCGAATATAGAATAGCTTGAAAGTGAAAAGGTTGAAAGGCCTAACCGTATAACCATTACCCCGGACCACGGCGAATGTTTTGGAGAAGATGGATTGTATGGTCATGGATTTTAAATGATCTTAAAGTGATGGAAATTCCAATGGCCTATCTGAATTTTGATGCTTAGAAGCAATAAAAGAAGATCGAACGAAATAGACATCATGAAATTTTCATACATAATTACCCATAAGGAGGGGACAGAATCGAGAAAAAAAAATCTTCTTTTTACGCTGGGCTTGGTTTCTTCTATCAAAGATGAAATGGAAATCATTTTAGTGGAGCAAGATAAAACCAGTAAAATTGACAAAAGAGTTTTACCCCTAAATTGCAAACATATATTTGCTTACAATGATGGTTTGTTTAATAGAGGTTGGGGGCTTAATGTTGGTTTCAGATATTCCAAGGGAAGGGTAGTTGCACTGGCTGACAATGACATTATTATCGATCCCCAAGTACTTATGGAATGTTTTGCATTTTGTCTTCGTGATTGTGAAGCTATCAAACCCTTTAATAAGGTAATGGATCTGGGTGAGCAAGAAACCAATGATATACTTACTAATCAAAAATCCCTTGATTCATTGACTTGTGATCATGGCAGGGAAAGAACGGGAATATCTTTCTGCGGTGGTCTGGTTATTTTTCGAAGAGAGGCTTATGAGCAGATAGGAGGATATGATGAACGTTTTGTGGGTTGGGGCGGAGAGGATGATGCCATGTCAAGGTTCAAAATTCCTTTGCTGGAAAATGTTTATATTCTGGAGGATATCGCCTTCCACCTCTGGCATGAAAGAACTAAAATGGATAGTCATTATCAACCGAACTATTTGAATAATTTGAAATTGATTCTTGATTATCAAAATTATTCTGAAAAGGAAATACAAGCATTGTGTAAAAAATCCCAACTTTCCTTTGGCCAATTGAGAAAAAATCAAAACCAACAGAGACAAGAAAAGAAATTCATAATTGGGCTAGGGACCGGAAGATGTGGCACAAAGAGTCTAGCTGCCTTATTATCAGCACAGCCAAACACAGTGGTTGCTCATGAATACCATAGATCGCCGCTACCTTGGCATTTTTCGGAAGATGCCATAGAAAAGAGGATGAATAGCCTGGAAATGATTAATGGAGATGTTGGTTTTTACTACCTTAACTATGTTGATTTCATTATCAAAAAAAAACCTGATACCCGATTTATATGTCTGAAAAGAAGAAAGGAAGAAGTAATAGCAAGCTATTTGAAGAAAACCGATGGAAGGAATCATTGGGTGAATCATGATAATAAGATCTGGAGCGCTGATCCTCTTTGGGATGTTGCTTACCCAAAATTCGATACATCAGACAAGGCATCGGCTATCGGTATGTATTACGATTTATATTATCAGATTATTCATACTTTAAAAGATAAATATCCTAATAACCTGAAAATTTTTGATATTGAGCGTTTAAATAGCAGGAAAGGCATTCGCAGTATTCTGATATTTTGTGGTTATACACAACATGAAATGAATGTCTCCATAAAATATTTAAATAGGCCTCGCTTCTAATTAATTATTTCTTGTCATAATGGGCTTACAGGGCTTTTTGAGGGTTTTTAAAGGTTAGATATTGAAATAAAAACCCCAAAAACGTACTACATATAGCATTTTTGGGGGGTTAGTGTTAGATTGTAGTTGAGAAAAATAACAATCCAAACCCCAATCTACTATGCAACAAACACTTTTCCAAGTTGAGCAGTTTGATCATCCAAAATTGCACTTATTCAAGCAGACCGCTTTGGGCCAAATCCATCAGACCATTCCT
>NZ_JBXEQE010000076.1:0-4461 GCF_056858335.1 Agaribacillus sp. DX54
CCGCTACCGCTTGTGACCTTCCCGGTCCCAAAACATGTGTCACATTTTTTCTTTTTCATAAGGTTGTTTTTTAAGAATTTGAACAATAGAAATCACCCCCGACAAGACCCTGAAATGGGCTCTGAATGCCCTTAATGGCTGATCTTTGAGCGATTTTGTCCGAAAATTAAATATAGTATGCCACCATGAGTTTTTTATCGGAAAGCGGCCTGTTCATGGTAGGAACTATGATTTGGCAAACCTAAAAGGTGAAGTTTTTGAGTATTGTTAAACCTCGATTATGCGTTAGGCTATACAAATAGTGTTAAAGATTTGGAATAGAAGAAATTCAAGGAGTGATCGAGAAGTTTCTGAAAAATATGGGCCTTTAGCCGCAAGTTCTGCACAGTGCAAGCAAAGAGCACGGCCAAGACTTATTTCGAAGTCGCCCGCACATTAGGTTCGATGCGCAGCGTAGCATTGGACCGAACGTCCAACTAAAATGAGTATGCGTCTCAGCTGCAAGAAGCACCAAAAATTACTGCCTGCATTATCATATCAGATGGCTCTGTTCGCATATTCATTTTAGTGCCTGTTATGATCTCTATTTATTTTCCAGGCCGTTAACCTTTTCTTTTAGTTCGAGAATTTCCGCTTGAGCATTCTTGAGCTCCTTATTCTGTTCAATGAGATAAAGAGTTAGTTCCTCTATCTTCTGAAGAAGTTTGGCATTCATCTCTCCAAGATTGATTCCGTTCTCAGTTACCTCTGCTTCACTTGGAATTTCAGGGAGATAGCCATTTTCTGCAATATGTTTTTCCACTTCTTCCAAAGTTCGAAGTTCGTAATTGTTCTCAAAGACAAAGTCTGACCAGCCGTTCAAGTCAACTTTAACTTCTTTTGTATGAATGTGTCCATTTACCGAGACGTCACCGTCAAACACACCTGCTTTTTTTGCACTACCTTGTTTTGCGTATAATGCAGTCCAGCCGTTAATATTCGGGATATGAGTTATGTGGGTTAAAGCAGAAAATTCCGTATTAGCAAGATTTCCACCTCCTACATAAGTTACTTTAAAGTTCCTTCCATTTGATGAGCCTATGTTACCAACTAATTCAAAGGAAGCACTTGGTGTCGTTGTGCCAATTCCAAAGTTCGAATATGGTCTGAAAACTATATCACCATTATCTTTTAATTCGAATGCACTTCTATTATGAGAATAATCGAAGAAATATAGATGATTGTCTCGGGCTGAATATGTCATATTCCACTTCGTAACAAGAGGCCCTCCTTGCTGGTCATAGGCATTGAATAAAAGGCCAGGCCATCCATGATTTGCGCCATTGTTATCAATAGTTTGTCCTGCGGATTCTGCATTGAACACAATTTTTGGGCTGTGACTTGTAAGTTCAAGTCGACTTCCTGTTAGGGTTTGAGCTTTAACAGAAACTATTGTCAAGAATGCGATATTAATCAGCAATACTTTTTTCATTCTTACCCTTTCGTTTGGTGAGAAATTGATCATAACGTATATGTAAACGCAACTTAGCTAAATAACACCTTTTAACCAACCATTTTGGCATTCAAATCAGCTATTATATTCAATTATTCTGTAGATTTAAGCCCTAATGAGTGTAGCTGATTTACGGAAGATTATGGAGGTTAAACGCTATAGTGAAAACACCATTCTCACCTATTGTTCTTTCATTTCTAAAATTGAGCGTGAACTCAATATACCTGTGAACCGACTTTCTGAAACCGATCTTCATGGCTATGTCTATTCACAAATCCATAGTAAAAAGATTTCAAGATCTACCCAAAAGCAATTAGTCAATGCACTAAAGTTGTATTTTTTAGAAGTTGAAGGAGTAGAAACTAACTTTCATTTTCTACTTCCCAGAAAGAGTGATTTCGTTCTTCCAGAAGTCCTTAGCAAAAGAGAAGTTTATGCTATCTTAAAAGAAGCAAGGAACATTAAGCATAAAGCGATATTGGCGTTGCTCTACAGTTCAGGTTTGAGAATTGGTGAAGTTATTAACCTGGAAGTCAATAACATTGATTCTGATCGAATGACCATTCTGGTAAAGGGAGGTAAAGGAGTAAAAGATAGATTGGTGCCATTAAGTCAAAATCTACTCATTATTTTGAGGGAATACTACAAGAAACATAAACCAAAAAAATACTTGTTTGAAGGCCGGGATAGTCCTCAATATTCAAATTCATCAGCTAATCAATTCATCAAAAGATATTCGAATCGAGCTGGAGTTAAGAAAAAAGTGACAGCCCATACTTTTCGCCATAGTTATGCAACTCACTTGCTGGAGAACGGGACTGATATCCGCATAATTCAAAAATTACTCGGCCATAACAGTATTAAAACAACCATGATTTACACTCACGTAGCCAAACAAAGTGTACTATCAATAAAGAGTCCTCTTGATAATCTGGATATTTGAATAGTGATATTTAGAAAAATGGTTACATCCAATGTCATGTAAAGGCTACCGAATTTCTCCAATACCTCATTTTTTTGTTGATTTTTTGTCCGAGAATATTTAATACTCGGACAGTTATCTTGAGAAAGAAAATATCATGTATAAAAGCACAATGTCACTATATGACAACCACGGACAGCGTAAGTATTTGAACCAAAATGAAAGGCTCAGATTTTTAGAAATCACAAAGCAGCAACCAACAGAAGTAAGACTATTCTGTCAGTTGCTCTATTATACCGGGGCACGCATAGCAGAAATCCATAATCTCACAACAGGGCGTATTGATGTCTCCAATGGCACAGTGGTTATTGAAAGTCTCAAGAAAAGAAAGCGCGGGATCTATCGTGAAATTCCAATTCCGGAATTTTTACTGAATGACCTGGAAGCATACTGTGATAAGGTGAAGCTTCAAAAAGGGTCTCGCTTATGGCCGTTTTCGCTTCGCACAGCTTCCAGGCAGATTAAACGTGCAATGAAAATAGCCAACATAAAAGGCGTGCGTGGGTGTGCTAAAGGGCTACGTCATGGTTTCGCCGTTAATGCAGTGACCAAGGTTCCTCTCACCTTGCTTAAGAAATGGCTTGGTCATTGCACCCTTGAAACAACCGAAATTTATCTCAACATTGTCGGTGTGGAGGAGCGTGAAATCGCAAGTGGCATTTGGTGATGACAAAAAAAATCAGCAATGAGAAATTCAGCGCATGCACGCCACAGCTTCATGCGCTTGAAGATGAACTCATATAGATAAACGGCTTTCTAAAGACCCTGCAACAAATTCTATATGAACAAACCGTAGGCCATCATAATCCTATCATTTTTCTTTACTAATCCTATTACTTTTGATAGGATTAGATTAGTTTCGTGATAGGAAAAACATGATTATGAACCTTACTCCGCGCCAGCAGAAAATCATTGATATAGTGGATGCACAAGGACAAGCATCGATCTCAAGAGTCAAAGAGCTTCTTAGTAGTGACCCTAGTATTCCTACTCTTAACAGAGATATGGCTAAACTGGTCGAAGCTAACTACCTGAAGAAGCTTGGAGCAGGAAGATCTGTTACCTACATAATAGCCATCAATTACAAGCTATTTGCTCCAGTTAATGCGTCCGATTACTTTGACCTTGATCCTGATATGCGAAGGGCTAATACTGCATTTAATTATGAATTACTTCAGTCTTTAGAGGAAATTTCGGTTTTTACTAATCAAGAATTAACCTTCCTGCAAAAATTAAAGCAAGAATACCAAACCAATATCGCAAGCCTTTCTCCTATACTTTATCAAAAAGAACTGGAACGCCTGACAATAGAACTAAGCTGGAAATCTTCACAGATTGAGGGAAATACTTATACCTTATTGGAAACCGAGAGGCTTTTTAAAGAAAAACAAGAAGCAGATAATAAAACCAAAGAGGAAGCAATAATGCTGCTCAATCACAAAGATGCTATTACCTATCTTATGGAGCATAAAGATCTTGCTAAAACCCTTGATTTGCGCACCATAGAAGAAATCCACTCTTTATTGATTAAGGATTTAAATGTAGGACGCAATATTCGCTCGCGGGCTGTCGGTATCACTGGGACAGCCTATAAGCCCCTGGACAATGAATATCAGATCAGGGAAAATCTTGAACTGATGTGTGACTTGATTAATACTAAAAATAATGGGTTTGAAAGAGCTTTAATTGCCGTGGCATTAATTTCTTACATACAGCCTTTTGAAGATGGGAATAAACGCACCGGTCGGATGATAAGCAATGCTCTTCTTATTGCTGATGATGCCTGTCCATTGTCTTACCGCAGCGTAGACTCAATGGATTACAAAAAGGCCATGTTGCTCTTTTATGAACAAAATAATCTGGCAGCTTTTAAAGCCATATTTATTGAGCAAAACGAGTTCGGAGTTAAAAACTATTTTCGTTAAACCAATCAAACCACAGACCATCATAATCCTATCATTTTTCTTCACCAATCCTATTACTTAGA
>NZ_JBXEQE010000077.1:0-4328 GCF_056858335.1 Agaribacillus sp. DX54
TGTCTATATTAATTGAAAAGGGCGCCACATTTCAATTGAAAAAGGTACCAGTTACCAATGCTTAGTTTTGTGATTTTTTAAAGATCCCAAAACCTAACAAATGATAACCATGAGTACTAAACAAAAAATAATATTACGCTATTTCAGAGATGGTCAATCACAAAGACAGATATCCCGTGAATTACACATCGGTCGCAAGAGGGTAAGGAAATATATAGAGTCCTACCGCCGGATACATGATCAAGCAATGCTAAAAGGCTCAGTAGAACATGAAGAGCTGATAGACTCCATAGTGGCGCCACGCAGGTATGATTCGAGCAACAGGGGCAAGTGCAGGCTTACCGCCAATCAACAATAATGATGTTTGAATCTTTCAGTAAGAAAATACTTGAAACAAACTGTCAATTTTTTGAATACGAAATGCCTCTTTTTGCCATTGGGCTCACTATTGCTGCCCATCAAATACATCATTTTACCATAATAAAAGAAAGATATATTCCTTTGGACAAATTAATTTAAAAGCTTATTAATTGGAATTATTTACTCTACCTGGGCAATTGGAAGGTTTTTCAACAGGCACAAAGTATCAAGTTACATTAAGGGTTTTTTTCCTACTTTTTAGGTTGGATGACCTCTATAATTCTTGTTACCGCCATTGGAATTTTAATTGATTTAATAAATAAAAGCAGCTAATGCATAAAAGCCACGGTCGCCTAAGGCTAACGCTCAGACCAAACTACGATGCTGGTGCGGAACGTTGGGCCCAATATATGAAAAGGCAAATTCTATACTTGTTAATATTGATCCTTCCTTTTTTTGGAATGATAATGATAAATGAATTTGCACGGCTAAACACAAAAGAACCAGGCTACAAAAAGCAAAGAGTTACCGCCATAAACTCAGCAAAAAGAATAATCGCATTCTTAATAGATTTGGTTGTTCTATCGGGGTTAATTTCGTCTACCCAAAAAAGAAAATAAAAACCTACTTCTTTATTGCCTCCGGAGTTATGGTTTTATTCATAGTTCTAAACCTTTCAACAAGTTACAATACTGTTACTGACACAGGTGATCTTGAAACACAAGCAGAACAATTAGAAGCTACTATCAATGAAAACATGTCAACTTTTGAAAGCATGCTTTCAGATATTCAGAAAATTGATGGCGTTGCTGAAATCGAGGGAATTAGTTTAAACACCACAAACGGTATGACAAGTTTAGACATTAGCGATAATGGCTTGAACAATTAATCATTATGGATAAAGAATCAATATACATAGCAATGAAAGATTTTTTTAAACAAAATAAATTATTGTTTTTCTTAACTATACTTGTAATCGATATCTAACTTTTAAAACTTGAGGTATGAAAACAAAATCGAATTTCAAAAAGCTAAGTTCAACTTTACTAATTGCTGTACTTTTTATTATAGTGAACTCTGATCTTCTTGCTCAAGAAAAAAAATCTACTGATTTAAAGGATTTTAAAATTGTTGTGGAGAAAACTGACAATGGAATTAAGCTGACAAGCACCGAAGGAAGTGCTTGGGTTGATTTGGCATTTAGTATTGACAACGACCTACCACAAGCGATTGATGAACACGGAATGACAAAAACGGATAAAGTTTCTTCTGAAAAAGATGCTAATCTCGCAGATTTTCTTTTCACTATTACAAAAACGGAAAACGGAATTGTTCTCAAGGGAATTGAAGGAACTGCTTGGACTGATTTGAGTTTTTCGTTAGCTGAAAACAGAAAACAAGCGATTGATCAATTTGGAATGACAAAACTGAATTAAAACACCTTCACAACAAATGCTAAAAATCAATATGCGAACTTTGCACCTTGAAAACAATCCGAGAAAATCAAACTTGATCTTGTCTGGCAAAAGTGCGCTTACTTATTTTAGCTAGACTTTATACCCAAAGACGAAAAAATGGTAAAGTTTCTTATGCTAATCACTGGTGTTTTATTTCTATCAGTTGCATGTCAAGAGTCTGCTGAAACACAGCCGGAACCAATTCCTCAATTCGATATCTCAAAAAACAACAATGGGTTTTATGCCGGGAGTGGGTTTGTGGTAGTGGATCATTCTGAAAATGCCCATACTATAGCATGGGATTTTGGAGATGGAACGGTAAGTCCCGACTCCATCGTTGAACATTCTTATAATAGAAAAGGAGTATACGAATTAACCTTAAAAGCCTGTAATTCGACTAGTTGTAAAGATTTTACATTGCAAGTTACTGTTAAAGACAGCATTATTAATTTGCTTGCCGGTGAAGAGTCCAAAACTTGGATTTTGACCAAATGGGTTGATGTACAAGGAACTGAAGTGAATTTCGATAATTGTTTAACTTGCCATTATGCACAGACGTTTTATAATAATGGTGACCCTCCTTCGTATGATGGAGAACATAAGTGGCTGAAAAGCGGGCTTCAGATTTGTGGTGAAGATTCCGTACGTTGTAGTGGATACGGACCCGAAGGCTATGGATGGTTTTATCTTGAATCAGATCCATACAATAGAAACAACGGCATTTCTATTGGCCTGGCGTCCAAGGTAGGTTACACGATAGTTGTAGACAAAAATCAACTTTATCTCAAGCGTGGATTAAGCGAAGATGAATTTTATTACGAGAGTCGATGATGCGCATAATCAGTTAGGCGCACTGGTGGTCAGTTGGCAGTCAGCCCCCTCCAGATAGTAGTAATGCCTAGACTCAAGGGCAAATTTCCATTTATTTTCTACCAGCTGCCCACCCAGGTGAGTGAAACTTCAATTTTTTACTCCAAAAAGTCTCTTTATGTTGTTGGTGATTTTACCGCTTGTTTTATCGCAAAAAAGTCTTACTCCATCATCAGGGAGACGGCGAATGATTTGTTAAAATAATGCTTGCGGGTGGTGTCAGCTTCGGTGTGCTTTTGGATTAAGTCATATTGATCACACGCCAAAATAGCTTTTAATCGAATAGTCTTTCAATCGATTACTTGCCCATTGACGGAATTGGATTCCACCACGAAGAAATTTGCCCCTGTATCCAACCGAAATGATGACATCCAAGTTGTAATATTTGGGTATTTTCTTTCTCAATCATAGTAAATTTTACTATTCATAATCATTCTAAATAAATATATTTGTTGTTCAATGACGGCCCAATGCTTTTTTATTATAACTGGAGGATTATGGAATTTATAGTAGCATTATCATCTTACATACGGATAAAATATTTCATTCCTGTTTTGAAAACGATTTTCATCAACATAACTCCCAGGATGAAATCAAATTTTCAAAACTAGAGACCCCATGATTTAATTATTACCGATTAAAGGTATTCTAAGATCTATACTTTTCGATTAGTAAACTTATGATACAGGTAGCGCCGAACCAAACTAAAAAAATAAAGGTAATAATTGCGGCAAAACAATTTTTGTACCGCCTCGGAATAAAGACCATCATCAATGTGATTGGCGTAGAAACAGAACTATTGGAAACAAATAGTTATGACAGTATGCTAAGCAATATTTCTCAAAATGATGATGTTGATTTTTTGATAATCAACAAAGAAATAATTCCGGACCCCTCAGAACACCAACTGAATGAAATCAGGAAAAACCGGCCATATATGAGTGTTATGATCCTGGATGACGATATGATGGATGGGTGTTTCTGTTGTAAGCTGATGGGATTGGGAGACAAAGATGTTGGCAATTGTCCTTGCCTGGATTTTGCGATTAAGATGGATAGTCAAGAGGAAATCGTGAGGAGATTCCAGGAATTCTTTTTTGATTCAGTGAATAAAAGCAAGCGCTATCACTTTGAAAACCTGAGTGAACGCGAAATCGAAGTGCTGAAATCCGTGGCCCATGGTTACTCAAATAAAGAAATAGCGGACAAATTACATATCAGTACAAATACAGTAATTACCCATAGAAAAAATATTACAGACAAACTGGGTATCAAAACGATTGCCGGCTTAACCGTATTTGCCATCACCAATAATATTATCAGGCCGGATGAGGTAAATATTAACAAATAAAAACGCTTCGTCTTTATAGGTTAAAAGTAAAAGCCATCAGGAATGAGTAATGCGGGGGGCCGGATCAGTACAGGGGCCATCCGCAATGCTCAGCTTACGCACAAGATTAAAACAGTACTCCTTTTTCCAATTATCAAAACCTAACGGAGCCAGGCCGTATTTAACCGTCCCAGTGTTTTGAAGGCTTCGTTTTTTACCCTTTTGGGAATTTTATTGTCAGCCAATAGTTCATGGCAAGTATCGATTATTTGATCCTTTTTATAAGATAGATTAAACCACCCAAGAGCCTT
>NZ_JBXEQE010000078.1:0-3891 GCF_056858335.1 Agaribacillus sp. DX54
GACGGTGACTTATACGATCACACCGGCATTTGGAGGTTGCAGTGGTACACCAGTTGATTATGTAGTGACCGTAGACCCGCTTCCTGATGCGACGGCGAGTGATGCGACGATCTGTAGTGGTACGACGAGTAATGTTTTGATCAGCAACCCGAATGGTGTTACAGGCACAACCTTTAGCTGGGTGGTACATAGTAGCACGAACGTCAGTGGCGCGACTGGTGGTAATGGCTCATTGATAGGTCAGAAGTTAACGAGCAGTGATATGATCAACAGTGGGAGTGTGACTTACCGTATTACACCCACAGCAAATGGCTGTTCAGGCACTCCGTTTGATGTGATAGTGACTGAGAACCCGACACCAGCAATCAACAATACTCCACTCGATCTGATTAATACCATCTGCAGCGGTACAGGTTTAAATTTCATCCCATCCTCTACAGTCACCGGTACCACCTATTCGTGGACTTCCTCCATAATCGGCACCATAGATGGCGCCAGCATTACGGCTTCCGGAAGTGGTGCTATTAACGATGCACCAGTCAACTACGGGAATAATATTGCTTCTGTGATTTACCAAATCACACCATCCCACTCCGGCTGTGCGGGTACACCGGTCGACTATATAGTATTTGTAGAGCCAATTCCTACCGTCGATGCATCAGACCAAACCATTTGTAGCGGTGAACTCAGCAATGTTATCGTCACCAATCCCAATGGTGTGAGCGGTACATCTTTCGACTGGGTAGTTTCAAATATCACTGGTGCGATAACAGGAGCCAGTAATGGTAGTGGTGCCCTGATCAGTCAGCAACTCATTAATACCAGCGCTGTTTCAGGTTCGGTGACTTATACCATTACGCCTACTGCTTCGGGCTGCAGCGGAATTCCCTTTAATGTTGTCGTAACGGTTGACCCGCTTCCGACTGTCAGTGCTGGTATCGACATGGCTATCTGTGAAGGAGAAAATGCGCTTTTAAATGGTACAACAGGGGGTGCGGCGACTATGGCCACATGGACTTCCAGCGATGGACTGGGTACATTTTCACCCAATAACAATACTTTAAATGCCACCTTTATGCCTGATGCTTCACAAATTGGAAGTACAATTACACTGACCTTAACCACCAATGACCCAGCCGGACCCTGCCATTCGGCAGAGTCTTCCATTTCATTAACCATCAATGCACTGCCAGTAGTTTCCTTTGGAGGCTTAAATCCGGAATATGCCGTAAATGAGCCTACCGTACCTCTCTTTGGATCACCCAGCGGTGGCACATTTGTTGGCCCTGGCATTGTGAGTGGGCTTAGCTTCAGTCCTTTTGAAGCCGGTGTAGGAACACATGCTATTCAATATAATTACACTGACCCTGGCACAGGCTGTTCAAACTTCTCTGCTCCTCAGTCGGTTAAGGTAAACCCATTACCAGACGTAGGTATACCCGGCCTGGGTGCCACGGATTTTTGTTTTGACGACCCCGACTTTCCCCTGGTAGGAGACCCGGTGGCAGATGGTATAAACACTTTTGGTATATTCAGTGGACCAGGCGTGGTAAACAATGATCTTTTCACCCCTTCATTGGCAGGGGTAGGAACGCATGTGATCAGATACACTTATACTGACGAAAACAATGCCACAAACTTCACAGATGTAGTTGTCAACGTCAGGGAGCTTCCAGTCGCAGATTTCGGTGTATTTAATAGCTGTGATGGAGAGGTAGTTAATTTTACTGACTTATCGAGTGTCCCTAACCCCAGTACTATTGTAAGGTGGGAGTGGGATTTTGGGGATAATTCACCCATTGACAATGCGCAAAACCCCAGTCATTTATATTCAGCTCCGGGAATATATACTATCGTATTGACCGTAGAGTCAGACTTTGGATGCAGATCTTCAAAAAGTGCGGATTTGGAAATCGGAGCTTTTCCTACCACAAAGTTTAGCTGGGAACAGATATGTTTTGGAGATGCCGCCATGTTTACAGATAACACTTTTTTCCCAACCGGCACAATTTCAAGTTATTTATGGGATTTTGGAGATCCGGTAACAGGCCCGGACAATACATCCGGTCAGCAAAACCCTTCCCATGTTTTTTCAGCGCCCGGCTGGTACGATGTGAGTTTAACCGTAACCACCGGAATAGGCTGTCAGCGTACTGTTACCGAGCAGGTATTTATACTGCCGGCGGTAGGAGCAGGGGACTATCCTTACATCGAAAGCTTTGAAAACGGATCCGGCGGCTGGGTTGCGCAGGGAATCAATAATTCATGGGAATGGGGGGTGCCGGCAACCGACATGGTCATTGATCAAGCGGCAGACGGAACCAACGCTTGGGTAACAAATTTAAGTGGCACTTATAACAGTGGTGAAAAATCCTGGGTAAATTCGCCATGTTTCGACTTCAGTACGATAGAAAGGCCAATGATCTCTTTTAAAATATGGTCTCACACCGAGGAGCAAAAAAGCGGGGCTATTGTAGAATGTTCTACTGATGGCGGGGTAACCTGGACAGTACTTGGTGACAACAGGGGGCTCGAGAGTGTGGAATGGTATAATTCCTCGGCCATTCTAGGAAGTCCCAGTAGCCCGGGAAATGTTAATATTGGGGATTTGGGCTGGTCAGGGAAGGAGACCGGTTGGAAAAAAGTGAAGCATTCTCTGGACGAATTTAAGGGGAACAGTTCAGTGCAGTTTAGAATCACCTTCGGGGCAGATTTAAATGATCCCTCTATTTCCGGATTAAATGGCTTCGCCTTTGATGATGTTTACATAGGAGAGCGTTCCAAGGTCATTCTATTGGAGCATTTTACCAATAATTCCCAGGTTGAAAGTTCACAATCCAATGAGCAGATAGCTAATCTGGTCAATCAAAACGGCGGTGAGGTTTTCAGTATTAATTATCATACCAGCTTTCCTGGTTTTGATTTATTCAATCAGGAAAATACTGCCGATCCAAGTGCCAGAAGATTATTTTATGGCCTGTCGGAGCCCCCTAATGTTGTGGTTAATGGAGCAGGTATTTTTAAGCTGCTCAATGCCAGTAACACCGCTGTGTTGCAAGACTCTATTAGCAACTTTTCTCTGGAAACACCGTTTTTCGATATTGACTTAACATTACCTCCTGCCAGCAATTCTGTGCTGGATATCAGCACAATCATTACTGCTACAGCAGCCCTTCCTCCTGGTTTCGAAGAAGAACTTGTGGTGCATACTGCCATTATTGAAACTGAAGTTTCCGGGATCGAAAGATTGCCACCGGAAGTAATTTACCATAATGTTATGAAAAAGTTGTTGCCGGATGCTTCAGGCCATACCATCAACCGCGCCTGGAATGTGAACGATACCGAGGTCATCGACGAATCCTGGGTGGTAGAAAAGGCCTTTGACCCCACCAAACTCGCTGTTATTGTATTTGTGCAAAATAAAGATACCAAGAGGGTTTATCAGGCAGCTTATATTAAGGCTCCTGATAAGCAAAATGCCACTATCACTGGTATCGGACATAGTCAGAATACCTCGGGGGAATTAAAACTCTATCCTCAGCCGGCTTCAGATCATGTTATACTTGAACTGGAGCCAACGTTGCAAAATGATTATGTGTGGAAAATTTCCGATCAGCGGGGTGTGACCATTGAAACCGGTAAAATTGACAGGCATCAGAACAGGATCGATATACCTACGATTGATTTGGTGAGTGGTATGTACTTTATTATACTGGAAAACAAAGACACGGAGATCATCAGAAGAAAAATGGTCATTGTCCGGCAATAAATCTATTGTCCTTCACCCCAACATCTACTGGCGCCAGTGTCTCGTGACTGTTGCACAACTTAAGAATGTACCTGTATTTTATTTATAAGCAAAAACCTCTGTGTCTCTTTGTGTCTTAGTGC
>NZ_JBXEQE010000079.1:0-3721 GCF_056858335.1 Agaribacillus sp. DX54
TTCCGCAACAGATACCGGCACTACCACTACTGCTGCCGCTTGTCCCTGCCAGCAAATTTGCCTTAAATGCACTATAGGATTGGCTCGAGAGAGACCAAGGTTCCCTACCAGATTCAGCAACAACATTTATGCTGTGGCATATCTGAGTTTGGTTTTCAATTTCGTGAGAGTTATTCATATCTTTGCAATCTGATATTGATCATTTTTCTTTGTAAAAAATTAATACGGGATTACTATTTTCATTTAAGTCCATAATTCTTTGCTTAATTTCAAGAGACTGGTATACACTTTCGTTTGTGCGGAGCAATTCTTTGAAACCTTTGATTTTGCCAGGGGAATGGCCAGGGGAGAAGTAGTTAACAAACAAAGAGTCTTTTTGAGCAATGAAATCGTTATTAAAATGAAACTCCTTTAGGAAATCACCTCTTAAAAATCGCTTACTGGCCTGTAGAGTTGATTTATCTATATATACCCCAACTAATTTAATTTTCTCCGTGTGATAAATAAAATAAATGTATTTATCAGTCTCGAAATACCTTCCTATTGACCACATACCTTTATAATGCGTATAAGTGGAAATAGGTGTTCCTTCACTATCTAATTTATTGGCTCCTTGCTGCATTTCGATTTTTGCCAATTGTTGAATATCCAATGGATTAGTAGAATTTACTTCTATATAAGGGAGTAGCTCATCGTCTTTAAACTGGTAGATAGTATTCATATATATGGAATAGAATTTTATATCTTCTTTCGTTCTATAAAAACTAGATGCGCCAGTCCTGGAAGATATGTATATTGCCTGGTTGTCTAACATTGTTTTTAACACTTTTCCATTAGAATCAATTAAAGCCAAAACGGGGCTTTTATGATGATAGGGATTAAGTTGAACTATAAATTTTTCATCATCAACATATTGAAAAGAATGGATTATTTCATGTCTTCTAACTTTGAATTCGTTTATCAAACTACCCTCCGGATTATAAACAATGATCTTATTCGCTATGTCCAACACAAAAATTCGTTTTGTTTCTGAGTCCACATCGATTTCCTTGATCGCAATATGTTCTCCAGGTCCCTTTCCCTGGCTACCTATATTTCTTAAAAATTTTCCTTCTTTATTAAAAAGTAATAATCTATTATATCTACCATCGAAAATTAAAATGTTGTTGCCAAGAAATTTCGCTGTTGTAATAGCTGATATCATACATTCAGGATTAGTTTCTAGAGGCACGAAGTGATAAGATTTAAAAACTTCTGAATAATAAAACTTCTGGTGATTATCGTATTCATTTTCATTGAAAATAATTAAATCTGGGTTTAAATTTTTTTTATCAACTGTTCTATCTGAAGTACAGGCACACAATAAAACAAGAGGATACATTAATATTTTTTTCATTTTGTTGAGAATTTAAGCCCTGGATTACTAAATCCAGAGCTCAGTAAACTTAAACTAACATTGGGTAGTGGTGACGGTTCCACTTATAGTGCTTGATTTTTCCGTACAATCAGGTTTCAGTACAATTGTCTTTGTTTGTGTGCCTGATTTACATTGACCGCCAACACCTATGTTGCATGTATAGGTGAATACAATTTTTATCAAAACTGGCTCACCACCACATTCTTGGGAAGTGGATGTTGATGTCCAACTGGTAGAACATGGTCCGGTATTACCACTAGTAGCCTGTGCCAGCAGTTCAGCACCTACATGTACAAAAGGATCTGTAAGCGAAAGGCTTACATTGGCAATCAGACCGAGCAGGAATATACCAGCTGCAACATACCTCAGCTTGTTTTTAAATTTAGTTTTCATTTTAAATATATAATTTTGTTCGAATTAATTTTGTTTTATCGTGCCCTTTCGAGGTGCACGCCCTTGTCTCGCGTCAGCTTCCTGCTGACCGGGGCAAGGTGTTTTCGGGTGCTTTTTTAAAGATTACATAGGCATCCTTTCTTTTTTTAGTGATACATTTGTTTTGGTTTTTCTTTCTAATCCCGGGGAAGCAGTAGCTATAATATAGTTTGGCCGCTGCTTTTGTGTCATGTACATCTTGCCCAGGTATTCGCCCATAATTCCCAATACAGTCAGTTGTGTTCCCGACAAGCGTGACAGGTGAGAGGTGACCACATAATCGAATACACCTTCCAATAGGCTGTTTTCGGCATTGCCACAATGAAAAGACAAATGCGGGTACTGACAACGGGCCTTTTCAATTTTTTCATTTGACAGATCAATGCCCAGGCCTGTTTTTGGTTTAAGCGCATGAAGCAGGCTTCCATCGCCACAGCCAATTTCCAGTATGGAAGCCCCTGAAGGGATCACACTGGTATGGTAACGTCTCAAAAAACGATGAACAAAACGGTTTCTTTTCATAAAGTATCAGGGTGTTTATATGTTGATAAAAAATGTGGACGAATTTGTTGCCAAACTGCCTTGCAGACCAGTTGACAGGTAACGGCTACCAGCACCATTCCCAATATGACAAAAGGCATACTCCAGACTATGTGATCCATATGTGTATGAAAATAAGCGTGGTTTTTAAATACCAGGAACCATGCAGCAGGTGCTGTCACAGATACCCATAAGGTACTTATAAGGGCCATGTTTTGACTATAAGAAGACCTGTTGGGCCATAAAATCATGAAACAAGAGCAACCCAAAAAAAGTGTTACCAGATGTTTTATTGAAATCGTTGCCCCATGGATTAGATGATTGAGACTTACTATCTTACTATTCCAGTACAGGCGGAATATTTCCATAGTGGAGATATTTTGCGGCACAAACCCTTCACCCTGTGTCCGTCTGTTAAAAGTTGACAAGACATAATTTATCCCATCTGGCAAAGAGCCCTTTACTTGTCCTATTTGGAAAGATAAAACGAGCAAACCCAAGAGCACCCCCCCCAATGCAAACAAGGAAGCCTTGGTGAATAAAATACTTGTGTTTTTGTACCCCCATTGTTTATAAACGCCATAAAATATCAGGGGAAGTACCGCCATAACCAGGGTTGGAATGATGAAGTCAAAACCTGCCACAATGCATTTTAGTGTAACAGTCGAAATTATTAGCAACAGCAGGTGAGATTGATGATAAAATTTGGCACCGATTGCGTAGTGCAGATAAAGAAGAACGGCAACGAATGGTAGGTAAAACAATCCGAAAACGTAAAAGAAATCATTAGCGAAGAGTACCATCCATTTAGAAAAACAAATGATAATCAGCGACGTGCAACCTGCAAACGCCCCAAAAACCTTTCTAATCCAGAAAACCATTGTCCCCAGTACTAAGGCGGAAAAAAATGCATTTATCGATTTGTAAAGCATCGTAGTGTCTATGGGGTCAATATTAAAAGTTGTATTGATGATGCTATAGATGGCTGCCTGTCCTCCGGGATTGGAAAAATAGCACTCATAGCTGTCAAAAGGGGATTGACCTTCCAGGATGTCATATTGGAATTGGCCTTTGTCCATATGTCCAGGGACTTTGTATCCCCAAACAGGTCCGTTAAAGGGTGGGGCGCCGTTGGACCATTGTAAGGTATCGCTCATTAAAGCAGTTGGGTGATTCCAGCCAAGCAATGCCCCGAAAGAAAAAATGCCGTCTTGCGTTGATCTTACCATCCTTCCCACCACAAGGCTTTGACTATCCCGCTGGAAATTTTTGAAGTGTTTTTTCTCCACAGAGCGGAGAATATTCCGGTCAAATACCAGGAATAAGACCGGC
>NZ_JBXEQE010000080.1:0-3674 GCF_056858335.1 Agaribacillus sp. DX54
GGAGGCACTAAGACACAAAGAGGCACAAAGAATTTTGTCGAAAACGTTGTGTAACAGCCACGTCCGGCTTGTGCTCCCCCGTCGTTGAAAACCACAAGCCGGACGTTTACATTACGCCTGCCCCACTTCCTCCAATCTTGGATAGTCAGTATATCCTTTCTCTCCCGGCGTATACAGTGTTTTGAAATCGGGATTGTTTAATGGAGCGTTTTTTTTCAATCTTTCGACAAGATCAGGGTTTGCCAGGAATGGCTTACCATAAGCCACCAGGTGTCCTAATCCCTCTTCCAGGTCTTTTTCGGCCTTTTCCCGGTCATATCCACCTGAAAGAATGATGGGACCTACGAAATTATCCCGGATAGATTCTTTAATGCTGCGTGGTACCTCAGGAGTGCCCATGCCTGAATGATCTACGATGTGGATATAAAGAAGGCCTGCTTTTCCTAATTCTGAGGAGAGATAGTTATAGAGTTCTGCTTCATCTTCTGCCGCCGTTATTTCATTAAATGCGCCAAAGGGCGAAAGTCTGATTCCAACTTTATCTTTTCCGATGGCATTTGCGGTCTTTTTGGCAACTTCTAATACATACCTGGCTCGATTTTCGATAGAGCCTCCATATTCATCATCCCGGTTGTTGGCTCCGGGAAACAGAAACTGCTCCAGCAAATAACCGTTGGCTCCGTGAAGCTCCACGCCATCGAATCCTGCCTCAACGGCATTTTCAGAAGCTTTTACAAACTCATCTATAGTTGTGTGGATATCCTCCCGGGTCATGGCTTTGGGGGTGGGTAATTCTTTTTCACCTTTCTGGTCAGTGTACATCTTAGTGCCGCCGGCGGGGATGGCAGATGGAGCCAGTACCTCGCTATTTTCCGGCATATTAAGCGGATGAGAGATTCTACCGGTATGCATCAGTTGAACGAAAATTTTGCCACCTTTGGCATGTACCGCATCAGTCACTTTATTCCATGCTCGGACCTGCATGTTATTGTAAATGCCTGGTATACGCGGATAGCCAGTTCCGTTAGGCGATGGGGCCGTACCTTCTGTGATAATAAGTCCTGCTGCGGACCTTTGTGCATAATATTCCGCCATGATGTCCGTCGGAATGTGATCTGCTGTAGCTCTCGACCTGGTCATGGGAGACATTACCGTTCTGTTGGAAAGTGTTAAGTTTCCGAGTTGGTAGTTTTCGAAAAGTATTGATTTAGTGTTATTCATCATTTATTTTTTAGCTTGGATGTTAGGACTAACGGACAGACCATAATTAATGTTGCAACATATATTGAATTTATTGAATTGTTCAATAAAGAGATATTACATCAATTGAATGGTATTTTCAGTGGCGGGTTGCCTTTGACTCATGAAAGGTTACGGGCTTACTGTTGCTGTATGCTACTACTATGGCGCAAGCGTCCCGTAGCTTTTACACAACGTTTTCGGCAAAGTTCTTTGTGCCTCGGTGCCTCTCATATAACTAAAGTTCTGTTATTTTCTGCGGATGGGAGCAACGCTGTTGGGAAACTACTATATAACTAATTCATAAATCATTGAATATCAAATATTTATGAATTAATTATTTTTTGTTAGCTATTTGGTCAATTGTCTGATCTTGGGGCACTTTGTGATGCCCTTTTTTTAACTACAGAAGCACAAAGACAGCTTTATTTTTCCAAGGGACAACCCTGTTTGAGGTCTTCTCCTTTAACCAAAAGATATAGCTGGGGAATCCACAGCGTTCGTGAAGGAAAGATTGCCATGTATAGTGCAGCGTCAGCAGCGTACCAAAAATCGGTCATGGATGATTCTATCAAAAAGACCGAGGCAATGCGATCAAAAAGGGCTTAAATTAAAGTACATGCCTTAGTTTAAGCCCCAAATTTATCTTTTAGAAAGTAGAAAACCCTCAGACCTTTTTAGGAACTATGTAAGGATACCTGTACTTTCTTGTAAGTAGCATATCCGCTTCTTCATTGTCGATAAACTCTTCAAACTCGCCATTAAATCGTAGTGTTTCTCCAACCCTGTAAGCCACATTGGCAATGAGCGGCAGTACCGTCGACATATGCCCTTCGGCGACGTCGCAATTCAAGACTTGTCGGTCACCGGCTTTCAGGGCATCTATGAAATTACCGAAATGTCCTTTACTATCCGGAGCTGTGCGAAAGCTTTTGTCACCACCGATGGCTGCGGTTTCTGCCATATCTGATCCGGCAAACGGTTCATTTTCCCTTTGTTTATAGGCTTTCCAGTTGCTGCCATTAACTTCCAGCCAACCGTCGGTGCCATAAAACAAGTTGCCGATTTTAATGCCTGCATTTGATTCGGCGTTAGTATAACGTCCACGTGTTTCGAATTCGAGGATTTTACCGTCTTCATATTCAAACACTGAAGTTTGCGTGTTGGGCGTTTCCTGAGAGCATTCCTTCGGAGAGATGCCGAATATTCCTCCCATGGATTGTACTTTTACGGGATGGACTTTTTTGTTGAGGCCCCAGCGGGCAACGTCAAACTGGTGGGGCCCCTGGTTACCGGTATCACCATTGCCGGTGTCCCAATGCCAATGCCAGTTGTAATGTCCTTTTTTCTCATTGTATTGACGATAACTTGCAGGCCCCAGCCACAGGTCATAATTCAGGGTAGAAGGTGGGGTGCTGTCTTCGGAGATTCCAAATGAATCACGGGGCTTGAAACATGAGCCTCGTGCCATAAAAACTTCCCCTATGCCACCGTTATGCAGGAATTGCATCGCTTGCATCACGTTGCTGATGGAGCGATTCTGGAATCCGACCTGGACATTCCTGTCATATTTTCTGGCTGCCTCTACCATTTTACGGCCTTCCCACACATTATGGGAGCTTGGCTTTTCGACGTATACATGTTTTCCGGCCTGACATGCCCAGATAGTCGCCAGCGCATGCCAGTGGTTGGGGGTGGCAATGACCACGGCATCGATTTCTTTATCCTCATAGACTTTTCTCATGTCGATCTCAGTGTCGGGTTTGTTGCCTTTCTGGTTATCGGCTGCCAGTTTAACCCTTTCTGCAAAAAACTGACTGTCCACATCACATATGGTTTTTACCATGACCCCGTCTCCATACATTTTTGAAAAACTGTTCAGTAAGCCTTTTCCCCGGCCCCGGATACCAATGGAGGCCAACATTATCCTATCATTAGCGCCCGGAATATTCCCATATGATTTGGCTGAAAATGCAGTCGCCCCAAGCGCAATACCAGCAGCCCCGGCTGCCGTTTTTCTGATAAAACCTCTTCTATTATCCATGTTACATTTGTGTTTAGTTAAATTATTTGAATATGATCAGGTGGTTTATGCCGGAAATTCCCACTCTCAATTTACTATGAACATCTGAAAGTTCCAATGCTTTGATATCATGACAACCTCATTTGCTTTGGAAATGCCCTATAAAAAACTCGAATCGTGTAATTTCATAGGAGAAAGCTTTGTTTTTGACTTTTCTTCCTGAAAGCGATCGTAATCATTAAAAATACGGACGCTGGTGATTTTACATCAAACATTAAAAAAATTATATATTAATGTCTGTTAGATTTTTGGCATTAAAACACCCGGATGAGATTTGCTGGCCTTGTATATGGTGCAAGCGTCACATACCTGTCGCACAAAGTTCATAACGAAGTGCTTTGTGTCTTAGTGC
>NZ_JBXEQE010000081.1:0-3606 GCF_056858335.1 Agaribacillus sp. DX54
TTAATGGATTGTATGCTATCTTGGACGGAATTGAAAATAATGGCCTGGGAGAGCTGGAGCCTTTGACAAAGAATACCATCATGAATAGCCAAGCTATACAAAATATGAAGTTTGAGCGTCTTGGCTTTCATGGCAAGTGGTTAGACTTCATTGGCGATCCTCCACCAGGTTTCACTGCCATGATTTACGGAAGGCCTAAAATGGGCAAATCGTTACTGGCAGTTGATTTTTCGGGTTACCTTGCGCAAAATCATGGCAAAGTGTTATATGTGGCCAGAGAGGAAGGTTTACATGCAACCCTGCAGGATAAGATAGAAGAAATGGCGGTGGCTCATCCCTACCTTGATTTTAGCAATTTTTTACCGGATGATCTTTCTGACTATGATTTTGTGTTTCTTGATAGTGTCACGAAATTACAGCTATCTCCGGAGAACCTGGATGAACTACGATCGATTTACCCAAAGGTCTCGTTCATTTATATTTTTCAGACTACTAAAACTGGGAATTTCCGGGGTAGAAACGATTTCCAGCATGATGTTGATGTGGTGATCGAAGTGCCTGAAAAGGGGGTTGCTATTCAGAACGGTCGTTTTAACCAAGGTGGGGAAATGGAGATTTTTGACTAGACAATATTATTTTGAAAGTATAGGTTTAGAAAGTATCCAACCTTTGATGTTTTCTAGCGTTATCCAAGGTTTTTTCAAAATTGGTCAACGAGTTAATGCATATGCCAATGCCATGGTTTGGTGGCTACGCACATCACCTATAATTTTTTTATTTTCTGTAATTCTGGCTTAGTTTTTTTTCATGTAACTTCATAAGTCTATGGAATTCTCCCCAAAGATTTCCACTTTGTTTTTTTATGGCATTATTTCCATTGATAGTTTTCATTGCGTCATCAGCTTTGTAAACATAACTTAAATAATTACCCCAATTATATTCTTTTGTTTTAATGTAAACTTCTGGGTTGTGTTTTGAAGGGCGGTAAATTAGTTTCCTCTTCGCACCTTTATATGTAAATCGTTTATATAACCTTGATTTAAAGAGACTTTTGTCAGGGTTTTTACTGTACAAAGCATAAGAAACGGCTCTGTTGAAAGCGCCTTTCATTGACCTGTAAAACTTTGAAAATCCAGCATTTTTAATAAGTACTCGTTGCCCGTCAAAAGAAAACCCCAAATATTCCAAAGATTTATTGTTATTTGGTCGCTTAGTTGTTTCATCAACAGCAAACCCTTTAAAAAAACCATTTATCATTTCAAAATGAAAGAGTTTGGTTTTTCTGGGTTCAATTGTAAGTTTTACTGAATCACCGCTAATCGTTTCACGAAGTAGTTTAATAATATCATCTTCGTATTTTTGTTCAAAAACAATTATTAAATCATCGCTGTATCGCTGATAAAAACCATGTTTGTTTTCTATTTCATAGAATATTTTTTCATCAAAGTCCAACATGTAGATATTCGCCAACGTAGCACTAATAGGACTTCCTTGAGGGATGCCTATTTTGTTGTCTTTTGAAATAATAAGGCCTAAATTATTTTTTAGAAACTCATCTTTCTCACAATAAGCAACAGCATTTTTTTCTTTAAAATACTTCGTACTGTTAATTTTCTTCCTCACATATTTTTTTAGGGTAGAAGAATTGGGAACACCTCGCTCGACAATCATTGTTTAATTATATGCCTTAAACAACTGTTGCGATTCCACATATGTTATTCTTACAAGTGCTTTAAAAAGATTGTAATGGTCTGGTGGCAAAGTGGTTTCTTGTATAACTTCAGTCCACTTTTTCTTTAAGATTTTATGGTCTAAGTTGTCAAAAAATGAAGTTATGTCTGCAACTATTACAGTTAGTTTTTTTCCTTATTGGCTTTTATATATTCAAAGGCTGATTTAGCAAAGTCGATATTGCATTTATTTCCTTTTTGGCCTTCAATTACTGGAATTTTTCTATATGCGACTATACATTTATTGAAAGGTTTGTTTTCAATGTGTTTCTCGTACGATTCCGCAAGAATAGTATTGTACTTTGAAAAAATCATAGCATCTAAATGAGATGCAAAAAAATAGGCCTGACTTTAGGTCTATCCTTTATTCGTTGTCTTTTTACACAGGGATTCTTTTGGGAATTGTTTTGGTCTGCCCGAAACTTTCTTTTTGCTATGGTTTTGTGAATCAATGGTAAGAAGCTATGTTTCTTTATTTTATCTGGATTATTCACATACTCCTTCACTTTATTATAATCTTTGATTGTAATGGGCTTTCCTATATGTGGATATTTTTTGATTTTAAACCATTCTTCCAATTCTTCCATAATAAAATTAGGGGGCAGGTTATGTAGCAGGTTTAGAACGTACATGCTCAGATTTATAAAACCCCGAAGCTTTCCCTCTTTACAGAGTTGGGCAACGCTACTCTATTTAGGTATAGAAATTATTACCTTTGTCCTAACAACTTTAAACATCAAACGAATGTTTACGATGCTATTACGAAGATTTAACTTCAGCCCCTTATCCAAACAGAAGGGATGGTTTAACATAAATTGCGTCAAATAAAGGTTTAAGCATAGATAGCTTTGGAGAAATCTTACCATTTTCTTGCCTGCTGATAGTATTAGGGGTTAAGATGGTTTTGCAAGCTTTGCCTGTTTCATCACTCTCCTGGTTCAGACTTTTTGAAGCCCTGTGGAAAGGGCATTTAATATCTCTTCATGATAGTTGGCCTTCTTAATTATTACAGTTATTGCATGCAATAGTGAGATTTAATCTAAATGATTCTTCACGGCTTCCAGTTAAGTTTTCTATGGCCAAAGTACCACCAAGTTTCTGAATGTAATCCAAAGCAAGGTTAATGGTGATTTCCTCTGCTGTATCAATATTGTTGTAGCACGGTATGTCTGTATCTATCGTTATTTGTAATTGATCTTTTATAGGCTTATTAACAACATTTAGTAAAATTCAGTTGGATTCTTCCTCAATGGCATGCCACAATAAATTGGTTATGGCCAAGTACACCTGGACATCAAATAGGTCTGATATTTTTGCATATCTACCCGATTCTGAAAAAAATACGAATGAATCATCGAAGGTTCCGGAAATATGATCACAAAATCCCCGAAGTTCATTAATAAGCCCGTATTCAATTAGGTTTGGATCTTGAAGATATTTTGCCTCAAAATCATTTGTGGCTGATATAATTTCTCTTAGGGATTGCATCGCTTGGTTGGCTTCTAAATCATTCATTTTTCCATGTGCACTACCCAATGAATAATTACCGCTCAACGTTTCTACAAATCGAAAATATAAATTCAAAGCATCCATAATTGTTGTTTTTGCGTAAGCCTACTGTAAACTACCTGTTTGAAAATTTGGGTCATTGTTCTAATATAGCGTGCAAAAAGCGTTATGCGTAAACCATCCCAGATGTACCCCATAGTTGAGAAGTGTCTTTCAAGCCCTGAGGGCAAGCAGTTGTTTTGTGAACAAGAAGGGCTACCGATCAGTGTCCTGAATTACTGGGTATCTCATTACAACCGGCACAAGCGAGAAAAAGTGGCCAAACAAGGGTTTGTACCATTGCAATTGTCCGGTAACACCACTGGCC
>NZ_JBXEQE010000082.1:0-3522 GCF_056858335.1 Agaribacillus sp. DX54
ATAAAACAAAAAACCCTAACCATTTAGGTTAGGGTCTACTACCTGTTGTAGTCAATTAAGACTGGCAATGACTTACTCTCCCACCTGTGACAGCAGTACCATCAGCGCTACCGGGCTTAACTTCTCTGTTCGGAATGGATAGAGGTGGACACCGGCGCTATAATCACCATAAGACCTTCAATATCTTCTGACATGAATGTGAAAGAGTAACATTTAAGTAAACAAACTAATAACAGGAAAGCATACGGGTAATTAGTATTGCTCAGCTTTGACATCTCTGCCTGTACACCTGCAACCTATCTACGTCATCGTCTTTAACGTCCCTTAAAATAGAAGCCTCATCTTGAGGTGGGTTTCGCACTTAGATGCTTTCAGCGCTTATCCCTGCCAAACTTAGCTACTCAGCAATGCACCTGGCGGCACAACTGATACACCAGAGGTTTGTCCAACCCGGTCCTCTCGTACTAAGGTCAGACCCTCGCAAGCTTCTTACGCCCACAACAGATAGGGACCGAACTGTCTCACGACGTTCTGAACCCAGCTCGCGTGCCACTTTAATGGGCGAACAGCCCAACCCTTGGGACCTTCTCCAGCCCCAGGATGTGACGAGCCGACATCGAGGTGCCAAACCTCCCCGTAGATATGAGCTCTTGGGGGAGATCAGCCTGTTATCCCCAGAGTACCTTTTATCCTTTGAGCGATGGCCCGTCCATGAGGAACCACCGGATCACTATATCCCAGTTTCCTGCCTGATCGACTTGTAGGTCTCACAGTCAAGCACCCTTATGCTATTACACGCTATGCACGGTTACCAATCGTGCTGAGGGTACCTTTGAAAGCCTCCGTTACGCTTTTGGAGGCGACCACCCCAGTCAAACTACCCACCAAACAATGTCTCCCCTAATAGGAAATTAGGTATCAGATAAGTAAAGGGTGGTATTTCAACAGCGACTCTAACACGCCTAGCGACGCATCTTCATAGTCTCCCACCTATCCTACACATCAATTACCCAATACCAATGTTAAGCTGTAGTAAAGGTTCATGGGGTCTTTCCGTCCCGTTGCGGGTACGCGGCATCTTCACCGCGACTACAATTTCACCGAGCTCATGGCCGAGACAGTGCCCAGATCGTTACACCATTCGTGCAGGTCGGAACTTACCCGACAAGGAATTTCGCTACCTTAGGACCGTTATAGTTACGGCCGCCGTTTACCGGGGCTTCAGTTCAATGCTTCTCTATATACATAGATAACATCCCCCCTTAACCTTCCGGCACCGGGCAGGTGTCAGGCCTTATACTTAATCTTTCAATTTCGCAAAGCCATGTGTTTTTGTTAAACAGTCGCCTGGGCCTTTTTACTGTGGCTGCCCACTCGCGTGGGGAAGCGCCCCTTCTCCCGAAGTTACAGGGCCATTTTGCCTAGTTCCTTAGCCATGAATCACTCGAGCACCTTAGGATACTCTCCTCAACTACCTGTGTCGGTTTACGGTACGGGTAACTAGTCAATTAACGCTTAGAGGGTTTTCTCGGAAGTCTGATTAGGCACATTATCCACGCTGCCGAAGCATTGTGGTACTATCCACCTTCAGCAATACCTGCGGATTTGCCTGCAAGTACTATACCTTTGATGTTTAACGTACTATTCCGTCTGTACGCAGTGCTTTCACTACTCCGTCGCCCCATCACTTTGAATAGTTAGTATCGGAATATTAACCGATTAGCCATCGACTGCCCCTTTCGGGTATGCCTTAGGACCCGACTAACCCCCAGCTGATTAGCATTGCCGGGGAAACCTTAGTCTTTCGGTGTGCGGGTTTCTCGCCCGCATTATCGTTACTTATGCCTACATTTGCTTTTCTAATCGCTCCATAAATCGTCACCAATTTACTTCTCCGCAATTACAATGCTCCCCTACCAATATATATGAATATATACCCCAAAGCTTCGGTAATATGCTTAATGCCCGATCATTATCGATGCTCGGTCGCTCGACCAGTGAGCTGTTACGCACTCTTTAAATGAATGGCTGCTTCCAAGCCAACATCCTGGCTGTCTAGGCAACTGAACCGCCTTTGCTCAACTTAGCATATATTTTGGGACCTTAGCTGCTGGTCCGGGTTCTTGCCCTCTCGGATCAGGACCTTAGCACCCTGACCCTCACTGCAACACTTTTTTGATAGCATTCGGAGTTCATCAGGAGTTGGTAGGATATGACTCCCCCTAGTCCTATTGGTAGCTCTACCTCTATCAAAAATTATGTCACGCTGCTCCTAAAAGCATTTCGGGGAGTACGAGCTATTTCTTGGTTTGATTGGCCTTTCACCCCTACCCACAACTCATCCAAAGACTTTTCAACGTCTATTGGTGCGGGCCTCCATGCTGTGTTACCAGAACTTCACCCTGGTCATGGGTAGATCACCAAGTTTCGCGTCTACCACTAATGACTAAACGCCCTGTTCAGACTCGCTTTCGCTCCGGATTCGTGACTATGATCACTTAACCTCGCCAATAAATGGTAACTCGTAGGCTCATTATGCAAAAGGCACGCCGTCATCCTATAACAGGACTCCGACCGCTTGTAAGCGTATGGTTTCAGGTACTTTTTCACCCCCTTATTCAGGGTACTTTTCACCTTTCCCTCACGGTACTCGTTCACTATCGGTCTCTCAGGAGTATTTAGCCTTACCGGATGGTGCCGGCTAATTCAGTCAGAGTTTCTCCGGCTCCGACCTACTCAGGAAAATAGGTAGTATATCTCAAATCCCTTTAAGGGGCTTTCACCCGCTATGGCTTAACTTCCCAGCTAATTCAAGTAAATCTAATAATATACACAGCCCTATCCCTACTACCCCATAATAGCCGTAACTAAAATGGTTTGGGCTAATTCGCGTTCGCTCGCCACTACTAACGAAATCACTATTGTTTTCTATTCCTCCGGGTACTTAGATGTTTCAGTTCCCCGGGTTTGCCTCCCAAATATAATTCAGGATGTCTGGTCTTCAACCAGACGGGTTGTCCCATTCGGATATCCACGGATCAATTCGTGTGTGCCAATCCCCGTGGCTTTTCGCAGCTTATCACGTCCTTCTTCGCCTCTGAGAGCCTAGGCATCCCCCATACGCCCTTAAATACTTTCTTCTAATACGCGTCGTTTATCGAGGAGTTTTATATCTGATACAAAATACATCAAATATAAATATTCCCTAGTGTCTTAAATGTTTCTCTTTCAACATGTCAATGAACTCTTGGCCATACATACGTTCACCTTTAAGCAAACAAACCTAAATGTCAATACATCCAAGCTGTACAGCGGCGTCAATAAAGTACAACTAAAGCCATACAATATTAATCATTAAAATCAAATACGCTTAAACAAACTAAATACCTCAGCCATACAACGACAACGCTAGCTAACACTAAATCCCCAAATGTGGAGGATATCGGAGTCGAACCGATGACCTCCTGCGTGCAAGGCAGGCGCTCTAGCCAGCTGAGCTAATCCCCCATGGATTTAGTGTGG
>NZ_JBXEQE010000083.1:0-2548 GCF_056858335.1 Agaribacillus sp. DX54
CAGAAAATGGCAATTAGGCATGCACCGATTTTGGCAACAAGCGTGCACAGTTTTTTCAAATATAATCGAGTTAATTTTCATGGTCAAAAAAAGATTTTCTATTTTTCATTCTGTAGCTTTTACCGTTCAGGTTAATCACTTCACAATGGTACAATAAACGGTCGAGCAAAGCGGTGGCCAGCACCTCGTCATCGAGCATTTTGGCCCAGTCAGCGGGCATCTTATTGGTGGTGATGATAAAAGCGGTATTCTCATAGAGTTGGTTTATAAAATGAAAGAAAGTGACTGCCTGGTTTTTGTCTACAGGGAAGAGCATAATGTCATCGATGACAATGAGGTTGGCTTTTAAAAGGCGTTTATAATCGGCCAGAGCAGTTCGGGTAAAGTCTTTCATTTTCAAGATGTTCAGGATTTCTTCCATAGTCCTGAAATAGGCTTTATAGCCTGCTGTTACAGCATCGGCACACAGTCCCGCTGCCAGGAATGATTTGCCTACCCCTGAGGGGCCCATCAACATCAGGTTAAAAAGTTGATCGAGCCATCCCAACTCCCGGAGCTGGCTGATACGGGTTTTGTGCAAGCCATTGTCAAAGGAGTAATCATATTCATCCAGATGGCATTTTTCAGGCAACCGTGCTGCTTTAAACCTCCTTTTCACCTCATTGTGATGTCGATGTTGTGCCTCTGCGGCTAGCAACTCAAGGGTAAACTCCCAAAAGCCACATCCCCTGGATTCTGCCTTGCAGATGATCTGATCAATGTTGGCATTGATGCCGGCGGTTTTAAACTGCCGGCAGTAGTTGGTAATCAATGCTCTTTTATCGATGTTTTCCATTTTGTCTGTCTTTGTTTATTATTTGCTGATAATCTTCAATAGAACTGGTACCGGGCTTTTTGAACGCGTTTTTATTGGCCGATCCGCTTATGGGGTTTAGGGTAACGATTTTAGTCTGTTTGGGCGATTGTTGTCCTTGGGTCAGATGGTTTATGATCGCTTTAAAATCAGTGGCATTGTAAATATGGTTTTCCAGGCAGTAATCATAGGCCTGGGCTATAATTTCCGGGGCTATATTTCGGATAGTTTCTCTGATGATAATGATCTGGTCCCGGATATAGCGGGGTTTGTCCTTACGGATCCCCGCGAGCCATTGCTTTGCTTTTTGTTCATCGGGCAGTAATTGACTGAGCTCAGTGATCATCTGGTCGATAGCAGCCGTTTTATCGCGTTTATGATCGGTATTGATCACCTTTTTGCCCTTGCCAACGGCCAGCCGGTGACGGCAGAGTTCATGGTTGCCTTGCTGGTCAGTAATGACCAGATACCCCTTTTGGACTTTTATGGCCACTTTTGTGCCTTTGCCCTGGTAAGTACCTGAGGGCAGGGAATATAAATTGCCTTTATAGGAGATCGAATTGTCAGTCCTGACCGTATAGGTAGCTATGAGGACAACCTTGGCAGCACAAGGCCGAGAGGGTCTCAGGAAGGGCTGTTCGATGTGCCATTCACTGAACGGTTCTTTTTTGGTGAAAGCATGCGGCAACATGTTGGCCGTTCGGCCCAGCCAATTCATCGCTTCATCGTTAAGTGTTTCAATGTTATGGAAGGTACGGTTGTACAGGAAGTTCTGCTTGACGTACTTGACCACATTCTCTACTTTCCCTTTACTTTGAGGATCGGCCTTGCGGCAAAAGTAAAGCTGAAAGGACTGGCTACGCGTATAGTTGCGAAAAGCTTCAGTGAGGATAATATCCCCATTGTTTTCACTGACAATAAAAACTTTATCCTGGTCATAGACAATCTGATCCGGGATACCCCGGATGTATTCAAAGGCTTGCTCATGGGCTTGTATGGCCAGATCAGCTGTAAAATACTGCTCGGTAAACCAAACATATTTGAAACGTGATCGGGATAACACCAGAATGAAAAAGAATACTTTTGTGCGGTTTCCAACCGCAGTACGCATGTTATATTCCCCGAAGTCTACCTGGGCTTGTTTACCATAAGCATGTTCTTCTACCAGCCCGAATTGGCGCTCGGCTTTAATCTGAGGCAGGTTATGCTTCTTTCGCACATGACAAACAAAGTTGAACACGGTTTTAGGGTTGACCACAGGGAAAGTGGGATCATATTCCTTGAGCCAGTCATGCATCTGGGCTGCTGAAGTATCCCGATAATGTTCCAGGCGTTCTTTGACAAAACCTTCATAAGCATCTAACACTTTCTTGCGATTTGATTGCCGGTTTAAAAAAGATTCATATTGGCGCTCGTCCATGGCCAGATAGTGGCTGACCGTGCGCCTGTTGAGCGCTAAATGCTTGCTGATCTGAGTGATGGAATGACCCTCACGGGACATTCGGTGGATTTCGTAGTACATCATAAATTTGGCTAAATACACATTCATTTTTTCGGTCGGGTTTTAAGCCGGCCAAGATAGTTTTAGCATGGGAAAGGGCATGCCCTTTCCCATGCTAAACTGTGCATTCCTTGTTGCCAATTTCTGTGCATTCTTAATTGCCAAAAACGGTGCAGTTTTATTTACCGATTAGA
>NZ_JBXEQE010000084.1:0-2483 GCF_056858335.1 Agaribacillus sp. DX54
GAAACGTCATCGCTTTTCCGGATCCCTTAAGCATTTTAAAGATTTGCGCTGCCGTTTTTAACAGCAGGTTTCGATTTACTGAAGACCACATCAGCAGCCTCGTCCAGAACCTTTTTATCGAATTGATCAAGATACGCTTCCGTAGTAACTGCACTTGTGTGCCCCATCATTTCGCCAATTTTGGTTTTAGATAAACCTTTGAAAAGCGCCGTTGTTGCGAACGTATGTCTAGCCACGTAGGTGGTAAGGTTTACGTTAATATCAACATCCTTTGCAATTTTTTTCAGTCTCTTATTATGATTGTCCGCCCTTTGTTTGTAGGTTTTTTGAATAACTTCACTGTCGCCACAGTGTATGACATCTTCCAATATTGGAAAAATCAGATCATTCTTTTTCTTCTTCCCTGCGCTATAATAATTCAGAATACACTTTGCTTCATCTATTAACTTAATATTGAATGCCTTTACATTTTCTCCCCTCCTGGTTTTCCTTCTCTCATAGATAATTCTATCCTTATTCAAATTCTCCATTCTAAGGTGTGCCAAGTCCATGAAATTCATACCTCGTAAGTAGAACATGAAAAGGAAATAGTTTCTATGATGCCAACTTGCAGAACCTTCTTTATACTTGTATTGGACGATTTTCTGCATATCGTCCAGATCCATTGCTCGTTTATTACCTTTACCTTTTTTAACTGTATAGCCTCTACGTCCGAACGGATACTGATCGAGTATAAGTTCTGAATCGTTATCATCAATAGCTAAGTTAAATAACCTCCTGATCTGTCTTAAATGCACTGCCAACCCACCAATTCCATTGTCTCTACTTAACCAGTCAGCCTCCAGATCTTCAAGAAATGTTTTATCAATATCTGACATTAAAAGATCGTCCCTTCCATGATAATTAATTACGGCAGTTACCGCATCTTCAAATGCAATGGCGTACTTATTCCTTTTGGCCTTCTTAAGTCTAGCAACCACCTTTTCGCAATATTCTTTGAGTTTGGTTTGTTGTGATTGGAAAGCAGCAGCAGTGATAGAATTTTTGGTCTCAAGTTCTTCTTTTATCTTAAATTCTATGAGTTGAGCGACTTGGTACACATCCATATTTTTGAGTACCGGTTTAGTAAGTTCCGTAAGCGTTTCTTCAGCGATAGCCCATTTCCTTGAAATCTTGGCATTCGCTCTACCCGAATTTGTGTAACTCCTGGTAACTCTTTCCTTATTTTCATCCCACTCTCTCTCTTTCAAATTATACCCCATTTGGACATTCTTCCATACACCTCTATGTGACACTTTTATTACCAGGGGATAAGTAATTTCGGATTTGATTTTACCTTTTGGCTTGTAGGACATGTCCAGCTTTAATTTTATAGTTGCCATACCTTTTACAATTAGTATGTGGTTCTTTACGCACATACCTTGATAAAGGTTCTAACGTTTTTCTAACGTTTTTTGTGTTATTTAAAGGTTTTTAAGAGCTTCTAATGTAATCGATATGAATTATAAATTACTAATAATCAGTATTTTAAAGGTTATTTGGGCTTGTTATAAAACGTTTGGCATCCTGATTTTGGTTCAGGAGGTCGTGGGTTCGAGTCCCATCTTCCACCCTTGATAATCAAGCAGATACATAAAGTAGCTGCTCTTTTTATTTTCTATTGCGTGCTTCTTGCGTGCTTTTCTTCACTTCGAAAAGTGACTATATAGCCTTTGAGGGCGGTTTTTATCAATTCTCTTTGGTGGTTGCATACTTGCGTGTTCTTAAATATAAATTCAACTGTTAAATGTTGGGTTTAAGAAACTTGCTTTAGTTATTGATATTATTCAATATTAATAGTAACGGTATTTTCGAAACTGTAGCAAAAGATGTTTGTGATTGCTGGTAATCAAACGAAACGAGCAGTAATCGTGTAGACGGCTGACGACCAGATGACCGTCAGTTCGCCTCACACACCACCAAGCGTACTCGCGACATGAAGTCGCCTATATATATGTTTCACAGGTTATATACCTGTAAGAAACTAGATGTTCCACCATCTGACCCTACCCAGGCACTTTAATAGGGTGAAGCCCTGGGGAAACAAAAACGAAGTTCTGGCTCGTGTAGCCTTTAGAACGGCTACTGCTTCGGGACACGACTCCCGCACATAAGGGACTTTCACCCTCTGGAATAATTTGGTGTCTTAGATACCAGATGCCCATGCTGGACACACACAGACACTAAAATGAATATGCGAAATAAGCTATATGATATGACAGTGCGAATGGGAAACCTCAATGCTTCTAGCAACTGATGCGCATACTCATTTTAGCTGGGCGTTAGCGTGAATTATTAGTAACTATGAAGTTATTGTTTTTGATATTGATTATACTCCACCTTTATTCTATGATCAGGCTTTCCAGCTTCTTTTGATAAAGTACTGGTGAAAGACTTTTGATATTTTTTTCCTATCACAAAAGAGATTTAATCCTATCTAAGTA
>NZ_JBXEQE010000085.1:0-2410 GCF_056858335.1 Agaribacillus sp. DX54
CTGCTGCAACACCAAATAATAGGCCCCATTATCAAGGTCGTCGGCTATCTTTACCCGTAACATAGGTGCTGTTGTCAGATCCATGTATAAGCTATCCGGTGAAATTACTTGCTGCACCTGTGGTAAGATGTCCTGACTGCTACCAATTGATAACGCTTCTACGGGCAGTTCCACTTCCCGTAATACCACCTGTAGATTTTGGGAAAGCCCCGAACTTAAAACACAGGTACGCAAGACATCATGGCGACCGATCACAAAGCCTAAGGCTTTTAAAAACTCCGAGCGCTTGTCCGGCGAAGAAAAGGACAGTAAACTAGGTAAAATATAAGGGTCTCCTTTGGTGGGGTCGCTCATCAAATGATGAAAGTAGATACCTTCCTGTAAGGGAGATAAGGGGTAGATGTCCTGTATATTGATCCCGCCCCCTGGAACCTGGTCCATGATCGTTTCCAATTCTTTTTGACTTAAGTCTACCAAAGGGACCATGGAAGGGGTAATATAGTCACAGCTCTCCACGATACCGTTCTCCGATACCTGGTAGCTATCAGCAAATGAGGATAATTTGGTGCTCAATAGGGAGATGCTCGGATATGAAAAAATATCTCGGATACTAAGGGTATATCCTATTTCCTGTATCATAGAAATCAATCGAACCACCAATAAACTATGGCCTCCCAGTTCAAAGAAGTTGTCATAGATCCCTACCTTTTCAACACCCAATAGCTCCTGCCAGATCTCAGCCAACTGTGCTTCCGTTTCCGTTCTTGGGGCCGCGTATTCTTTGCTGGACAGGGTTGAACCATCCAGCTCCGGTAATGCCTTCCGATCCAACTTTCCATTGGCTGTCAAGGGCATTTCGTCTAGCTGAACCCACAACCGTGGCACCATATACTCCGGCAAACTTTCTTGTAATTGTTGTTGTAAGACTTCCTTGTCCAGATCGTACTCCAAGACCACATAAGCTACCAATCGCTTATCGCCATGTTTATCCTCCCTTGCCAGAACACAGGATTGCTGAACTTCTGGTAACAAGGATAAGGTGTTCTCGATTTCGCCCAACTCAATGCGGTAACCGCGAATCTTGACCTGGGTATCCTTTCTGCCTATAAACTCGATAGTGCCATCGGGCAGCCACCTGGCCAGATCGCCCGTTTTGTACATCCGTTTCCCCGCTTTAAAGGGGTTCTCAACAAACTTCTTTCTTGTTAGATCTTCTCTATTTAGATAACCTCGAGACACCTGGTCCCCCCCTATACATAACTCTCCTACCACGCCAATCGGAACAAGGCTATCATTAGTATCTAAAAGGTAAATTTGTGTGTTTGATATTGGACGCCCAACAGTAATGTTTTTTATTAATTGATGATCAGTAACATCAGAAACTACACAACCTATCGTGGCTTCAGTAGGACCATATTCATTGAATAATTTTGCAGAAGCGTGCAATTTTCCTAAATTATCTAAATCAGAATGAGTTAACTGTTCCCCTCCTATAACAAAATACTTTATTCTTAAATCATCTAAATCCTTGAAAAAAGACAAATGTGATGGTGTTAATTTGATGGAAGTAATGGATTCATTTAAAACCAATTCCTTAAAAACTTCACCTACATTAGTATCCTTATAGATATGTAATTCCCCTCCTGTTAATAAAGTCAGGTAAATACTGGTTTGTGTTAAATCAAAGGATAGCGAAGTAAACAGAGGAAAGCTATAACTAGCATCATCTGTCTTATAATTATATATACAGTGAAAAGTATAATTAACCAGATTATTATGTCCAACCATTACCCCCTTAGGTTTGCCTGTACTGCCCGAGGTATAGATCACATAGGCCAAATTATCCGGTGATGAGACCCTCTTTAGCTTTTTGCCAGACCTCCTTGCGATCTTATCTCGATCACCATCCAACAAAACAGTATCCAGATTGTCCCTGTCCGAAAAGGTGGCTGTACAATCACCAGCACTGAGCAGGACCTTTACCCCTGAATCATCTAACATATAATCGATACGGGTCTGTGGATACTCGGGGTCAATGGGAACATAGGCGCCCCCTGATTTCAGTATCCCCCAAATACCCACCAACATTTCCAGACTACGGCCCAGGCAGATGCCGACCAGATCATCCGGTTGTACGCCTTTTTTTATCAGGTATCGTGCCAGCTTGTTGGAACGCTTGTCCAACTCCTTATAGCTTAAGCTTGCTCCTTCATACACTACAGCGACCGCATCAGGAGTTTTTCTGACCTGCTCTTCGAATAAATCGACTACCGTCTTGTCCGTTGGATAAGTAACCCCCGTATCATTGAATACTTCCAACAACTGACGGCTTTCTTCCTCTGTAAGCATCGATAGCTCACCTAACTGTGATGATGGGGAGGCTACAATAGCTGTTAACAGCTGCTGATAG
>NZ_JBXEQE010000086.1:0-2075 GCF_056858335.1 Agaribacillus sp. DX54
AATTAGATGCATCATGCAGACACCCTGATGGAATGATATTTGCAGACGCTACATGGATTTCCGATGCAACTAACTGTAATGGGCATGAATGTCCAGAATGCCCTGCTTGATAACTGCTTAACAGGCTCCCCGAATATCGGGGAAGCCTTTATATAACCCTATATTATCATGAAATGAGCATAAACATTCGAGACCGAATTTGTACCAACCGGTTGATGAATGTTGATCGCGAATTCTATAGCCTGCCCCGCAGGATTGCGGGGTGATCGTTGAAAATTAAACTCATACACATGAAATACATACTTTGCTTCTTGATATTATTTTTATTGTTTTCTTGTGGTCAGAAACATCCTGAACATTATGAAATCAAAAATTTTACTTACAACGATCTACCATACAGTAAAGCACTGAAGGGAAAGAAGTGGAATATTCCGGATATAGGTTTTCCCAGAAGAATTCTTAACCTTGATAACCATCTTGTGGTAAGTGAGCACGTGGCCGACACTTTTTTGCACATCATTGACAAAAAGAGCAAGAAAACAATTCATAAGATGGGTGTGAAAGGAAAGGGGCCCGGAGAAATTCTAAAACCCTGGAGATTACTACATAGTAACCATAAAAATGAATTTTGGGTTTATCAATTAGGCTCAAAACAAATAAATAAGTTCGATATTATCAGCAATAGTGCCCTTTCTTCTGAGGCTATCAAATTTAAAAATGATATGTTTCTGATAAGTGATTTTGAGTTTTCTTCTGACTCCACGTATATGTCAATACTTGTGGATGGAAAGGACAAGTTTGTAGAATTTGCCGGAGCTGGAAACAGAATCAATACTTATGATACCTGGGATCATATGGTCGGTAGAAAATTACCCTATAATATCATATCATCCCTGCACAGAGGTGTCTTTAAAGCAAGCAGGGGCAAGCAGTATTATATCTTAGCCTGCCTGATGGTTGACAGGATCGAAATATTGGATAAAACCTCCGGAAAAGTAGTTTCTATTAGGGGGCCAATTAATCATATGCCAAAATTTGAAGTGGATCATTCTGCAGGATATCCTATGCTTGCTGTAGATCGTAGTACAAGCCGGTATTGTTATGGTGATGTAACATGCGGAAACAAAGTCTTTTATGTTAGTTTCTCGGGAGCCAGTTCATTGGAGGTGAATTCATTTAAAAAGTATAATAATGAAATTTTTGTATTTGACTATAGCGGTAATCTTAAAGGTCATTACACTTTTGATATATCTTTAGCAGGCATCACTGTGGATGAGCAGGCAAGAAAGTTTTATGGGATAACCTTCGTGGATGAATATCCAAATATCATTGAATTTGACTTTTAACTTTTTAAATTGATTCTGCTTAGAGTTTCTTGAAATGCTGTTATTATCCTTGAAAAGCCATTTCACAGTGACTTAAAAAAAGAAAAAAGAAATATAAGTAGATAAGATAATGTTTAACCCGGATGATACAATAGACTTCGTTGTGAGCATCCAAAATGGCTGTGAGATAAGTACTGGTGCAGCATTCGGGTTTAAACCAGCAGACCTTACCGGTTTTTTGGAGTTTGACATCAATCCGAAAATGCTGACCGGCGACGCGGAGATAATTTATCTAAGGATTGGGCTGTTTTGACAAAAAAAGTTATGAATAGAACAAGGCTAAAATCACAATTATTATAGTCACAGAAAAATGACTGTGTATTAAAATACACCGCTGCCTTAACAAGGATTACAGAAGATTACTGAAAAAACTATGGTCAATAAAAAAACTAACCGGCTCTTAGATGCTATATCATTGAAATAATGTATCATTCATAAAACGACAGATGCCTATGTAATCTTTAAAAAAGTATCCGAAAACACCTTGCCCCGGCCAGCAGGAAGCTGACGCGAGACAAGGGCGTACACCTCGAAAGGCACGATAAAACAAAATTAATTCGAACAAAATTACATATTTAAAATGAAAACTAAATTTAAGAACAAACTACGCTACATAGCAGCAGGCATATTTATGTTGGGCTTGGTAGCCAATGTAAGCTTATCCCTTACCGATCCTTTTGTACATGTAGG
>NZ_JBXEQE010000088.1:0-1979 GCF_056858335.1 Agaribacillus sp. DX54
ATATCTCAGGAACTTTTCGACCAGTGGGCCATTCGCTTACCTGAAGAGTCTGATGCTAACCGGTACAGCAGGATCTCCATACTCAGACAGTTCTCAGTCTACTTGCAGATGATTGGATACAACTCATACATTCCCAAACTGCCGAAATACAAATCCACGTTTACACCGCACATCTTCACAAAAGCAGAGATAGCATCCATCTTTCAGGCAAGTGACAAACTTTTCCTCAAAAGGAAGTATATGTACTCCCAGCTATGCGTTATGCCAACATTGCTCCGTATGCTATACAGTACGGGATTACGTATAGGTGAGGCACTGAACCTTAAACACAGAGACGTCAATCTGGATAAGGAGTACCTTGTGCTAAGACATTGCAAGAACGGACAGGATCGTGTAGTGCCCATATCCAAATCGTTGGCGGAAGTTTGCAAGGACTATTATATCTACAAGCAGAAACAACTGATCGACACTGATGCGGGTACCTATTTCTTTACTGCCCTGAACGGAAATAGGTGTCAAACCAATACAATATATGAGCACTTTAGAACTGTGCTCTATAAAGCCAGCATATCCCACGGTGGACGGGGAGTAGGCCCCAGGATGCATGATCTGAGGCATACATTCTGCGTTAAGGCACTTTTGAAAATGTCTGAGGCTGGAATGGACCTTTATTACTCGATGCCGATCCTTTCAACCTACATAGGGCATCAATCGGTAGAGGCTACAAACAAGTATGTACGTATTACCTCAGAGATGTACCCAGATTTGCTCTACAAACTCAATGGTGCTTATAAGTATGTCTTTCCCGAAATCGGGATCGAAGCATCGGACTTTAACTCATTAACCCAAACCATACAAAAATGAAATCCACTGATTTTTCTAAATACCTGACAGGCTATCTGACACAATATTTGCCCAATGAATGCGGCGTCTCGCCCAATACAATACAAACCTATAGCGTCACTTTTACAATAATGCTTAGATATATGAAGGTCGAACAAGGTATAAGCCCAGACAAACTTTGCCTCAAAGACATTACAAAAACGCGGATAATAAATTTTCTCAAATGGCTTGAGACGGATCGTAATTGCAGCGTCTCAACCAGAAATGCCAGGCTTGCAACACTACGCTCCTTTTTTAAATTTATACAATACCATGATATGAAGGGAATGAAGGTATGGCAGGAGGCCCTATCCATTCGATTCAAGAAGTGTGCTCCCCCGCAGATGTCCTATCTTACATCTGATGCCATGAAATCGGTGCTCATGCAGCCTGATATTAGCACCAAGAAAGGAAGACGCGACCTGGCCCTTCTCGGTCTGATGTACGACAGTGCGGCAAGAGTACAGGAAATAGCAGATCTTACACCTTCGGATTTCAGGTTTGAAGGTACCACTACTGTTAGGTTGAAAGGCAAAGGTCGAAAATCCCGAATTGTCCCTTTGTCAGAAAAACAGGTAAGAAATCTTGTGCAGTTTATGCAGGAGAATCATCTCTTCGAACCTTATGCTAGTGTTTATCCATTGTTCAGCAACCCCCATAATAGAAAGCTATCAAGAGCGGCAATACTGGCAATCGTGAAAAAGTATTCTGCCATGGCCCGTTTGAATAATCCCTCGATAATACCGGAAAATATAGGTTGTCACTCCTTTCGTCATTCCAAAGCAATGCACATGCTGGAGGCAGACATCAATCTTATTTATATACGGGACTTCCTGGGACACGCATCAGTGACGACAACTGAGGTCTATGCAAGAACGAGCGCACACAAGAAAATGGAAGCACTTAAAAAAGTAAACCCCTCAATAGTTACTGATAGAAAAACATCGTGGCAAAAAGATGGGGAACTCTTAGATTGGCTTAAAGAGTTACAACAAAAATATTGAGATATTATGTAAAGTCAAACTGAAAGAAATACGCTTTTTATGTTGTTATAAGGCGTATTCTTTACATAATATTTTGGTTTACATAAGCCATGT
>NZ_JBXEQE010000089.1:0-1899 GCF_056858335.1 Agaribacillus sp. DX54
TATGTGAAAATTTACATAAAATGGAATTGAGGATCGCTTCGCGTAAAGCAGGTTCGGGGTATTCAAGTTCTTCAATGCGTTGCAAACCCTCATAACGTATTGGAGAGACCAGGTACTTGCTTCGAAGTATGTCCATAACCTTATCGGCCATTTCAATCAGGTTACCTTCCACTATATCTTGAAATCTCAAGTCGGCATCAGACTCTCCGAACTTACCGATCTTAAAATAGGAGGTCGTAAAGTATTTTTGGGGATTATGGCTGAAAAGAAGTAATGCGGCATTTTTCGGGTTACCTTCATCGTTCACCAAATGTAGATTTTTTAACAGGGTTATGGTATCTTCCTTGGCTGCACCAGGAGTAATTCTATTACTCTTTAGTGCTTTTTGAAGAAAATACTTTACAGCTTTTTCGTCAATATCTTTAATGGAAGCATTGGCAGGAGTAATAGCATCCCAGGTTTTTCCTGTTCGCCTCAAAATGAATTCATTCAGTGATGGTCCCTTCAACTCCTGTAAAGTTGTTCCTGTACGGACATAGTATTTACTTCTGAATGAAATAGGGACATCATAGCGAGGAACAATGATTTCAAGGTAATAAGCCTGTGTTTTACTAACTACACCATCGGTTGATCAGATGGGTATTGAACAAGTATACAAGTCTCAAAGTGAGTAAAGTCAAGGCGGTCATGTGGCTCAAGCGACTATCTGCTTCCTATCCGAACCTATTCTATCATTGGGAATTGGGGAACAATTTGGTGTGCCATACAGCTTCGAAGAACGGCTGCAAAAGCTGAAAGAAATATGGGTGGGCTGGGTGAACAACTACCGGCTGGCAAGTATTCACGCAAAGCTCAAACAAATCGATGAGTGGTTGAGAAACTGGCTCAGATACTGTATATGGCATGATTGGAAGAAGCCAGAAAGGAAGCGTAAAAACCTGATTAGGTTAGGTGTGCCTGAAAACCAGGCCTATGCCTGGAGCAGAACAAGAATGGGAGGCTGGGCAGTAGCCCAAAGTCCCATACTCGGAACTACTATTAACTTGGCACGCCTACGAAGAAAAGGTTACGAGAGCATGCTGGATTACTCTGGCACCTCCATCATAGACAACACCCACCAGAATTTCTTTAAACCTTGGATCTTCTTGATAGGTCACAATGAAGTCATCTACATGCGGCCTATAAGTGTTGAAAAGCTCATTTGCTTTTGATTTAAGATTCTTAGAACCAGGAGGGCCATAAACCACCATTCCAAGGCTACCAGATTTTCCTGTATGCATACCAACATCACCAGCATTGCCAGGAATGGCGCTCTTGTAATTGGTCAAACCATTGTTCTTTACAATCTTGGCATTGTCATTGAAGGCAACAAGATTGCTTTGCGCCTTCGTACCAAACACACTGGCAGCCACAATCGTGAGTCCTAATGCTGTTTTCTTCAATGCATTCATAATTTTATCCTTCTTTAAGCGATCCCTTATACCATAGATTCCGCTGGTGTTGCAACTGCTTATATTCATTTCGTTAAGATTTTTAAGATTTTGGAATTAGAAAAAGTCAATGTTCTCGATCAGGAACACTGACTGGCAATGATGAGAATAATGACAATAGCGACCACCCAGCCCCACCAATCGTTATTTCCCTTTACTTTCTGATAATGATCCGTCTGTCCAACCTTTCTATATTTTGTCATGTTTATTTTGATTTAATTTTCAATTTATTATTCGAGTGCAGTTACAAGCAAATCCCATAGGAACTGCCTGATAGAAGCATTGATTATTACAAACACCAGCTTCACTTTTCTTGCTACTCATAACTTATCAAGTGTAGATGTAGCCTTTACCTAAACAGGTGGGACAATCGTTTTTATGCCCGGTCAGCTTCTTCATAAAACCGCTT
>NZ_JBXEQE010000090.1:0-1824 GCF_056858335.1 Agaribacillus sp. DX54
TTTGGTCTGGTAGTGGCAAGGTGCAGTGGTACGGATCATGCCCTTTTTGGTTCTGCGCTATTAGGAAGGCTGCAGGGGGCAAAAGGCTCAGCATCCTCCTTGGGGTTATTTCTAAATACCCTGCCTGTTTTATTAGACCTAAAAGGCAATGTATCGGCATATATTACCCATACGAATGAGCGCTTGCAAGCACTCTTAAATTACGAACAGACACCGCTATCAAGCATCCATCAGTGGAGTGGTATCTCTAATGATACTCCAATGTTCAGTGCTTTGTTAAATTACCGCCATTCAGCGCGAAGATTATCATCAGATAGGTCAGATAAGCCCAATAAGCCCTTTGATTCAGGTGCAAAATTGTTGTCAGGGCAAGGGCGGACAAACTATCCTTTCCATTTGGATATCAATGATTATGGGGATGATTTTGGATTGACGGCAAAGCTATCCGATAGGGGTATCGCCCCTTCCGCTGTGGTATCCTATATGCAGGAAGCATTAACGGTATTACTGGAGCATATTAATAAGGGATCGGAAACAGCTGTTAATGAACTGTCCATTATATCCAAAGAAGAAAGCCGTCAATTGTTAGAAGTGTTCAATGACACAGCAGTTAGTTATCCAACGGACAAAACAATTGCAGACCTTTTCGAGGAGCAGGCCAGGAAAACACCCGATGCTATAGCGGTAGTGTATGAACAGGCAAGCTTGAGTTATCAGGAGTTGGACAAGCGTTCCAACCAGCTGGCACGATACCTCATAACAAAAGGCGTACAACCGGATGATCTGGTCGGCATTTGCCTCGACCGTAGCTTGGAAATGTTAGTCAGTATTTTTGGGATACTGAAATCAGGAGGCGCCTATGTTCCCATTGATCCAGAGTATCCAAAGACCCGTATCGATTATATGTTGGAGGATTCCAGGGTAAAGGTCCTGCTCAGTGCCAGTTATTGCACAGCCACATTTTCACACAAGAATAATCTGGATATTGTTTTGTTGGATAGTGATTGGGACAGGATATCAAGGAGATCTGCCAAAAAACTAAAAAGGATCTCGTCTCCGGATAACCTGGCCTATGTGATCTATACTTCAGGGAGTACAGGGAAACCCAAAGGAGTTCCTATCGTTCGTGCTAGCTTATTGAATTTACTATTAGGTATGGTCGATCGTTTAGAGATGAAAGATTTAGAGGTTTTTCTTTCAGTAACGACCTTTACATTTGATATTTTTTACTTAGAATTATTCACACCATTATTATTAGGAGCCAAAGTAGTTGTATTAGATACATCGAGCATAAAAGATGGTAATAAGCTTCAAAGAGCGATAGAGACGTATAAACCTAATTTTATGCAAGCCACACCATCTACTTGGCAAATGTTGATAGATAATGATTGGAAAAATAAAGAAGGAGTAACCGTTTTAACAGGAGGCGAGACTATAAATGAATCCCTGAAGAACAGCCTTACGGCGATAAGTACTACCGTATGGAATTTATACGGACCTACAGAAGCGACTATTTGGGTCACGGCTAAAAAATTAAAAAGTTCAGAAAGAGTAACTATTGGGGGAGCTATTAGTAATGTTCAGCTTTACATTTTGGATAATAATAATGCTATAGTACCCATTGGAGTTGCAGGAGAATTATGTCTAGGCGGAGTACAAATATCCCACGGTTATTTAAATAGAGCGTCATTAACAAAGGAAAAGTTTATAACAAATCCATTCAAAGAAGGTGAGCGTATCTATAAAACGGGCGATTTGGCTCGTTGGCTGCCCAATGGTACCGTTGAGTTTATAGGCAGAAAAGATACCCAGGTCAAGATACGT
>NZ_JBXEQE010000091.1:0-1773 GCF_056858335.1 Agaribacillus sp. DX54
CGCATACCAGGATTATTGTATCAGTAAAATTATCGTCAAAAGTTTCGAACATTCTTTTCAGAGGGCTGCTATCAGCAATCTGGTCAATGATGGACTTCTCCGAAGGGTTATATCCAAACATCATGGTTCCCTTCTTTTCATTATAGTACTTGCAACCACTAACAGCGAAACTTTCAGAAGGATGCCAAATATTGGTATATGATATTTTTTCTCCTTTTCTAATGATTACATTATATACATATTGGGTAACAGAGCTTGTAAATTTAAAATACGATAAGGAATCATTAAATATAAGTCCACCTTTTATCAAATCGTATTCTCTATAAGCACTGGATACATCATAATTTTTATCAAGCGTTTCCTCCAAAAAATCAGGTGGTGGTGATGTTTGAAATTCCAGGGAATACTTCTCTTCGATTTCCTCATCTATTAATTTATATACTGTATTTCTTAACATTTCGGCGAAAAAGACCTCACCGCGCTCATTGACATGAAAATTATTACTGCTCATAAAATGTAAAGCTGTAAAATCCTGATTTTCATTAAAGGGGAAATAGCCTTTCAAAAACTGAAAATTGTCATCAGTGATGGTCAATCTAAATCTTTTTTTATTATCTATAGGAATATAATTGTTATAGAAGTAGTACTTATTATATAAATGACTATAAGCATGATTTGAAAAAGGGAAAGGTATTTTTTGTTCTTCAATAAAATTGCCAAGCAAATCAAAGAATATAAACTTTGCCAGGTAGCTGTCATATATTTCAACTCTTGATTTGTCTGAATTTAACACCACGCTGGAAATGGTTTTAAATTCCCCCGGGCCTTTTCTGTTGGTAGTGGTGATTCTCCCCAACAAATTCCCTGACATATCACAAATAAGTATGGACTTGGCAAATGTTTTGTCAATAACATAAAGGGTGTCATTGTTTACCAATATTCTATCTATCTGGCCTATGAAGTTGTTTTTATCAGTGTTTAATCTGATGATATCATAACCGCTAAACAGGCTTTCGAAGTTTGCCAGTTTTGTATCACCATTGGCTGTTTCTTTTATCAGATCAATGGTACTGCTGTTTACTTTGGTCGGATGTGTATATTCTATTTCCTTTTTACAGGAAATGATAAAAAGACAAAAAACTGCAATGTAAATGGTTTTTTTCATAATTATACTTTTTTGATACTATTATGAGAAGTGGTGCTATTTTAAAAAAAATTACTATTGCTTCAGGAGTAAGTGTAGACATTTGAGAAAGTGCCTTACTCTTCATTCCCGTTTTACTTTTATACTTAAACATTTTAATCTAAAAATATAGGGATAAGAGGTTACCCAAACCAAAGATCAAATGCTTTGACAGACAAAAATATATTATCTGGTCAGTTCAATCACTGATTGATAACCTCTTTAATTTCAGCTAGCTATAACCTTGCGGACAACCGATCACAGGCGTACAAGCCTGAGGTTTACACCTATTCCCTTGACTAGGAAAACACTCTATCCTTTCACCTTGCACAATTTCTTCCAATCTAACTTCCTGACCTAACCAGTTTATAACAATTTTAACGCATGTGTAATCGCAATCAGGAGCTTGAGTTGCATAATCACAATTAGTATTTACAGGGCATGATTCATTTCCTGTACCACTACCACTACTGTTGCCGCTTGTCTGTGCTAATAAATCCGTACCTACATGTACAAAAGGATCGGTAAGGGATAAGCTTACATTGGCTACCAAGCCCATCATAAATATACCTGCTGCTATGTAGCGTAGT
>NZ_JBXEQE010000092.1:0-1719 GCF_056858335.1 Agaribacillus sp. DX54
TCTCCGTATCATTGAACACTTCCAATAATTGATGCCTTTCTTCCTCGGTAAGCATCGATAGATCACGTAACCGCGATGACGGTGATTGTACGATCCCTGCCAACAATTCCTGATAATGAATAGCCATCCTTTGGATCGTTTCTTCCTTAAATAAATCAGTACAGTAATTAATGTTGACAGAAAAACCTTTACCGGTTTCAGATACGGTCATCTTCAAATCAAAATTAGCGGTAACTTCCCCTTGACCTTTATAATGAGATAATGTAAGACCTTCTATTTCATATTTTTCAGTTCTTTTATTTCTCTCAACATCCCGTGCATTCTGCAATACAAATAACACCTGAAACACAGGGTTCATACTCTTATCACGTGTTGTTACCACACGCTCTACCACCTTCTCAAAGGGAACCTCTTGGTGGTCATAGGCATCTAAAGTCGTTTGTTTAATGGCTTGTAAAAATTCCTGAAAAGAACTATTCCCTATAACTTGGGTGCGAAGTGCCAAGGTATTCACAAAAAAACCGATCATCCCTTCCAACTCCTTCTGTATACGGTTCGCTACCGATGTACCCACACAAATATCTTCTTGTCCACTGTACCTGCTCAATACAACTTTGAAAGCGGCCAATAGCGTCATAAAAACAGTAGTACCTTCACGCTGGCTCAACGATTTTATACCTGTGCTTAAAGCACCATCCAATTTAAAAGAAAGGTTTGCCCCTGATACACTCCGAACAGCAGGCCGAACATAATCCGTAGGTAATTGCAGCGTACTTGCCTCTTCGAGTTGGTTCTCCCAATACGTTAACTGTTTGTCAATAATATCATCTTCTAGATGATTACGCTGCCATAACGCATAATCCATATACTGCAGGGGCAATGGCGGTAAACTAACCTCTTTGCCCGAGGCATAAGAACGATACAGCTCCATAAATTCCTTTACCAGGATACCCTGCGACCAGGCATCACTGGAAATATGGTGGAATACCCCTGCCAGAACATATTCCTTACCTCCCAGGTCATATAGACACGAGCGGAACATATAATCCGCGCTCAAATCAAAAGGGGCCGATAAAAAAGATGTTATATCTTCAGATAATAATGAACCGTCATTAGTTAAATCCTTGGAAGACAGCTCCCAATCATCGGCCGATAACAACTTCTGATACCCTACGCCCTCCTCTGAATAAATAACCGTACGAAGGACCTCGTGACGGCTTACCACCTGATGAAGACTCAAAGACAACGCTTGCTTATCCAATTCGCCTGAAAGTCGTAACGCAAAAGGTAGATGGTATTCCAAACTCCCCTGTAACTGATCCAAAAACCATAGGCTTTCTTGACTAAAGGATAATGGAATATGTTCATAAAGATCTCGATTATAGGTTTTTATTTTCTCGTTTAAGAGAATAATTGCAGAACGATCTCTTTTGTTATAGACCTTTAAATGATTAATTATAGTTGTTTTCTCTTTTTTTAAAATCTTTAAGAAATCAGGATCTATTTCTTTTTTTGTAGACTTTACAACTAAAGCATCTTCTTGTAACTCTAAAAATACTCCTAATGCCTTAGCTTTTTCTAATATTTTAATAACTTCCATTTTCTATTTTAATCTAAGTTTAGATAGTTTGTTCAAATAATATTTCATCATCTTTTCCACTATCTTTTAAAGAAAGACATTGAATATAATTACCCAATTGTTCAATACAATTAAGTTCA
>NZ_JBXEQE010000093.1:0-1689 GCF_056858335.1 Agaribacillus sp. DX54
GGTATCGGGGCTACTAAAAAGTTGTAAGATTATTATTGAGCCAGATATTTATCCAGCAATTTTCGTATCTCTCTTCCTTTAGGACCAGGAGCATCCTGATGTACTAATTTACCCTGTTTATCATAAAGCAAGTACCTGGGAATAGCATTTACCTTTAAGTTTTTAATAAAATCGGCATTTTGATGATTTAATATCAGATAGTTATCGAAAGAAAGTTTTTCTATACTACTTGCTTTTAGCCAATGATCCCTGTTTTTATCTATTGAAAGATAAACTATCGATACGTCCTTCCCTTTATATGCCAATTTAAGTTTTTTTGAATCAGGCATAACTTGTCTGCATGGCGCACACCAACTTGCCCAAAAATCAATGTATAGTACTTTGCCTTGATTCTGCGCTAATAAATCGGTCAATGTAAATGTCATTCCCTTTTCATCGATCAATGATAAATCTGTTTTAATTTTCTTTAATCCGGCAAAATTCATTAAGTAATTGCTTTCAAACCTTCTGTTAAAGATTGTGTCATTGTACAATTGTTTATATTTATTAAAATAATTTTCAACCGCAGAAAAATCCTCTCCGACTTCCATCATATTTTCTAAACATACCCGATAGGCGTATCTAAGAATTTCTCCTTCAAAAAATACCGGTAAAATATCGAATGCCTCTTTGTAGCTAATATATAGCTTCGATTTAGAAGTGCTGGCTTTGTCTAGTAATATTACTTTGTTGATATAGGTTAGCAGATACGCATGAGCAAACGGGCTAATTAGTAAGGAATCATTCATGAATAGGTCCGATTTTAGCCGATCTAATACATAATCACTGTTCGAAAAAGCATGTAACATGGTTAATTCTTTAAATAGTATGTACTTTAACATTTCGTCAAACAATTTATACTCATCGTAGGAGAGCTTATTGTTTTCAACCAACTGCTTATAGGCCTTTTCTTGAAAAAGATACTTTTCGATCTTTAAGTTTATGAGGTCAATGAACGATTTTTTATAGATACTGAGTGATTCATATTTATAGTTTATTGGGATTGTTTCAATGCTCGAAGTTTCATTATGCAATCTCATTTTTCTGGCATGATCATATTCATAAAAATATTCACTAATTGAATCTTCCTTTTCTTTGATCTTTTGTATATCAGGTTTTCTTAATTCCGGCCATTTGAAATTGCTATGAGAAGTGCTGAAAATTTTTTTATTGTTAACTTTGAGTTTAAGCGTATCACCGGGGAACACCAGTAAAGTGTCATATAATGTATATTTACTCCCTATCAAAAGAAAGGAAGCCTTGTTAATGTTAATAGCTATGGTATCTTTATAATCATAAGAAATGATATCTTGCTGTGCTTCTTCTTTGGATGAACTAATAGTTTTGAAAGAAACAAGTATCGAATCATCCTTATCCAGAATAACTTTTAGACCTCCACCATTTTCACTGATATTGTCAATTTTTGATAATTGAATATTTGTTTGTTTTTGGTCACATCCGTAAATAAAAAATACTGTTAATACAACTGTACCTACAATTTTGTTAAATTTTTCATTCATTTCACCATCATTTAAATAATACCAGAAGGCATGATCGCCTTCTGATAAAATTAATTTTTAAAAGGGACAACTCGCACAACAATAACCAGTTGTTTTGTAACCACCTGACCAGGTGGATCCAGTGTGGTAA
>NZ_JBXEQE010000094.1:0-1636 GCF_056858335.1 Agaribacillus sp. DX54
CTGTTTTCAGCGTTGGGACACCCTAGAAATTTTTTTGTATGCTGCGGTACAGCTCTGCCTGCTGGTGATCCATTTTGAGCAGCTTTGATTTGGTATGCTTTGAGTCGGGCAGGGTGTAGGTGATCTGATACATGTTTTGAGTGAGTTCGGTGGCGGTCTTCAGTGATATAGTTGATTTTTCTTTGTAGAGTATTCTTTCCAATTCCTTGTAGATACAATATGCGGTGAAGGAGATGCAGATATGCGCTTGGATGCGATGCTCTAACCGATGGTAGATAGGCCTGATTCTCAGATCGGTTTTCGACATTCGGAATGCCTTTTCAATGTGCCACAGGTTATTATAGTTTTCTATGATTTTCTTGCTGCTCAATCTGGTATTGGTGATATAGCCCTTGAGTCCGTCCCAGGCTTTGTCAGCCTTGAATTTTTCGTAATCAATCTCAACGGTGAGTTTACCCTTTAGCTTGAGGTATTTATTATACCCTTTGTTATTGATGTTGGACTTGGTAAGTTTGCCGGTCTTGATTAGTTTCTCTAGTCTGTTGAGCCCTCTTTTGCGGTTATGTTCGTCCTTAGCCGCTCGTTTTAGTGAAAAGGCTACTATCAGCTTGGTTGTATTGTCTTTCTGCAGGCGAGTTACCTTACCATCACTCCATGTCCTGGAAAGTATCTTTTGCTTGAGCTGTGCGGACTCATTTTTTAATCTAGCCCCAATGATATACTCATATCCCTCACTTTCCAGGGCACTTAAATTATCTGCCGATAACAGAGCTGCATCAGCAATTACCACGGGCTTGCCCAGTTTGAATTTGGTGATGATATTTTCTAAAAATGGAATCAAAGTATGCCCCTCATAGATATTCCCTTCGAAAATATCGTAGCCAACCGCATATCCTCCCACACCTACCAATAGTCCCAGGTAGATCTGGGGGTTTTGTTGTTTGCCATCTTTTGAAAATCCTGTCTTTCGTAGATCATCTTCATCACTGGCCTCAAAATAAAGGGTGGTCATATCATAGAAAACCACACCAAGGTTTCCCTTCAACACCTTTTGTGTATGGGCAAAAACAATTTGCTCAACCTGTTCTTTCAATCGGTTGTTGAGCGTATCCAAAAACCGATATACCGCATCTATATCCAGATTGATCCCCTGATAACGATATAAATACGATACGGTCTTAAGTTTGCTTAGAGGAAATGCCAAACGGGCTATCACCAGATGACGAAACAATCCCTCCTCAATGGCCCCAAAACCAATACCATCATATATTTTACCAAAAACCAACTCAGGGCCTACCGTTCTTATACTTGCATTAGCCAGGTTTTCCATCACCTGTTCCACCACGGTGTCTTGCTCTGAAATGAAAAGCTTTGATTGGGCAGTGAGCCTTTCCATTTCCTGCTTGCCCAATAGCCAAAGTTTTTGAATGTGTTGTTCTGTACTACCCGATCCGATTGTCTTGATGACCTTATATTTACCGCCATCCTTTGAGATGATTTGGACTGAAGTACTACCAGACCGGTTCTTTTTCTTTCGCAAAAACATCGCTAAAAATAGCAATGGGACACCCAAAATGAAAAAAAATCGACTCATTTATCCAGTATGAGCCTACTTTTTAAAATGTGCGGAAAACAG
>NZ_JBXEQE010000095.1:0-1453 GCF_056858335.1 Agaribacillus sp. DX54
ACTTCACATAATATTCATATTTGGAGATGTAAAATTTCTAAATACTAAGTCATTATGGAAGTAAAACAAAGATTGTCGGATATTACAACCGGCCTTATTCAGTTCTTAAAACATAAGAAGTACAAGGAAGCTTGTATTAAGAAGTTTATTCATACTTGGGATCATCTGGAAAAGTACATGATCAGGTCAGGTCTCACATGCTATTGCAGGGATGTTGGGGACAGCTATATCAAAGATCGGTTTGGTGATATTCCTTATTGTACTCTTAAAAAATCCCAGAAAGATAAAGTTCGTCATATTCAGGTATTGTCTGATTATCAAGAGAGCGGCACCATTAAGCGTAAGCGTGCTATGGTTCCTGAAATTATCTTCACTGGTAAGTTAGGTGTACCTTTCAATAGGTTCATTGAGTACTCTAAAGCCATAAAGCGCTCCGAGTCGACCATTCAGCGGTACAAGGAACGCATCAAAACATTGTATCTGGATTTGCAGCAATCCGGTAAGGGTATAGCAGATATTGGTGCTTCCTATATGGTGCAGTACATATCACGGCTGGACAGAACACGCAGAGAAACTGACAGGAACAATATCCTCATGACGATAAGAGTTTTCCTTCGCTATTTGTGCAATGAAAGCCTGCTTCAGGACAACCGGGAGGAATACTGGATGTCAATATTGAAACCCAGACCGGTGAGACAACCGAAGATACCTTCCGTGTACTCGCGAGAAGAGGTAGAAAGACTGATAGAGGCCATAGACAGGGGAAACCCACAGGGAAAGAGGGATTATGTGATGGTTCTGCTAGCTGCCAGATACGGTCTGCGTGTGTCGGACATCTTTGGGCTAAGGCACTGTAACCTTGACTGGGCAAACAATCGCATCGTACTGTTCCAGCAGAAGACCGGCAAAAAGGTGGAACTGCCACTATCCGAAGAGGTTGGCAGTGCCATTGTTGCGTACCTGAGGTTCGGCCGTCCAGATATCAATGAGCCTTATGTGTTCATCACAGCCATGGCACCTTACAGTAAACTTAGCAGTACAGTGCTGTACAGTACAATAACTGATTACATGCGGCGGGCGGATATAGGCTTTGAAGAAAGAAAACACGGTTCCCATTCTTTGAGGCACAGTCTTGCCAGCAATCTCCTTGGTTTGAATGAGCCTATGCCTGTCATATCCGAGATACTTGGGCACTCCGGCACCGAATCCACCATGTGCTATTTGAGAGTTAACTTTAAGCAGTTGAAACAGTGTGCTCTGGAAGTACCTTGCGTACCTTCATCATTTTATGAGAACCTGTATGAATAAGCGTTTCAACCATGGCATTTATGCTGGCTTGATAAGACAGTATATTGCGCACAAACGCAGTCTTGGGTTCAAAATGGAGGACATCGAAGAAAGACTCAGAAGGTTCGATCGCCTGACAATTGTCCGCGGAGAAAGTTCAATCGGT
>NZ_JBXEQE010000096.1:0-1442 GCF_056858335.1 Agaribacillus sp. DX54
CCCCCGTATCATTGAAAACCTCCAACAACTGGTGCTTTTCTTCCCTTGTGAGCATCGATAGCTCACCTAACCGGGATGATGGGGATGCTACGATGGCCGTTAACAATTCCTGGTAGTGAACAAACATCCTTTGGATAGTCCCTTCCCTGAACAAAGCTGTACAGTAATTAATACCTACAGAAAACCCAGTCTCCGTCTCCTCCAACGTCATTGCTACATCGAATTTCGAAGTAGCATGCACTTGATCTTCATAAGTGGATACTGTAAGTCCGTCCAGTTTCAAATGTTCAGCATCAGGCGTATTCTGTAATACGAATAATACCTGAAACAAAGGGTTCGTACTCATATCACGTGTGTTGACAACACGCTCTACGACTTTATTAAAAGGAACTTGTTGATGGTCATAAGCATCTAAGGTCGTTTGCTTAACAGCTTGTAATAATTCTTGAAAAGAACTATTTCCTGTAACCTGAGTACGCAAAGCCAAGGTATTCACAAAAAAACCGATCATCCCTTCCAACTCCTTCTGCGTACGGTTTGCTACCGAAGTCCCCACACAAATATCTTCTTGTCCACTGTACCGGCTCAACAACACTTTGAAAGCGACCAATAGTGTCATAAAAACAGTAGCTCCTTCGCGCTGACTCAAAGATTTGATACCAGTACTTAACGTACTGCCCAATTCAAAAGAAATAGTCGACCCTGATACGCTTTGAACAGAAGGACGGACATAATCGGTCGGTAACCGCAGTTCACTAAAATCTTCCAGTTTTTCCTCCCAATACAATAATTGATCGTCAATCACAGCTCCTTCTACATAGGTACGCTGCCATAAGGCATAATCTATGTATTGCAGAGATAATGGTGGTAAACTCATTGGCTGGCCTGAGACATAAGATCTGTAAAGCGCCATTAAATCCCTGATCAATATACCCTGTGACCAGGCATCACTGGAAATGTGGTGGAACACCCCTGCCAAAACATATTCCTCGCTGCCTAAATCGTATAAACACGAACGGAACATGTAATCAGCACCCAAATCAAAAGGAGTCGATAAAAATGCCTTTAAATCCTCCGTTAATGATGTAGCATCACCGCTTAAATCTTTGGTAAATAACTCCCAGTCATCTGCCGATAACACTTTTTGATACCCTACCCCTTCCTCTGAATAAATTACAGTGCGGAGTACTTCATGACGACTGACAACTTGCTGAAAGCTAGAAGACAAAGCTTTCTGGTCCAGATCTCCTGAAAGCTTTAGGGCAAAAGGAAGGTTGTATTCCAAACTGCCATGTAGCTGATCCATAAACCATAGGCTTTCCTGACTAAAGGATAAGGGAATCTTATCAGGTTTTTGCTCAACAGCTATCACCTTAGGCAATAGCGTACCTTTATTTTGTCTAGACAGGTACACTCCTAAACGATCTATGGTAGTGTAGGTG
>NZ_JBXEQE010000097.1:0-1406 GCF_056858335.1 Agaribacillus sp. DX54
TGACCACTGCTCAACCCATGTCCGTCACTGCCTATCCTGGTTTTCAACCCTAACGGAAGTGACACAATAAAATCCTTAATATTTGCTATTTCAATGGCTTTTTCAAGCTTTTGTTTATCAGGTATGTTATCTGTGACTGCTATATTGTTGGCAATGGAATCAGAAAAGATATATCCTTCCTGCATCACTACCCCACATTTCCTTCTCCATTCTCCAGGGCTGTATTTGTCAAGTGAAATGCCATTTAGTTCGATTTTACCCGCTGCCAGGTTATAAAAGCCAAGCAGCAATTTTATCAGGGTGGTTTTCCCACTGCCACTCATCCCGACAATGGCAGTTGTTTTATTGAATGGAATATCAAGATTTATTTTATTCAGTACTCTCTCCGAATGAGGTCCTTCGTATTGAAACACCAGATCTTTTATAGACAGCCCTGTTCCCGGAAGTATCTCCCTGATTTTGTGATCATCATGTTTTTCTTCGTCCTCACGGTCATGGATCTCGCCGAGCCTTTCAAGGCTTATTTTAGCATCCTGGGCTGCTTGTGTGAAACCTATAAATTGTTGAATAGGTGCATTGAGTTGGCCAATGATGTACTGCATGGCCATCATCATTCCCAAAGTCATATCACCTGCTACCACCGCTTTGGCAGCTAAAAACGAAATCAAAATATTTTTGGTCTGATCAATAAATACCGAGCCTATTTGTTGATTTTGGTTAAGTGTCAGTCCTTTGACGCTTACCTTAAATAATTGGGCCTGTATACGTTCCCATTCCCAACGTTTTTGTTTTTCACAATTATTAAGCTTTATTTCCTGCATGCCATTCACCAGCTGCACCAGATTGTTTTGATTGGCAGATGACTGCTGAAATCTTTTATAATCAAGTTCTCGTCTTTTCTTCAGGAATAACAGAATCCAAAGTATATACAGCATGCTGCCCAGATAAAATATTCCTAATATACCGATGTGATACCCTGCCATGATAAAAGTGTACATCACCAGGGTAAAAATGGAGAAAACAATATTGATCAATGAACCCGTTAAGAAGGACTGAATACGGCTATGATCACCAATTCTTTGCATGATGTCGCCGACCATCTTTATATCAAAGAAAGATATGGGTAATTTCATAAGTTTGGCGAGAAAACCGGCTATCAGCGAAATACTTATCCTGGTTGTTACATGAAGCATGATCCAGCTACGAATAAGGCCATTGGCAGCCTGACCAAGCGTTAGCAACATTTGGGCCACTAATACCATAATGATAAAAGCCAGATCACTGTTTCCGATACCATAATCTACAATGGACTGCGTAAGAAAGGGAAATGCAAGGCTAAGCAGCGTACCTGTTAGGGTGGCAAGCATAAGTTGGGCAATAAATTTTGTATAAGGCCTCAGATAGCC
>NZ_JBXEQE010000098.1:0-1238 GCF_056858335.1 Agaribacillus sp. DX54
TCCTGATCAGTGCCAGTGAGTGCTCAGCCACCTTTTCGCACCGGGACAATCTGGATATTGTTTTGTTGGATAGCGATTGGGCTAAGATATCCAAGAGATCTGCCAAAAAGCTAAAGAGCGTCCCTTCACCGGATCATCTGGCCTATGTCATCTATACATCAGGGAGTACCGGAAGGCCCAAGGGGGTTTTGATAGAACATAAAAATGTGTCCAACCTTCTTTATTGTCAAACGAATTATTTCCAAATTACTGCTGAGGATCAGTTTTTAGCTTTTTCTGGTTTTTCTTTTGACGCTTCGGTAGAGCAAATGTATTTACCCTTATTGAATGGTGCTACTCTACATATAGTACCTAAAGATATATTGTTAGATATAGAAAGCGTTACTCAACTACTTGTGGATAAAAAAATTACACACCTCCACGCAGTGCCATCATTTTTGAGAGAACTCCCCTTTATAACAGGAAGTAGCTTGAAACGAATAATCAGTGGTGGAGATGTGTTCGATAGAGAGATATTCAATACTTGGGGAAATAAGGGAGTAAGGATCATTAATGAATTTGGGCCTACTGAATCAACCGTAACTTCAAGTCAAAATGAAATGAAGGAAGATACTGACCAGGCAGATATTGGCCAGCCAATAGCCAATACACAAATTTATATATTGAGCCATGATAATAAATTATTACCGACAGCAGTAGTCGGGGAATTGTGCATTGCTGGTTTAGGATTGGCTCGGGGGTATCTAAACCGGGAATCCTTAACAGCAGAGAAGTTTGTTGATAATCCATTTAAGACAGGAGAGCGGATGTACAGAACGGGCGATCTGGCCCGGTGGCTGCCCGATGGTACCATTGAGTTTATCGGCAGAAAGGACAACCAGGTCAAGATCCAAGGTTACCGCATTGAGCTGGGAGAGATCGAAAACGCATTATCCTTGTTACCAGAAGTAAATCAATCTTGTGTGTGGGCCAGGCAGGATGAGAATGGCAGTAAGCGATTGGTCGGCTACGTGGTGATGGAGGGAGATCTGGACAAGGAAGCCCTACAGGAACAATTACAACAAAGCTTACCAGGGTATATGGTGCCCCGCTTGTGGGTGCAGCTAAACGAGATGCCCTTAACAGCCAATGGCAAGCTGGACAGGAAGGCCTTACCGGAATTGGACAGTTCAGCCTTGTCCAGCAAAGAATACGTGGCCCCAAGGACAGAGGCAGAAACACAGCTAGCTGCGATCTGG
>NZ_JBXEQE010000099.1:0-1237 GCF_056858335.1 Agaribacillus sp. DX54
TGTGACAAAAGGGATAGTCGTAAACTGGCCAAAAGTCTACGGGGTAACATGCTGCAAGCCATCTATGTTCCTTCAGATGAGCAGTTGGCCGACCGCTCCCTTGTCAGGCTCCGAGCTAGCTTAGTAAAGGATTTAACGCGTATAAAGTTACGGTTAAAATCCTTGTTGATGTTTCATGGGGTCTTAATGCCAGCCAGTTTGCCTGTACAGGCCTCCCGTAGGTGGTCAAAATCCTATGTGAGTTGGTTGGGATCATTGCAGGTGGATGCGCCTGGTTTGCAGGCTACGATTGCAGGGCTGGTGTCTACCGGACAACTGCTCAACGAGCAGTTGTTGGCTGTGACCAAACAGATCAATGCGCTGGCCCAGCATCCTAGTTATAGCGAGCAGGTAAAGCTGTTGATGGGCATTCCAGGTATTGGCAGGGTAACAGCGATGAGTTTGTTAACTGAATTAGGGGACACTTCGCGTTTCAAGCGCCTGGATGAGTTATGTAATTATATAGGGTTGGTTCCTTCTACGCGTAGTACTGGGGACAAACAAGCGGTTGGATCGCTGACCATCCGTGGCAGGGGCCCCTTGAAGGCCGCTTTGATAGAAAGTGCCTGGGTAGCAGTAAGAAAGGATGCGGCCTTACTGGCTAAATTTGAACAATTAAGCAACAGGATGCAAAAAAATAAAGCCATCATCCGCATCTCAAGAAAGTTATTAAGTAGAATAAGACATGTACTGTTACACCGACAAGCCTATGTTTGTGGTGTAGTGGCCTAGTGGCCAGAAGGCATCAAAAACCTGGAAAACCTGGTAGGGGAGTCAATGCTATTTAGTGCCTGCAGCATCCCGATTATTTGGGAAAGACCGCTTCACTGAGACTGCATCCCCTCCTTTTAACATAGAAATGATACCGCAGCACCTGAAAGGAAGACTGCTTATAGGAGATTGGTTAGAAGGGTAAATGGATGCAAGCAAGTAATCGAGCTAAAAAATATAGGCAGTAAAAAACAATAAGTGCCTATGGATTAAAACAAAACAGGGCTGGAAAATTTCCTTTCCAACCCTCATGCAAAGGTAATCGTGGCCCAGAACCTGTCAAGGGCAAGGTAAATGGCGCCACGCGCCTACCTACCCTAGGCCACCCTTGACTGAACCTGAGCCACGGATTGAAAAAGGCATTTAAGAGTAGGAAAGGAAAATAATGTCAAAAAATAGCGCTTAGCCTTGCTTTTCAACATAGGAG
>NZ_JBXEQE010000100.1:0-1199 GCF_056858335.1 Agaribacillus sp. DX54
CTCGGGGCTTTCCCAAAATCTACAGGTGGTATTACGGGAAGTGGAACTGCCCGTAGAAGCGTTACCAATTGACAGCAGTCACGACATCTTACCTCAGGTAGAAAAAGCCATTGACCCGGATGGTTTGTACATGGATTTGACAACAGCGCCGATGTTACAAGTAAAGGTAGCCGATGATGTAGCCAACAAGGCCTATTATTTGGTAGTGAACCATCATCATTTGATGAGCGACCACGTCGGTCTGGAAAAAGTGGCGGAAGAGATCGCCCTCTATTTGTCAGGAAAGGAAGACCGGCTTCCCACCCCGTCCCTGTACCGTGACTTTATAGGGCATACCTTAAATAAAGACAAATTAGCGGAGAGTAAAACTTACTTCAGTACTTTGTATGGAGGTGTTTCAGAATCCACTTATCCTTTCAATCTTTCAGATAATCAGGTAGATGGATCGACTCGTATTGTATCTTCAAAAGCGATGTTGTCTTCTGAATTACGCGATGCTGTACGTCAGGTATCCAGTGATCTACAGCTAAGCCCCGCCGTACTGTTCCATGCGGCCTTTGGTCTGGTAGTAGGAAGGTGCAGTGGGACGGATCATGCCCTCTTTGGTTCTGCGCTTGTAGGAAGATTACAAGGGGCTAAAGGCTCCGCAGCCTCGTTGGGCTTATTTATGAATACCCTGCCCGTATTGTTAGACCTTAAGGGTGATATACCGGCATACATTAGCCATACCAATGAGCGTCTGCAAGAACTCCTGTCCCATGAACAGACCCCGTTGTCAAATGTCCATGATTGGAGTGGTATCACCAATGATGTTCCCCTGTTCAGTGCCCTGTTAAATTACCGTCATTCAGCTCCAGGTTCATCATCAGATAAACCAGATAAGCCCTTTGATGCAGGGGCTAAAATATTATCAGGAGGGGCCCGTAATAATTTCCCTTTCAATTTTGATGTCGATGATTTTGGTAATGATTTTGGGTTAACAGCCAAGATCTCTGATGTGGGTATCGATCCTTCGGCTGTCGTATCCTACATGGAGGAAGCATTAACGCTCTTACTGGAACATATCGATAAGGGATCGGAAACAGCCGTTAGTGAACTGTCCATTATACCCAATGAAGAAAGGCATCAATTATTAGAAGCATTCAATGATACGGAGATTGCTTATCCCAAGAATAAGACGGTAGTCGATTTGTTTGAAA
>NZ_JBXEQE010000101.1:0-1105 GCF_056858335.1 Agaribacillus sp. DX54
TGTGTATGCGGAGTGATGGGGCCGTTGTTGGCGAACTTATTTCTACACTACGTATTTGATGAATGGATACGCAGAAACTATCCTCAAATTCCTTTTGAGCGGTATGCAGATGACAGTATCTGTCATTGCAGGAGTAAGAAAGAAGCCGAATATCTCAAGAGCGCTATAGGAGTAAGGCTGAGCGCATGCAAGTTGGAACTCAATGCAACCAAAACCAAAATTGTTTATTGCAAAGACAGTAATCGGGAAGGAGAGTACGAGAATGTATCCTTTGACTTTTTAGGTCACACATTCAAACCCAGATCGGTGAAAAGTAAAGCAGGAGGATACTTCACCGGATTTAATCCAGCTATAAGTCGCTCGGCTCAAGTAAAAATGGGTCAGGTAATGCGTAACTGGAAACTTCAGAGCTGGGTCAACAGAGATTTGACTTCAATTGCAGAAGGTATCAATCCGGTAATTCAGGGATGGATTAACTATTATGGTAAATTTTATCCATCTGCTTTACGCTCAGTCCTGCAGCAATTAAACATGAGGTTGGTGCAATGGGTAAGGAATAAGTTTAAACGGTATCGCAAACACAAGACCAGGGCAGTCTATTGGTTGGGAAAGGTAGCCCTGACCCAGCCAACGCTGTTTGCCCATTGGCAATGGGGGGTGAAACCGACAGCTGGATAACTGATTATTTAGTGTAAATGACTCAATAAGAAGAGCGGTATGAACCGAGAGGTTCACGTACCGTTCTGTGAGCAACCCGGGGGGAAGTTCCCCGGGTTGACTCGACTGACGGGCTTCAAGGATTGGTAGAAGGGAAATTAAATCGTACGGCCACTTCCGGAGAGGTATTTGTTTTTATCAACAAGCTAAGGGATCGGGTGAAGCTATTGCACTGGGAGGCAGGAGGCTTTGTGCTATACTATAAGCGATTGGAAAAAGGGACTTTTGAACTCCCCGATATAAAACAGGAAGGCTGTCAGATCACCTGGTCACAATTGATGCTGATCATTGAAGGGATCCGGGTGGAAGCCTTTGAAAAAAGGGCGCGTTTCACCTTAGAAAAAGTTCAAAAAAAACAAGATTCAGCATAGTCAAAAAAACCATTTTT
>NZ_JBXEQE010000102.1:0-1015 GCF_056858335.1 Agaribacillus sp. DX54
AATTAAAATGGTGAAGCTCAACTGGTTCTTTGGAATAGCCCTATTGATCTCTTTCCCACTGTATTTAATGGCCCTTAAATCAAAGCTTAGAAAAATGGAGAGTTACTACAAGGAAGAGGTCAGAGCTTTAAGTGAAGATATCGAACTACTGCATTATGCTTCTTTAAAACAGTATCAAATAGAGCAAAACCTCATAATACTTGACACAGTTACGTTCTTTAATGAAAACGGAAGTATACACACAAGCGAAATATTTACTATTAAAAATCAGCTTTGTCTTTTCATAACAAAAAAAATGTGTAATGCGTGCATATATAATATACTTGATCATCTTGATCGAATGAGCGAAAATGATACGTTCAAAGTGTTTATCGAGTCTTCATCCATCAAGGAGTTGTCTCTGAAAAAACGGACATATAATCCAAAGTTTGAATATTACGGATATAAAAGTTGGGGGGTTGATCTTTTGGGAGGATGTGAAAAGCCTGTTTTGGCTGTGATTTATGGTAATGGAAGTATTAAACATATTTTCATACCACTTATACCCTTTCAAACCAGAACCAGAGAATATTTGAAGATGTTCGTGATGCATCCCGCTTAAACCTCTTCCTAATTTGTAATTTATAATAGATAAAAATAATTTGGTCACAACTTATTTATTAGAATTTTTAACCTAACTTTTTTCAAAAAAAACTAAATGGAAAAATAAGTTAAGGTATGTAGCAGCAGGTATATTCCTGTTGAGCCTGATTACCAATGTAAGCCTTTCGCTTACCGATCCTTTTGTACATGTAGGCGCTGATTTGCTGGCACAAACAGGTAGTAATAGTAGTACTACCGGACAATGCATTAAGTGCGATAACATTGATGAGGTGGATTGTCAAACAGTCTGGGTGGGGAATGTGCCTCACAAGTTTTATGGCCCAAGTCATCCGTGTGACTGATAGTGTTTGAAATATCATTAATAAGGCAGGGATTTCAGAAAGTTTCTGCCTGTTTACATACATATTATCTA
>NZ_JBXEQE010000103.1:0-935 GCF_056858335.1 Agaribacillus sp. DX54
CCGATTCGGCAGTGGATTTGGTCTTGTGCACTGATGCAAGCCGTCACGAACTAGATGCACTCAAAGGCTTTGCTGTTTTTTCCTTAGATAATGATTGGAAAACCATTGACCATTATAAAACAGAGAAGTTGGGGAACTCCATCGCACCATCAGACCTTGCCTATGTGATGTACACTTCGGGAAGCACAGGAAAACCCAAAGGAGTGATGATGCCTCATCAGGCATTGTTTAATTTAATTGCTTTTGATTATCAATTGGGAATTGCCTGCCAAAGAGTCGGACAATTCACCAGTATGAGTTTTGATGTTTCATGTTTAGAGATATGCTTTACCATCACACAAGGTGGAGCATTACATATAGTCCCCTCCCAATTAAAAAGTGATCTGGCAGGTCTTATAGCTTTTATCAATGATAATGCTATTGAAACGGTATTCCTCCCTACCGCTTTTTTCCATTTTATAGCAGCGGAAAATGGGCTGGAAAGGTTACCATCATTAGCACACATTATCGTAGCCGGGGAACAATTGCGATTGACCAAAACCGCCAAAAAAGCCTTAGATCAAATAGGGGCTACTTTACACAATCACTACGGTCCCACGGAAACACATGTTGTCACCACAAAAAAGGTAGACTACAACAGCAAAAGTAGTGAAGACGAACTAGCAGTAATAGGAAAACCTATAGCCAACACCCAGATTTATGTGCTAAACCATAGTCTTGACCTTGTCCCGATAGGTAGTGTTGGCGAGTTGTGTATTGGGGGTGCTGCGGTTGCCAGGGGTTATTTGAACAATGAGAAGTTGACAAGCGAAAAGTTTGTTGATAATCCATTTAAAGCAGGGGAACGCATGTACAGGACAGGCGATCTGGCCCGTTGGTTACCCGACGGCAGCCTTGAGTTTATGGGTAGAAAGGATGATCAGGTCAAGATACGC
>NZ_JBXEQE010000104.1:0-890 GCF_056858335.1 Agaribacillus sp. DX54
ATATCAGTGAAAAGGCCCAGGAGTAAATATGTTGAACAGCAACGTAAGCAACGGGATTATGATCGTAGCCGCAGGAAAACATATAAACAAGGAAGCAAGCGTCACAAAGCCCTGCTTTATCTGCTTGAAAAAGGAGTAGACCAACTACAGACCGTTTTCAATGCTTACCCACAAATACAGCTCAGTGATCATGAACGGCAGTACTTACGCACCATCAAAACAGTATTACAGCAACAGCTGTTCTTGACCACTCATCCAGCCAAAGAACTTAAAAACCGGATTGTATCCCTTCCCAAACCGTATGTAAGACCCATGATCCGTGGCAAGGAGAACAAACGCGTCGAGTTCGGCATGAAGGTTCATCTGCTTTCTGTGGACGGGATCTGTATGATAGACAAAATGGACTTCAATGCTTTTAATGAAACTACCCGGCTGAAATTGAGCGCCGTAAAACATCAAACTGTATTCAATGAGCTGCATCAACTAGGCGCAGATCGCATTTATGCCACCAACACCAACCGAAAGTACCTAACAAAGAAAAAGGTTTTTACCTGCTTTGCTCAGAAGGGGCCAAAAACTAATAACCCGGCTGAGAGGAAACTTAAAAGTAGCATTGCTAACCAACGCTCTACAGTCATGGAAGGCAGTTTTGGCACTCATAAAACCGCTTATGGCTTGCACAAAGTAAAAGCCAAAGGAGAAGCACGGGAAATGGTATGGGTATTTTTTGGCATCATGACAGCGAATGCGGTCAAAATCAGCAAAAGACGGGCAACCGAAAGCCCCCCAGTTAAAAAAGCCGCTTAAAATCCAAATTGTTTTTGACCATTTTACAGGAGAAGTGTGTCCATACAGCGCAAAATCAAAATTTTCCCGAAGTTATCCACCGG
>NZ_JBXEQE010000105.1:0-873 GCF_056858335.1 Agaribacillus sp. DX54
GACTACTGTCTTGTCCGTTGGATAAGCAACCCCCGTATCATTGAATACTTCTAATAATTGATACCTCTCTTCATTGGGTATAATGGACAGTTCATTAACACTAGTTGTCGATGCTGCATCAATATGTTCCAACAATACCGTTAATGCCTCTTCCATATAGGACACGACAGCCGAAGGATCGATACCCCGATCGGATAGCTTTACCGTCAATCCAAAATCATTACCGTAATTATCTACATCAAAAGTAAAAGGATAATTCGTTCGTTCTTTTCCCGCCAACAGTTCAGCACCTAAATCAAAGGGTTTACTTGATTTATCTGACTTATCTGATGATGAACCTGGTGCTGAATGACGGTAATTTAACAGGGCACTGAACAGGGGAACATCATTGGTGATACCACTCCAATCATGGACATTTGACAAAGGGGTCTGTTCATGGGACAGGAGTTCTTGCAGACGCTCATTGGTATGGCTAATGTATGCCGGTATATCACCCTTAAGGTCTAACAATACGGGCAGGGTATTAATAAATAAGCCTAAGGAGGATGCGGAGCCTTTAGCCCCTTGTAACCTTCCTAAAAACAAGGAACCAAAGAGGGCATGGTCCGTCCCACTGCACCTTCCCACTACCAGGCCAAAGGCCGCATGGAACAATACGGCAGGGCTTATTTGTAAATCACTGGATACCTGACGTACAGCATCGCGTAATTCAGAAGACAACATCGCTTTTGAAGATACAATACGAGTAGATCCATCACCGAGGGTATCTGACAGATTAAAGGGATAGGTCGGCGCTTGGATACTGCTGAACAACGATCTAAAGTAACTTTCATTTTCTCTTAATTTTGATTGGTTTAAGGTATGCCCTATAAA
>NZ_JBXEQE010000106.1:0-873 GCF_056858335.1 Agaribacillus sp. DX54
TAGGGATGGAATGTTTAATATCTATGATATTATCGCCTACAACTACTTCTTTTACTAAAAGCCTCAGTATTTTCCTTCTTTCCTTTATGTCAAGGTGATGGATGTTTCGATCCAACTGGTCTGTAAAGCTTTGCACATCCAGTAATTGTAAGCGTTGATCGAGTGCCAGTTCATGTATTTTTAAGTTTTCAAGCTCCTTATCCACGGTCTTTACCCGTTTTTGAAGTGATGGCATTCTTTTCCGCAACTCAGATATAGGTATCAGTCCTTCCTGGTAGGCATCCAGCAACTTGTCCATCGATTGGCTCAGTTTCCTTCTTTGCTTCTCAATAGTAGCCTTTTGATGTACGATAGGGCTTGCTTTCTTTGTTTGTTCAACTCTTTTCTCTACCTCTGTTTGAATAAGCCCTGGATCCCCCAGCAGTGACACTACCTGGTCCCACACCAGCTTATCAAGATAATCCTGCCTTACTGGCCTGCAATTACACTTCCTTATCCCTTCAAAGCGATAGGCATCTGATCCAAAGCACCGGTAATAATAAATCTTTTTTTTAGCTGATGTAGTGGTATGGGTTCTATATAAAGAATAGCCACATTTACTACATACCATCATACCCTGTAAAAGCGTAATGACTTTTGTATTTCTCTGTGAATGAAGCTTGTTATGCTTTAACCGCTCCTGAACAATATCAAATGTAGACTGCGAAACCAGGGCTGGAACTGGTATTTCAATCCATTCTTCTCTTGGCTTTTCTCTATGACAGCCATTTTGTACAACATAGCCTCCTTTTGCTCTGAAAGGTTTGGTAATTCTCTGCCGTTCGGTTTGCTCTGTCTTACCATAACAGGCTTTGCCACAGTAGGCCGGATTAC
>NZ_JBXEQE010000107.1:0-788 GCF_056858335.1 Agaribacillus sp. DX54
CGATTTCGGGCGCCTCGGTAACAGGCTCTGGTACAGGTACAATTACGGATATACCCATCAACACTGGGAATACACCCGGTACGGTGACTTACACGATCACTCCTACGGCAAGTGGATGTTCCGGTACACCGGTGGATTATGTTGTGATGGTAGACCCACTTCCTGATGCGACGGCGAGTGATGCGACGATCTGTAGTGGTGCGACGAGTAATGTTTTGATCAGTAATCCGAATGGTGTTACGGGTACTACTTTTAGCTGGGTTGTGCAGAGTAGCACGAATGTTAGCGGTGCGACCGGAGGAAGCGGCTCATTGATAGGTCAGACTTTGACGAGCAGTGATATGATCAACAGTGGGAGTGTTACCTACCGTATCACGCCCACGGCAAATGGCTGTTCAGGGACTCCTTTTGATGTGACAGTAACTGTGAACCCGACCCCAGATATCACCAATACACCTGCATCTTTAAGCACGACGATCTGCAGCGGAGCAGCATTAAATTTCATACCCCATTCATCATTCGGAGGTACAACCTATAGCTGGACTTCCAGCATAATTGGTACGATTTCGGGCGCCTCGGTAACAGGCTCTGGTACAGGTACAATTACGGATATACCCATCAACACGGGGAATTCACCCGGGACAGTGACCTACACAATCACACCTTCTTTTGGAGGTTGCAGTGGTACACCGGTGAATTATGTAGTGACCGTAGACCCACTTCCTGATGCGACGGCGAGTGATGCGACGATCTGTAGTGGTGCGACGAGTAATGTTTTGATCAGTAAT
>NZ_JBXEQE010000108.1:0-774 GCF_056858335.1 Agaribacillus sp. DX54
CGGGCAAAGAGGTGCGTTTACCCCCATTGCCCCTGCAGTATATCGATTATGCCTTGTGGCAGCGTACCTATTTGGAAGGCGCCATTATTGACAACCAGTTATCGTACTGGGAGGATACCCTAAATGGGGTTGGCACATTGCAGTTACCGACCGATTATGTCCGTCCTGCCGTTCAGAGTGTTGCGGGGACGAGTCTTTCTTTTACATTGAACAGTACTTTAAGTGCGGGTATCAATTCTTTGAGCCAACGGGAAGGAGTGACTGTTTTTATGACGCTATTGGCTGCTTTCAAAGTGCTGTTGAGCCGGTACAGTGGCCAGGAGGATATTTGTGTGGGTACCCCCGTGGCCAACCGTACCCAGAAGGAGTTGGAGGGGATGATCGGTTTTTTTGTCAATACCTTGGCGCTTCGTACCCAAGTTTCGGAAGGCAGTTCTTTTCAAGAAGTATTACAAGCTGTCAAAAAGACGACATTGGATGCTTATGACCACCAAGAGGTTCCCTTTGAGAAGGTCGTAGAGCGTGTGGTAAAGACACGGGATATGGGTATGAGTCCTTTGTTCCAGGTATTATTCGTATTACAGAACACACGAGATCCTAAGAACACTGAAGTAAATAAAATAGAAGGAATTACAGTATCCACTTATAAAGATCAAGGGAAGGGTACCTCAAAATTTGATTTAACCATAACAGTCAATGAAACCGATGCAGGTTTTTCGGTAAACATCAATTACTGCACAGCTTTGTTCAGGGAAGCAACTATCCAAAGGATGG
>NZ_JBXEQE010000109.1:0-760 GCF_056858335.1 Agaribacillus sp. DX54
CGTCGTCTGAATGCCAAAGGAAAACTCAAGTGGCGAACCCACAAGAGTGAAAGTACCGATGTCAGGCACAGTGGCGGACCAGCTGGTAGTAGTGTTGAAGCAGCTGTAATGGCTGTCGAGCGAAGCGGCTGGCTTATTGAGCAGACCGGCATTAAACAACTAAACTTAATTAGGAGGATTTAATGCAAGGAGCAAAGTCATTTACAATTTCCAAACGACTTGTCATGGAAGCTTATCGGAAAGTTAAGGCAAATGGGGGAGCTCCGGGAATAGATACAATAACGATTAAAGACTTTGAAGCAAATCAAAAGAATAATCTGTACAAAATCTGGAACCGGATGTCCAGCGGAAGCTACTTTCCCTGTCCGGTAAAACTGGTAGAAATACCAAAAGGTAGCGGAGGAAAGCGACCACTGGGTATACCAACGATCGCTGATCGAATTGCCCAGATGGTTGTTGTCTTCATCCTAAGTCCTGTGATAGAGCCCTATTTTCATCAGGATTCGTATGGATATCGGCCCGGTAAATCAGCCCATGCAGCCATCTCAGTTGCGCGCAAGCGCTGCTGGAAGTATGACAGGGTTGTAGATTTGGATATCAAACAGTTCTTCGATACGATAGACCATGATTTACTGATGAAAGCAGTACGTAAGCATACGTCCTGTAAATGGGTGCTTCTGTACATAGAGAGATGGTTAAAGGTTCCTTATGAAATGACAAACAAGGAGCGGATAGAACGAAAGCAAGGGGTTCCTCAAGG
>NZ_JBXEQE010000110.1:0-731 GCF_056858335.1 Agaribacillus sp. DX54
TGGGGCTTTGCCCGTCCCTGCCTGGCTGATATTCAAACAAAACCAGTCGTTGGACCGGCGCGTGGTAAACCCATTCATACCCCCTGTGGGCCTTTCCTTTTTTGGCCTTCTCCAGCACTTTTATCGGGCTTTCATCGGCTTGGATGTAACCACTGCCAAGCACCTTGCCCCTCAAGGCATCATAAAGCGGTGCCAAAAGGCTGCACTGGTAGGCAAGCCACCCACCAATGGTAGAGGGGGCGATTCGGGCGCCTTCCCGTTCATATCTCTTGGCCTGCCTGTAGACGGGTAAATGATCGACAAATTTGTCGATGGCTATTTGTGCCAACAGCCCTGGCCCCGCTATCCCCTTTTCTATGGGACGGGAAGGTAATGGGCCTATAAACACCCCATCCTGGTTGTCTTTCACATATTTGGGCCGCACATAGCGGTTGACAAACAATTTGCCTGGCTCATATTCAAGCTCTTCGGTGATTTCTTCGCCTATTTTCCTGAGCCCTGTCAAATCCCCTTCTGGCTCAATGATGATTTCAGTGCGGGGCAGATGGGCAGGTAAAGGCTGACGTACCGGCTTTTCTTTCCTTTGCGGCTTTTGACGAATGTAGCTTACCTTTTGGGGAGTGCCTACCGGTGGGAGTTCCTCCACTTGTAGCCCGAGGCTGAGTTGTTCAGCGGGCTGGCTGGGAACAAAGCGCTCGCTTTTGCTGCCAAACACCACCCGTTTAAGTTGT
>NZ_JBXEQE010000111.1:0-706 GCF_056858335.1 Agaribacillus sp. DX54
TTGAAACCCCTCAAGACCGCCAGAGCAGCTTTGATCCTCAGATTGTCAAGAAACGAGAGACGGTTCTAGCCGATAGCCTTCAGGACAAGATCATCGGTCTGTATGGCTTGGGAATGAGCCTTCGGGACATTAGTGATCACATCTCCGAGATGTATGATACAGAGATCTCCCATACGTTACTGAGCCAGATCACTGACCGTATCATTCCGCAAGTGAAAGCCTGGCAAAACCGTCCTTTAGAGCCTGTTTACTGCATTGTGTGGATGGATGCGATGCATTACAAGGTGCGATCGGAAGGAAAAGTTGAACACAAAGCCTTGTACAACATCCTGGGTATAAATGCGGCTGGTATGAAAGAGGTATTGGGCATGTATGTCTCAGAGAGTGAAGGGGCCAATTTTTGGTTACAAGTGCTTACTGACTTGCACAACCGGGGGCTGAAAGACATCCTGATCGCCTGTACGGACAATCTGAAGGGCTTTTCAGAGGCCATACAGAGCGTTTATCCCAAAGCTGAGGTACAGAGCTGTATTGTACATCAAGTGCGTAATTCGCTCAAGTATGTGGCCAGTAAGGACCAAAAGGTATTCATGAAGGAACTCAAGGAAGTTTATCGAGCTGACACCAAGGAATTGGCTGAGATGGCGTTATTGAATTTATCTGAGAAGTGGGGCAAGAAGTATCCCATTGTCATCCAAAGCTGGGA
>NZ_JBXEQE010000112.1:0-693 GCF_056858335.1 Agaribacillus sp. DX54
TATCTCTATATCCAAGTCCTTTCGGATTGTAGAAATCAATCGGACCGCCAGTAAACTATGGCCGCCCAGTTCAAAGAAGTTATCGTATATACCCACCTTTTCAACACCCAACAAATCCTGCCAGATCTGTACTAACTGCTCCTCCGTTTCCGTTCTTGGGGCCACGTATTCTTTGCTGGACAAGGCTGAACTGTCCAATTCCGGTAAGGCCTTCCTGTCCAGCTTGCCATTGGCTGTTAAGGGCATCTCGTTTAGCTGCACCCACAAGCGGGGCGCCATATACTCCGGTAAACTCTCTCCCAAGGACGCTTGCAAAGCTTCCTTATCCAGATTACCCTCCAAGACCACATAAGCGATCAATCGCTTACTGCCATTCTCATCCTTCCTCGCTAAAACACAACATTGCTGAACTTCTGGTAACAAGGATAAGGTTTTCTCAATCTCGCCCAGTTCGATACGGTACCCACGTATTTTTACCTGATCATCCCTTCTTCCTACAAACTCGATATTTCCATCAGGCAGCCATTTTGCTACATCACCTGTTTTATACAAGCGATCACCTTCCTTAAATGGGCTATTAATAAACTTTTCGTTAGTTAATTCCTCATGGTTTAAATAGCCCCTTGCTACTCCTGAACCACCAAGAACTAATTCACCTACGACTCCTATTGGCACCAGATTCATATTTTTATC
>NZ_JBXEQE010000113.1:0-678 GCF_056858335.1 Agaribacillus sp. DX54
GAAAAGGTCTACAATGGTCTTATTCTTGGGATAACTAACGTCCGTATCATTGAACACTTCTAATAATTGATGCCTTTCTTTATTGGATATAATGGACAACTCATCAACCGTTATTTTAGATTCTTCTTCAATATGGTCCAGCAATACCCTTAATGCTTCTTCCATATAGGATACGACAGCCGAAGGATCGATACCCCGATCGGATAGCTTAGCCGTTAACCCAAAATCATCCCCACAATCATCCACATCAAAAGTAAAAGGATAATTCGTCCGTTCTTTTCCCGCCAACAGTTCAGCACCTAAATCAAAGGGTTTACTTGATTTATCTGACTTATCTGATGATGAACTTCGTTTTGAATGACGGTAATTTAACAGTGCAGTGAACAGAGGGACATCATTGGGGATACCACTCCAATCATGAACATTGGACAAAGGGGTCTGTTCATGGGACAGGAGTTCTTGCAGACGCTCATTGGTATGGCTAATGTATGCCGGTATATCACCCTTAAGGTCTAACAATACGGGAAGGGTATTAATAAATAAGCCCAACGAGGATGCGGAGCCTTTAGCCCCCTGTAACCTTCCTAAAAACAAGGAACCAAAGAGGGCATGGTCCGTCCCACTGCACCTTCCCACTACCAGGCCAAAGGCCGCATGGAACAATACGGCAGGGCTTAT
>NZ_JBXEQE010000114.1:0-664 GCF_056858335.1 Agaribacillus sp. DX54
AGGCCCAAAGGGGTTATGATTACTCATAAATCCTTAACAGATTATTTCTATGGTATTGCCAGTAAGACCAATATTCGATCCTGCAGTAGTTTCGGGTTAAGTTACAGTATCGCCACCGATTTGGGCAATACAGTTCTTTATACCTCATTATTGGTAGGAGGATCGCTTTATGTGCTATCAGAAAATGAACTGATCAATGTAGAGCAGATAGCCGCCCTGAGCATTGACTGCCTTAAAATGGTCCCTTCCCATTGGAAGACCCTGACAGCCAAGGATGCTGTCTTTGTGCCCAATAAGTGTTTGATCCTGGGGGGGGAAGCCTTCACCGATGATGTTCTGGATATTCTGGTTTCTAATAAGGTTACCTGTGAGGTCTATAACCATTATGGCCCCACGGAGACGACGATCGGAAAACTGATCCACAAGGTTTCCCTGACAGAAGAATATGCACATTCGGTTCCACTGGGGGGCCCCTTTGGCAACAACAGGGTTTATGTGTTGGACGCTACCAGCCACCTTTGCCCTGTAGGCGTTGTAGGGGAGCTATGCGTCGGGGGCGATGGTGTAGCAGTAGGTTATTTAAATCAAGAAGGATTAACAAAAGAGAAGTTCGTAGCCGACCCCTTCAAAGAAGGGGAGCGCATGTACAAGACCGGTGATTTAG
>NZ_JBXEQE010000115.1:0-663 GCF_056858335.1 Agaribacillus sp. DX54
TGAGCAAAACTCAGCAGTTCATCTACCTGACTGCCAATGGTCTTATTCTCCTTCTGCTGATCGGAGGACACTCTTGTATATATCGCTGCTGTTTTCATATAATGAATTTTCAATTAGTTCATTGCTAGATTGTTCAGTTGGAATAATTTCGCTATTGGCTGGCACAAGTAAATGGTAAATCTGAGAGAGCTTTTGCTCCCACATACGGTCATAACAGAAGGATATTTTAGCTTGCCTCTCTTGTTTGGCCATGATCTTTCTTTGACAAAAATTCCTCCAATGCTGCCCTGACTACTTTGCTGATAGTCATTCCTTTGGAACTTGCAAACTTTCTTACCCGGCTGATCAGGCCGGGTGGTATTTTTACCGTAAACACTACAGAAGTTTCCGGTATAGCCATTTTCCCATTGATCTCCCTGGCTTGCTGAACATAGCGATAGGCCTGTATCTGGGATACACCATATTTTTCCATCAAGTGCAATATTACCTGAGATTGAGGCTTGTCTTTTTTCAGCAAAGCATACGTATGATTGATGCGTTTTACCAATTCGACTTTCTGTGATCTTTCCATTTATCATAAAAATAATACTTTTTGTGATAAATCCAAAATTAAAACTTCCCTCTTTTAATCGAGATCCTCCTACTAAACTCAATGTTTGTGGG
>NZ_JBXEQE010000116.1:0-648 GCF_056858335.1 Agaribacillus sp. DX54
TGGTTGCCCGATGGCAACATAGCGTATATCAGCAGAAAGGACAACCAGGTCAAGATACGGGGTTACCGCATTGAGCTGGGTGAGATAGAGAACGTGCTCTCCTCGGTAGCGGGTGTTGCAACTAGTTGTGTGTTGGCCAGGGAGGATGAGAATGGCAGTAAGCGATTGGTTGGTTATGTGGTCATGGAGGGTGATCTGGACAAGGAAGCCTTACAACAACAATTACAACAAAGCTTACCGGAGTATATGGCGCCTCAGTTATGGGTAAAACTCGATGAGATGCCCTTGACCAATAATGGAAAGTTAGATAGGAAGGCCTTACCGGAACTGGATGGTTCGGGCTTGTCCAGCAAGGCGTATGTCGCCCCACGAACGGAGACCGAGGTACAATTGGCGGAGATATGGCAGGACTTGTTGGGCGTTGAACAGGTAGGCGTTTATGATAATTTCTTTGAACTGGGCGGCCATAGTTTACTGGCAGTCCGATTGATTTCTAAAATACAGGATATTGGATACACCCTTAGTATTCGAGATATTTTTTCAAACCCAAGTATTGCTTTATTAAGCACCAAATTATCTTCATTTGCTGATAGCTATCAGGTGCCGGAGAACGGTATCGTGGAGGGCTGTGCCTATATCACCCCTTCT
>NZ_JBXEQE010000117.1:0-645 GCF_056858335.1 Agaribacillus sp. DX54
GTATTGCAAAATTGGCAGATTACGAAAAAAAACAGGGATTTACCGGGTTAAATGAAATAGGTGAGTCAACAAGGACCTTTGGTAATTATGAGGGGATGTGGGGAATACATAATTATCATGAAACAAATAGCTTTATTTATTTCCAATACATTACACTTAAAACTGCCATTGTAGGCGTTTTTGTTGATAAATCAACCTTAAAGGCAAAGAAGGCATATCTTAAACAGGATATTCATACAAACCTGCTGTTTCCCAATTTTCTTAGTTCAAACCAGTCATATTTTATCAAGCAATTTCATCCCGGCAGCGGTTTGGATAAAATAGAAGATTTTAAAAAAATGGTAGAACCTTATACGGAAGTATGGCAAAATCATGATATAAAAAAACGGCTTATGGCAATAGATACTGAAAGCAATCCTGTATTGATTTTTTATAGGGTGAAATGATCCATATCAGATTTAAGCAATTAGAAAATGAAAACTAAATTTAAAAACAAGCTGAGATATGTTGCAGCAGGTATATTCCTGCTCGCCCTGATTGTCAATGTAAGTCTTTCGCTTACCGATCCTTTTGTACATGTAGGTGCTGAACTGCTGGCAGGGACAAGCGGCAGCAGTAGTGGTAGTGCCGGTATCTGTTGCGGAG
>NZ_JBXEQE010000118.1:0-644 GCF_056858335.1 Agaribacillus sp. DX54
GAATTTGTTTCCAGTGGTATTATTTCGTAATTATTGAAATACTCCGTAGATTGTACCTTTTCCTCCGGGGTTTCAGGAATTTTTATAACTTCAATGTTAGCATTAGTTGGTTGTTTAGATTCTATACAACCAAACAATAAGTATGATACATATACTATAATAGATTTTCATTTTTCAATACTCATGGATTAACAGCAAGTGTTTGTTCAAAATCATATTCCACCGTACATGTTCCATCAGTTCCTTTTGCATGCCCTGAAGTTTCCGTTTTATATTGGTACCCCGCCGAATCACCACTGGTGGTGCCACTAGTAGCATGTGCCAGCAGATGAGCTTTAAGCGCAGCAACTATTACGATACTACATACGCATGACCTAATATTGGATATCGAACCAGATAAAATGGCAGTAGCCAAATAATAAATAGTTACATTACTGGTATTCAGGATTATTGCATCATATTACAAGTCCTCAAAAGTGTACAATTTTTCATGTTGCAGAACAGGCTAAAAATTGATATGTCTCTGAAATCATAAAGGGCCTTCCTCTAACAGTAACAGAGACCACCGGATAATTTCCTGTTCTATAATATTATAGAGGGAGTTAATAAAAGAAGTTATCCTGGTTTTAGAATTTTTTTTTTTA
>NZ_JBXEQE010000119.1:0-643 GCF_056858335.1 Agaribacillus sp. DX54
AGTGATTGCTTCTGGAACTTTACCTACGTGGATGAGTTTGAATGCGACTACTGGTGAGATTACGGTGACTGATGCAACTCAAGTCGCTGATGGTACTTATACGGTAGATATTACGACCACCGATGCAGATGGTGGAGAGACTACGCAGACAGTAAGCATCGTAATTACCCCTGATACGGAAGCTGTTTACACCGTGAATGCTGCCCAGAACGAAGATAGTTATTCCAATGGTGATCAACTGGCCAGTGTAACGGATGCAGATGGGGCGATTACGAGCGCAGTGATTGCTTCTGGAACTTTACCTGCGTGGATGAGTTTGAATGCGACTACTGGTGAGATCATTGTGACTGATGCGGCTCAGGTCGCCGATGGTACTTACACAGTAGATATTACAACCACTGATGCAGATGGCGGGGAGACTACGCAGACCGTGAGCATTATAATTAATCCTGACACCGAAGCTGTTTACACGATAAATCCTGCTCAGAATGAAGACAATTATTCCAACGGCGATCAATTAGCGAGCGTAGCAGATGCGGATGGAGCAATTACGAGCGCTGTGATTGCTTCAGGCACTTTGCCTACGTGGATGAGTTTAAATGCGACTACTGGTGAGATTACGGTGAACGATGCGACTCAAGTC
>NZ_JBXEQE010000120.1:0-628 GCF_056858335.1 Agaribacillus sp. DX54
CCTGCTTGTACGTAAACTAGTCATAGTATGACTCTATTCGCGCTTGACGGTAAGATCGTTTCAAATGCTAAAAACATTATACCAAAAAGTACCGTATCGCTTATAGTCATACTATGACTCAATTTGGACCTGCTTGTACGTAAACTAGTCATAGTATGACTCTATTCGCGCTTGACGGTAAGATCGTTTCAAGTGCTAAAAACATTATACCAAAAAGTACCGTATCGCTTATAGTCATACTATGACTCAATTTGGACCTGCTTGTACGTAAACTAGTCATAGTATGACTCTATTCGCGATTGCTAGTGAGATCATTTCAAGTGCTAAAAACAATAACCTAAAAAAATACCGTATCGCTTATAGTCATACTATGACTCAATTTGGACTTGCTTGTACGTAAACTAGTCATAGTATGACTCTATTCGCGATTGCTAGTGAGATCATTTCAAATGCTAAAAACATTATACCAAAAAGTACCGTATCGCTTATAGTCATACTATGACTCAATTTGGACCTGCTTGTACGTAAACTAGTCATAGTATGACTCTATTCGCGCTTGACGGTGAGATCGTTTCAAGTGCTAAAAACAATAACCTAAAAAAATACCGTATCGCTTATAGTCATACTA
>NZ_JBXEQE010000121.1:0-612 GCF_056858335.1 Agaribacillus sp. DX54
CCGTTCTTTTCCCGCCAACAGTTCAGCACCTGAATCAAAGGGTTTACTTGATTTATCTGACTTATCTGATGATGAACTTCGTTTTGAATGACGGTAATTTAACAGCGCAGTGAACAGAGGAACATCATTGGGAATACCACTCCAATCATGGACATTGGACAAAGGGGTCTGTTCGTAATTTAAGAGTGCTTGCAATCGATCATTCGCATGGGCAATATATGCCGGTATATCACCCCTAAGGTCCAATAACACGGGAAGGGTATTAACAAATAAGCCTAAAGAAGATTCCGATCCTTTGGCGCCTTGCATCCTTCCTAATAGCACAGAACCAAAAAGGGCATGATCCGTCCCACTGCACCTTCCCACTACCAGGCCAAAGGCTGCATGGAACAGTACCGCAGGGCTTATCCGTAAATCACTAGATACCTGACGTACGGTATCCCGTAATTCAGAAGACAACATCGCTTGTGAAGATACAATACGGGTCGATCCATCACCGAGGGTATCTGACAGATTAAAGGGATAGGTTGGCGCTTGGATACCGCTGAACAACGATCTAAAGTAACTTTCATTTTCTCTTAATTTTGCTTGGTTTAAGGTATGCCCTATAAA
>NZ_JBXEQE010000122.1:0-610 GCF_056858335.1 Agaribacillus sp. DX54
CGCACCAAGGGTGATCCCTATGTGGTAGCTAACTTATTGTCCTTTTCATCGCCAGACAAGCGATCTACATTTATGGAAGGCTTGGGTTTTGTGATCAGTCGCCATGATGTTTTACGCACCTGTATATTAAATGAAGGGTTCCCCCAGGCTTTACAGGTGGTCTTACGGGAGGTGGGTTTGCCGGTAGAAGCGTTATCCATAGATAGCAGTCAGGACATCTTACCTCAGGTAGAAAAAGCGATTGCCCCGGATAGTTTGTACATGGATGTGACAAAAGCCCCTCTGTTACGGGTAAAGGTAGCCGATGATGTAGCTAATGGAGCCTATTATTTGGTGTTGAATCATCATCATTTGATGATAGATGCTGTAGGTATGGCAAAAGTAAGAGAAGAGGTCATGCGCTATTTATCAGGACAGGCAGACAGGCTTCCAACGCCGGCCTTATACCGTGATTTCATAGGGGATACCCTGAACAAAGAGAAATTAGAGGAGAGTAAAAACTATTTTAGTGATTTGTACAGTGTTGTTGAGTCGCCCACTTATCCTTTTAACCTATCAGACACCAAGATAGATGGAGGTTCCAATATTTCATCTTCAAACACGATGTTGC
>NZ_JBXEQE010000123.1:0-541 GCF_056858335.1 Agaribacillus sp. DX54
TTATCAGTATCCCTACGGCCAGACACCTCTTTTGCCGCATTTATTTATCGATGAACTTTGCTGCTTAAAACAAAGTGACAAGCAATGCGATCAGAGAAATTACGTCAGCAAATGTTTTCCTTGTGCCGTCAATGGGAAGAAAGCGCGGAGACCAGGGAGTCTTTCTGTAAACGGCGTCAAATCAATATAGGCAAGTTTTCCTATTGGCGCAGCCAATATCTGGCTGAGGAGAGGCCGCAAGAAGCGCAATTCATAGCGCTTACCCCTGCGGTGAATTCCGGCATGGAAATCCGCTATCCGAATGGAGTGGTCTTGAAAATTACTGAGAAAACGACTTTGGCTGAACTTAAAGCGCTTATCTGTCTGATCTGATGTTTTCTCTTACCTCTTCCCACCAGTATTTTTTATATAAAAGGCCCACCGACATGCGGAAAAGTTTGTGTGCCATGAACATTGTTTCAAAATTGAGACAATGGCGCTATATAAAAGATGAGGGTAGGCCCCTCGGAGTCGACTGGCAGAAGTTGATTCCAAACCGGTG
>NZ_JBXEQE010000124.1:0-532 GCF_056858335.1 Agaribacillus sp. DX54
TGGCCTATGTGATCTATACCTCGGGCAGTACAGGTCGTCCAAAAGGAGTTCAGGTTGAACATAACAACATCGTCAGTTTAGCTACTAGTTGTGATTATCTTAGATTAAACAATAAAACAGTTTGGTTGTCAACTGGATCAATTTCCTTCGATGCAACTACTATAGAATATTGGGGTACCTTACTCAATGGAGGAGAGCTGGTATTAACTATTACTGATACGCTATTAAACACAAACCGTTTAAAAACAGTAATTCTGGAAAATAAAGTTAATACTATATGGATGACTGCTTCATGGTTCCATCAAGTAGTACTAGAAGACTTGAGTGTTTTCGCTTCCTTAAAATATTTATTGGTGGGAGGGGATATTGTATTGGCCATCTACACAAATAAAGTAAAAGAATTATTTCCGGAACTTACCATAGTCAATGGATATGGACCTACAGAGAATACTACTTTCTCGACTACCTATCATATTGAAAAAACCCGAGGTACGCTTCCAATTGGGAAGCCAATCAAAAACAGCTACGCATA
>NZ_JBXEQE010000125.1:0-532 GCF_056858335.1 Agaribacillus sp. DX54
GCTGTTCAACATATTTGCTCCTGGGCCTTTTCACTGATATGTGTTTACACCACTTAAACAATTGCTTTTCAAATACCCACCGGCAACTTTCCCATAATAGCTTTACATCAGTAGGAAAACGTATATAACTCTCATAGCAAGTGGCATCCATCAGCAACACATGGGTATTGTTCATATCACGTTTCCAGTGGTTAAATAACACCCCCTGAAGCTGCTGCCAATCGGTATGTTCGGCCAGGTAGCTACGCACTCTGCTCACGATGGCTTTGTCCCTGATCCGTTGATTATCCGAAAGCAGCTTGCCACAAAATAGCTGAAGGGCCCAGTCAGTGTTGAAGCGTTCTATCAGCTTCTCATCACTAAGGTTCAGGTAGGCCTTCACAAACATCAAACCCAACATCCCTTGGGAAGAAAACCATCTAGGGGCCCCCGGGCCTTTGTTCTCCGGCGGTAAACAATCAACAAGCTGTTCCCAGGGAATGTTTTGATAAATCTGGCCTAGTTTACTATTCTTAAATAAATACCATTTGGA
>NZ_JBXEQE010000126.1:0-530 GCF_056858335.1 Agaribacillus sp. DX54
TATGTATAGGGGGAGATCAGGTAGCTCGAGGATACTTAAATCAGGAAGCACTGACCAAGGAACAATTTGTCGCCAATCCATTTAAAGCAGGGGAACACATGTACAGAACGGGCGATCTAGCCAGGTGGCTGCCCGATGGTACTATTGAATATATCGGCAGAAAGGACGATCAGGTCAAGATCCGCGGCTACCGCATTGAGTTGGGAGAGATAGAGAACGCCTTATCCTTGTTACCAGAAGTAAACCAATCTTGTGTGTTGGCCAGGCAGGATGAGCATGGCAGTAAGCGATTGGTTGGTTATGTGGTCTTGGAAGGAGAATTGGACAAGGAAGCCTTGCAGTCAGCATTACAGCAAAGCTTGCCGGAGTATATGGCGCCTCAGTTATGGGTAAAACTCGATGAGATGCCCTTGACCAATAATGGAAAGTTAGATAGGAAGGCCTTACCGGAACTGGATGGTTCGGGCTTGTCCAGCAAAGAATACGTGGCCCCAAGGACAGAGGCAGAAACACAGCTAGCTGCGATCTGG
>NZ_JBXEQE010000127.1:0-527 GCF_056858335.1 Agaribacillus sp. DX54
GGAACCTGATCCATGATCGTTTCCAATTCATGCTGTTTTAGATCTACCAAGGTGACCATGGATGGGGTGATATAGGCACAGCCCGCTTCAATACCGTTCTCCGGTACCTGGTAACCACTATCCACCGAGGATAATTTGGTGCTCAGTAAAGCAATGCTCGGGTCTGCATAGAACTCCCGGATGTTGACCGTATACCCCAGTTTCTGTAACCGTGCAATCAAACGGATGGCCAATAAACTCTGACCGCCCAGTTCAAAGAAATTATCATAAACGCCCACCTTGTCAACACCCAACAAGTCCTGCCATATCTCCGCCAATTGTACCTCGGTCTCCGTTCGTGGGGCGACATACGCTTTGCTGGACAAGCCCGAACTGTCCGGTTCCGGCAATGACTTTCTGTCAATCTTGCCATTATTGGTCAAGGGCATCTCCTCGAGTTTTACCCATAACTGAGGCGCCATATACTCCGGCAAGCTTTGCTGTAATGCTGACTGCAAGGCTTTCTTGTCCAGATCACCCTCCATGAC
>NZ_JBXEQE010000128.1:0-501 GCF_056858335.1 Agaribacillus sp. DX54
GCTTGCCCCGATAAATAGCGCATGACCTCTTCTGCTACCTTTGCCATGCCGATATGATCCATTATCAAATGATGATGATTCAACACCAAATAATAGGCTCCATTAGCTACATCATCGGCTACTTTTACCCGTAACAGAGGGGCTTTTGTCACATCCATGTACAGGCTATCCGGGGCCATGGCTTTCTTTACCTGAGGTAGGATGTCCTGGCTACTATCTGTGGATAACGCTTCTATCGGCAGTTCCACTTCCCGTAATACCACCTGTAGATTTTGGGAAAGCCCCGAATTTAAAACACAGGTACGCAGCACATCATGGCGACCGATTACAAAACCTAAGCCTTCCATAAATGTAGATCGCTTGTCTGGCGATGAAAAGGACAGTAACCGAGGCAAAACATAAGGATCTCCGTTATTTTCATCGCTCATCAAATGATGAAAATAGATACCCTCCTGTAAAGGGGATAGGGGGTAGATGTCTTGGATATTGATCCCGCCCCCA
>NZ_JBXEQE010000129.1:0-480 GCF_056858335.1 Agaribacillus sp. DX54
CCTTTGGTGGATTTGAGCCAAGAGGAATTGGAAAGGATTATGGACCAGGTTCCGGGGGGTGGGATCAATATCCAGGACATCTACCCCTTATCCCCCTTACAGGAGGGTATCTATTTTCACCATTTGATGAGCGACCGCAGCAAAGGAGACCCTTATATTTTGTATAATTTATTATCCTTTTCATCGCCGGACAAGCGCTCGGAGTTTATAAGTGCCTTAGTTTTTGTGATCGGTCGCCATGATGTTTTACGTACCTGTGTGCTGAACGATGGATTCTCTCAGGCTTTACAGGTGGTATTACGGGAAGTGGACTTGCCGGTAGAAGAGCTATCCATAGATAGGGGTCAGGATATATTGCCCCAGATAGAAAAAGCCATTGCCCCGGATAGCTTGTACATGGATTTGACAACAGCGCCGATGTTACAGGTAAAGGTGGCCGACGATGTTACCAATGAAACGTATTATTTGGTGTTGCAGCAT
>NZ_JBXEQE010000130.1:0-477 GCF_056858335.1 Agaribacillus sp. DX54
ACATTTGTTTCCAGTGGTATTATTTCGTAATTATTGAAATACTCCGTAGATTGTACCTTTTCCTCCGGGGTTTCAGGAATTTTTATAACTTCAATGTTAGCATCGGTTGGTTGTTTAGATTCTATACAACCAAACAATAATATGATACATATACTATAATAGATTTTCATTTTTTAATACTCATGGATTAACAGCAAGTTACTTGTTCAAATAACTTGCTGAGATCAATATTTAATTAAGTTCAGGCATCAACATCCTTGACCAGGTGCACAACCTGAGTCTTGACAATTACTTATTATATAAGAAGGCGAACAAGATACTGATCCTGTACCAAAGCATTGTGTTTGTTCAAAATCATACTCCACCGTACATGTTCCATCAGTTCCTTTTGCATGCCCTGAAGTTTCCGTTTTATATTGGTACCCCGCTGAATCACCACTGCTGTTGCTACTACCTGTTTGTGCCAGCAGTTCAGCA
>NZ_JBXEQE010000131.1:0-476 GCF_056858335.1 Agaribacillus sp. DX54
CGATAAAAATCAGGTGTGGTTTCAAACATTAGTGTAACGCCATTGTTTCCATCTTCTTCCTTGCTGCTTATCCAGCACTTCAGAAAGTCTTCTTTGGTGTAGGTAAGTAAACCATGTGCCGGATCTGATATAAAAATGATATCGTCCCGACCATTTTTCCTCAATGAGGTAAATAGCTTTTTTTGTTTCTTTATTTTGTAGACCACCACGAAATGGTTTTGCTTCCAATGTACAATGCAAGGTAACGGCGCCTCATCACGAAGTTGCTCCCAGGTAAGTTTGGCCCCCTGTGTATGCAGACCTATGCTTTCCCCAGCTTCGCTAATGCCCAATAAGGAGACCCCGGCTCGTGTGATATAACTACGATCGCGCAGGAAAGCTAAACTATAGCTCTTACCGAAGTATTTAGCTATGATCCGCAAGCATGTCGGCCCACAATCCATTGCGTCTAACTGTTTGTAATGTGGGAATTTCAA
>NZ_JBXEQE010000132.1:0-460 GCF_056858335.1 Agaribacillus sp. DX54
ACTGATCCAAAAACCACAAACGCTCCTGGCTAAAGGATAAGGGAATTTTTTTGATAAGTTCTCTATCAAATGGCTTTATCGCATCTTTACCAAATCGTTTGTAAGGAGAATCGATTACATCAAATTTATTTAAATGCTCAACAATGAGTTCCTTATTAAGCTTTATATCAACAAGTAAAGCATCATCGATATCTTCATTCTCTGATTTTAAAACTAGAGAATTTTCATCTAATTCTAATTTGACACCTTTACTTTGCGCCTTTTTGATAATACTTAATGCCTTATTCATTATATTGTGATTGTTTTTTTATAAACTGTATCTGAACTTTCTTTCTCTTTGATTTTTGTATGTTCTAAATAAGTACTTAGTTCATCTATATTGACGAAGTTGAATATATCTTTAATCATAATCTCAACTTCTAACTCTTTTCGGATCGTAGAAACTAAACGAGTGGCCAAC
>NZ_JBXEQE010000133.1:0-423 GCF_056858335.1 Agaribacillus sp. DX54
CCGCAGGTATTTAAGCGAAAAACAGATCTTTCACGGGTTTGTAACAAAAGGCCGCCAGCCAAAAGATCACAACAAAAACAAAGCCATTGATGTATTGAAGTCACAAATCAATAAAGTGCGATCTACTCACCTGGAAGGTGCATTTGGCAATCACAAAAATTATTATGGCCTTAGAAAAGTCAAGGCCCTAAGAGAAGCAACCGAGAAAACCTGGGTGTTTTTTGGTGTCATGGCTGCCAATGCAGTGTTATTGACCAAACGTAGGCGCAAACCCCCACCCGAGGAGTCGCTCAAAAAAGCAGCCTAGCTAACCTACAATAATTGTACTGCTGAATCAAAGCAAAGACAGGATAGGTACGTCTTGTCCTGAAATTTAGCCATTCAGTATACCTGTATCACTATTAAAATTGTACTATGCTAATA
>NZ_JBXEQE010000134.1:0-417 GCF_056858335.1 Agaribacillus sp. DX54
TGAAGGGACGCTCTTTAGCTTTTTAACAGATCTCTTGGATATCTTAGCCCAATCGCTATCCAACAAAACAATATCCAAATCTTCTTTAGCTGAAAAGCCAGGGCTATTCTTGCGATCACTCAGCAGGATCTTTACCCCTGAATCTTCCAACATATAATCGATACGGGTCTGTGGATACTCGGGGTCAATGGGAACATAGGCGCCCCCTGACTTCAGGATCCCCCATATACCGACTAACATTTCCAGACTACGGTCCAGGCAGATGCCGACCAGATCATCCGGTTGTACCCCCTTGGTTAGTAGGTACCGTGCCAGTTGGTTGGAACGTTCATCCAACTCCTTATAGCTTAAACTTGCACCTTCATACACTACAGCAACTGCATCAGGAGTTTTTCTGACCTGCTGCTCAAATAAATC
>NZ_JBXEQE010000135.1:0-415 GCF_056858335.1 Agaribacillus sp. DX54
AAATTTCCCATCTTCGGCATAATTGACCGATACACTGTTCCCTTGCTCACTTCCCTCAAAAAGAGGGGGGGAAGTGTAGATATTTTTGATTTTTGCTATACTGGTATTTGATACTTCACCTATTTCCAGATTGGCAGCACGGTAAGTAGCCAAAACCAGCCGTCTTCCCTGTGGCCGGGCACATATTTTTCCCTGGCTGGCCATGGCTATTTCCCTCAAGGATGCTTTTGAATTTAAATGCTGTAAGAATGGATAATCATGGATTTCTTGTACGATTTTTTGTCTGGCATCAGATACAGCGTACCGGTGATCAAAATGACCAATGCCAACAAACAAAGAATCATTTATAGGATGCAATGATGAATATTTTAAGCTAAAGCGACCCATCTGTTGATTGGGTACATAATTTTTATTC
>NZ_JBXEQE010000136.1:0-415 GCF_056858335.1 Agaribacillus sp. DX54
GAATAAAAATTATGTACCCAATCAACAGATGGGTCGCTTTAGCTTAAAATATTCATCATTGCATGCTATAAATGATTCTTTGTTTGTTGGCATTGGTCATTTTGATCACCGGTACGCTGTATCTGATGCCAGACAAAAAATCGTACAAGAGATCCATGATTATCCATTCTTACAGCATTTAAATTCAAAAGCATCCTTGAGGGAAATAGCCATGGCCAGCCAGGGAAAAATATGTGCCCGGCCACAGGGAAGACGGCTGGTTTTGGCTACTTACCATGCTGCCAATCTGGAAATAGGGGAAGTATCAAATACCAGTATAGCAAAAATCAAAAATATCTACACTTCCCCCCCACTTTTTGAGGGAAGTGAGCAAGGGAACAGTGTATCGGTCAATTATGCCGAAGATGGGAAATTT
>NZ_JBXEQE010000137.1:0-413 GCF_056858335.1 Agaribacillus sp. DX54
AAACTATGGCCGCCCAGTTCAAAGAAGTTATCGTATATACCCACCTTTTCAACACCCAACAGCTCCTGCCAGATCGCTGTCAACTGCTCCTCTGTTGCTGTTCTTGGGGCCACGTATTCTTTAGTTGACAAGGCTGAACTGTCTAAATCCGGTAAGGCCTTCTTATCTAACTTCCCGTTTGATGTTAAGGGCATCTCATCCAAAGAAACCCATAACTGCGGAACCATATATTCTGGTAAGCTTTCTTGTAATTGTGCTTGTAAGGCTTCCTTTTCCAGAGCGCCTTCCATGACCACATAGCCGACCAATTGCTTACTGCCATGGTTATCCTCCCTGGCCAAAACGCAACTCTGGCTCACTCCCGCTACCGAGGAGAGGACATTCTCTATCTCTCCCAGCTCAATGCGGTAGCC
>NZ_JBXEQE010000138.1:0-400 GCF_056858335.1 Agaribacillus sp. DX54
TGCCGGATATACCTTCGACTGGTTCACAGGGCAAAATAACACCGACTCCGGCGATGCGCTGCCTGCTGGTAATATCACAGGCGTTAACGGCCAAATTGCACAAAACCTGGCCCCGGGATTCTATACTGTCAGAGTTACAGACAACTTGAATCCTAACAATTCATGTCAGACCATCGCTACGATGGAAGTACCCGATATGCCGGACATCGTCAACATTCTGACGGCTCATATTGCTATCAACGATCAGGATGATTGCTCGCCGGTCACTGGTTCGGCCACCGTTACCCAGGTCATGGTTAATGGTATAGGTCAGGTTCCCGGTGGATTCTCCTTTAACTGGTATGAAAGTGATGCAAGTACCGCTATATCCGGCGCTAGCAATGGCCCGAACGCAGGCGTG
>NZ_JBXEQE010000139.1:0-399 GCF_056858335.1 Agaribacillus sp. DX54
ACCACGGAGATCGTATGTTTGAAAAGCATAAGCTAAAGACCTTAACTTTAAGGTGCAAAACAATTGTTACCTCTAAAATCATTAGCTTATGCAACGGAAAATTAATCAGATTAACTTTAATGGTCAACCTATTTACATAGGAATCGACGTTCACCAAAAAAATTGGAAGGTAGCCATCATGAGCGAGCATTATGAACATAAGGTATTTCACCAGGATCCTAAGCCTGACATCTTGGTGAATTACCTTCACACCCACTTTCCTGGGGCTGTTTATCATGCAGCTTATGAGGCAGGCTTTAGTGGTTTCACTTTGTATAGGGAGTTAACTGCAGCCGGGGTTAATTGTATGGTAGCCCATCCGGCTGATGTGCCCACCACGCACAAGGAATATGACCAGAA
>NZ_JBXEQE010000140.1:0-396 GCF_056858335.1 Agaribacillus sp. DX54
CCGTTTACACCACTTAAACAACTGTTGTTCAAATACCCAATGACAACTTTCCCATAACAGCTTTACATCCGTGGGAAAACGTATATAACTCTCATAGCAGGTGGCATCCATCAGTAATACATGGGTATTATTCATATCCCGTTTCCAGTGGTTAAATAACACGCCCTGAAGGTGCTGCCAGTCGGTATGTTCGGCCAGGTAGCTACGCACCCTGCTCACAATGGCTTTATCCCTGATCCGTTGGTTATCCGAAAGCAGTTTACCGCAAAATAGCTGAAGGCCCCAGTCAGTATTAAAGCGTTCTATCAGCTTTTCATCGCTGAGATTCAGGTAGGCCTTCACAAACATTAATCCCAGCATCCCTTGGGAAGAAAACCATCGAGGAGCCCCTGGGCC
>NZ_JBXEQE010000141.1:0-378 GCF_056858335.1 Agaribacillus sp. DX54
GCCATTGGAATAACTGTCTTCGTTCTGGGCTGCGTTCACTGTATAAACAGCTTCCGTGTCAGGATTAATTACAATGCTTACCGTCTGCGTAGTCTCTCCGCCATCTGCATCGGTGGTCGTAACATCTACCGTATAAGTACCATCAGCGACTTGAGTTGCATCGTTCACCGTAATCTCACCAGTAGTTGCATTTAAACTCATCCACGCAGGTAAAGTGCCTGAAGCAATCACAGCGCTCGTAATTGCTCCATCCGCATCTGCTACGCTCGCTAATTGATAGCCGTTGGAATAACTATCTTCGTTCTGAGCAGGATTTATCGTGTAAACAGCTTCCGTGTCAGGATTAATTATAATGCTCACGGTCTGCGTAGTCTCTCC
>NZ_JBXEQE010000142.1:0-374 GCF_056858335.1 Agaribacillus sp. DX54
GGCCGATTAGTGACCAACTTTTTACTGGACCATTATACCCCTGAAGAATATTTGAAAGAGCTTAAAAAATCCGGTGCTCACTACAACGGCTTCAATTTAATATTCGGAAGGCAAAATGAAATATTCTATTATTCTAATAGTGTCAATACCCATCAGAGGCTGCACCCGGGTAATTATGGCTTGAGCAATGCCCTTTTAGAGACGCCATGGCCTAAGGTGGTGAAAGGCAAAAGGAAACTGGATGCCTTGTTAAATGGGGCAGGCACTTTTTCGATGGAAAGGGCGGTAAAAGATTTAAAAGACCCGGAATGGGCCAATGATCAGGAATTACCCGATACCGGTATTGGTATTGAGAAGGAACGGCTACTATCTTC
>NZ_JBXEQE010000143.1:0-365 GCF_056858335.1 Agaribacillus sp. DX54
GCCAGCACCGTCTCTCGTTTCTTGACAATCTGAGGATCAAAGCTACTTTGACGATCCTGTGGGGTTTCGATGGCAAAGGAGCCTGTAGAGCTCTTGATGGTTTTTTTCCCTTTCCCGTTTCGTTTGTTCCCCACCTCACGCTTCTGTTCATCCAGATGCTCGCTCATCTCCGCTTAAAGCGCTGACTCCAGGAATTGTTTTAACATCGGTGCGAAAGCCCCGTCTTTACCAAATAGTGGCTTGCCTGTTTTGAATTGCTCTAAGGCTTTCTTTTGTAATTCGTTTAATTCTTCTTGTGTCATTTCTGTTCTAAGTTAGATATTATTTTTATGCTTTAACTTAGACAGACTTTAATTTACACTCTC
>NZ_JBXEQE010000144.1:0-358 GCF_056858335.1 Agaribacillus sp. DX54
TCAACTATTACGATACTACATACGCATGACCTAATATTGGCTATCGAACCAGATAAAATGGCAGTAGCTAAATAATAAATAGTTACATTACTGTTATTCAGGATTATTGCATCATATTACAAGTCCTCAAAAGTGTACAATTTTTCATGTTGCGGAACAGGCTAAAAATTGATATGTCTCTGAAATCATAAAGGGTCTTCCTCTAACAGTAACAGAGACCGCCGGAAATTTCCTGTTCTATAATATTATAGAGGGAGTTACTAAACGAAGTTATCCTGGTTTTAGAATTTTTTTTTTAAAAGTTCAAAAACTTTACTGATGCCAGAATATTTACAAAGAATACCTTACATTCGTTGAA
>NZ_JBXEQE010000145.1:0-353 GCF_056858335.1 Agaribacillus sp. DX54
CCCCATTCATTGGGCTTGTTTTCTTTACCTGTTTTGATGGTTCTGATATAGGGTTTGTGTAAAGAAACGATCCGGTCGGCAATTTTGGCCTTTGGATCAAGGGCTAGTTTTTGTTGCTGCATAAGCACCTTTTTGATGGTGCGAAGGTAATGACCTTGTAAATGGGTCAGCGTTAAGTTGGGATGGTCGTCAAGGACTTGCTGCAGTTGATCCAGGCCTTTCCTTAACAGGTAAAGTAAGGAGGTGTGACGTTTCCTTCCTTTTTTGTAAGACTTCTTGCGCAGTTTAAAATAAGTCTGTTGCTTACGTTTCTGGTCAATGAATTTGTTCCTGGGTCTTTTGATCTTCAATAG
>NZ_JBXEQE010000146.1:0-351 GCF_056858335.1 Agaribacillus sp. DX54
CGTAGAAGCATTACCAATTGATAGCAGTCAGAACATCTTACCTCAGGTAGAAAAAGCCATTGCCCCGGATGGTTTGTACATGGATTTGACAACAGCGCCGATGTTACAAGTAAAGGTAGCCGACGACCTCGCCAATGGAGCCTATTATTTGGTGTTGCATTATCATCATTTGATGATGGATCACATCGGTTTAGAAAAAGTGGTGAAAGAGATCGTGCTCTATTTGTCAGGAAAGAAAGACCGGCTTCCCACTCCGTCCTTGTACCGTGACTTTATAGGGCATACCTTAAACCAAGCAAAATTAAGAGAAAATGAAAGTTACTTTAGATCGTTGTTCAGCAGTATCCAAGC
>NZ_JBXEQE010000147.1:0-347 GCF_056858335.1 Agaribacillus sp. DX54
AGCCAACTGGGAGAAGCTGACCACTTATTTTCAGTACTCAGCTCCAATAAGGAAGTTGATTTACACGACCAACGCAGTAGAGGGTTATCATCGTCAGATCAGGAAGGTGACCAAGACCAAGGGGGCATTCACCTCGGACATGGCCTTGTTGAAACTGGTCTATCTGGCTACCAAAAATATTGAGAAAAAATGGACATCGCCTTTGCGGAACTGGAGTTTGACCGTACAACAGTTGGCCATAAAATTTGGAGACCGGTTACCCCTTGATTTGGCGCGCAGCCCTTCTTCCGGGGGCTAGCCCCCGGAAGAAGGGCTGAGGAAGTAGACAGAGTTTACTTTACACTTCC
>NZ_JBXEQE010000148.1:0-347 GCF_056858335.1 Agaribacillus sp. DX54
AAAAGAACACTTCAAAAATTTCTTCGCCGCACTACTTGGCTGGAATCACCCACATTTTTTATCAACACATAAACACTATGAAATGCTATGAAAAGAAATCGTTTTGTTCTTCGTTTTTTACGTCGCTACCATACCAATGTGATCCCTTCAGGCGCTTCTGTACTCGAGATTGGCTGTAGCGAAGGTAGCCTGCTTCATGCGCTTAAACCAAAAACAGGCTTGGGCATTGATCTGTCAAATGAAAAAATTGAAAAGGCCCGTTGTCAGTACCCGCATTTGTCTTTTCATTGTGGCAATGCCGAAAACAGCCTATTGGAAGGTGTATTCGATTATGTGGTCATCTCCCA
>NZ_JBXEQE010000149.1:0-328 GCF_056858335.1 Agaribacillus sp. DX54
CGTTTTGATTTGCTCCTGAACCATCAGAATTTTCGCTTGGTGGACTGCATGCGCATATTGTTATTAAAAACAGTAATTTTTTCATGTTAATCATTTTTGAGGTTACAACTGGCAATGCAGGTACTCTTTGTAGCTTGATACACATTCTCATTGCGGCAATAGAAACCATACTCCGAAATATCCAGAGATAGCGGTATTGTACCATACTTTAGAAATCTATTTACTTAAAATGATATCGAATTAATACAGGGTTATCACTATATTCTAATTTACTAACTAACTCCTGCATATTTTTATCAGGTAAAATATCATCAGTTAAGAAATGTTT
>NZ_JBXEQE010000150.1:0-327 GCF_056858335.1 Agaribacillus sp. DX54
ACCATCCGCATCAGTCGTCGTAACATCTACTGCGTAAATACCATCGGTTACCTGTGTCGCATCAGTCACTGTAATTTCACCAGTAGTCGCATTCAAACTCATCCACGTAGGCAAAGTGCCTGAAGCAATCACAGCGCTCGTAATCGCTCCATTTGCATCGGTCACACTAGCCAATTGATCACCATTGGAATAACTGTCTTCATTCTGGGCAGCATTCACAGTGTAAACAGCTTCCATGTCAGGGGTAATTACGATGCTTACCGTCTGCGTGGTCTCCCCGCCATCTGCATCAGTGGTTGTAATATCTACTGTGTAAGTACCATCGGC
>NZ_JBXEQE010000151.1:0-327 GCF_056858335.1 Agaribacillus sp. DX54
GAGCATACCCCATACGGTTGATCTTTCCCATTTTGATATTCTTTTTTTCGTAGGAATCTTCTGGGCATTCAACTTTCTTGTAATCCCTCCAATACTTAAAAAATCTTCCGAATACAACCTATACACTTCCTTAACCACTAAGGCTTCTGCCTGGTTGATCTCATAGTAGGCGGCTGTTTCTTCTGTTTTTTTGATATAGTTATAACCATAAGGTGCCCCACATAATACACTAACCTCGCCTGATTTGGCTTTAAAACGCTTCCCTCTTCTTGACCTTTCTTTGATCATCGCTCTTTCATACTCTGCTATCATACCCTGGAATTGCAG
>NZ_JBXEQE010000152.1:0-320 GCF_056858335.1 Agaribacillus sp. DX54
TTGTTCTTAAATTTAGTTTTCATTTTAAATATATAATTTTGTTCGAATTAATTTTGTTTTATCGTGCCCTTTCGAGGTGCACGCCCTTGTCTCGCGTCAGCTTCCTGCTGACCGGGGCAAGGTGTTTTCGGGCGCTTTTTTAAAGATTACATAGGCTTTCTATTATAGGTGGTACATTTGTTTTGGTTTTTCTTTCTAATCCCGGGGAAGCAGTAGCTATAATATAGTTTGGCCGCTGTTTGTGTGCCATGTACATTTTGCCCAGGTATTCGCCCATAATTCCCAATACAGTCAGTTGTACTCCCGACAAGCGTGACAGG
>NZ_JBXEQE010000153.1:0-317 GCF_056858335.1 Agaribacillus sp. DX54
GTTCGCCAACTGCGCCGATCGGAACAAGATTTTCATTGCCATCCAAAACATATAAACCCGTATTAGAGACCGGTCTTCCGATAGGAACCTTGGTCAAGGAGGCTACCTCTTCGGGCACGGACCAACTGCTAACGTGAACAGCCGCCTCGGTAGGTCCGTATAAATTATCAAGACGTACACTATGAAACAGCGCCCTAAATGATCGTACTTGTTCTAGGGTCAGGGCTTCTCCACTACACAACACCCTGCGTAATGAGCTACAATCCCCAGCGGATGATCCCGCTAAAAAGGCCCCCAACATCGAAGGAACAAAATGG
>NZ_JBXEQE010000154.1:0-311 GCF_056858335.1 Agaribacillus sp. DX54
GATGCCAGAATATTTACAAAGCAGGGGCTTGTATGTTACAGGCTCTGGATTTAAGCATTTTTTCTGCCTGCAGGTCGATTAAATTGAAGATATAACCGTTGTATTTATCCCTTAATAAGAGCAGTGAGTCTATAACGATCATTTGCAGTACACGACCAAGCTATCGCTGGGAAGAGTCATTACCTTAGAAATTGTTTCTACTTGTGTGCTAAACAGGCTTAAAGGACTTAAATCAAAAATGACTTTAGTCTCTTTATTGGTTGTTTTACAAGATGATCCAATGGCAAATACAATTATTAAATTATATAAAT
>NZ_JBXEQE010000155.1:0-300 GCF_056858335.1 Agaribacillus sp. DX54
GTACTGCCCGAGGTATAAATTACATAGGCTAAATTAGATGGAGAAGAGACTCTTTTAAGGCATTCAGTGGATTCCCTGGCAATCTCCTCCCAGTCGCTATCCAATTCAATGACATTCAAATCTTCTTTGGCTGAAAAGCCAGGGCCGTTCTTGCGATCACTCAGTAGGACTTTCACCCCGGAATCCTCCAACATGTAATCCATACGTTCCTGGGGATGTTCCGGGTCTAGGGGAACATAGGCGCCCCCCGATTTCAGGATCCCTAAAATACCGACTAACATTTCCAGGCTACGATCCAGA
>NZ_JBXEQE010000156.1:0-299 GCF_056858335.1 Agaribacillus sp. DX54
AAGCGCTCAGCTTTTATAGAGGGCTTAGGTTTTGTAATCGGTCGCCATGATGTGCTGCGTACCTGTGTTTTAAATTCGGGGCTTTCCCAAAATCTACAGGTGGTATTACGGGAAGTGGAACTGCCGATAGAAGCGTTATCGATAGATAGTAGCCAGAAAGTCTTGCCCCAGGTAGGGCGGGAGATGGCATCAGACCATTTGTACATGGATTTGACAAAAGCGCCGATGTTGCAGGTAAAGGTGGCCGATGATGTAGCCAACAAGGCCTATTATTTAGTGTTGAACCATCATCATTTGAT
>NZ_JBXEQE010000157.1:0-299 GCF_056858335.1 Agaribacillus sp. DX54
AATGCCCTCGATGCAAAAAATGAGCGTATTATTATGGAAAACCTCAGCGCGTTTTTTAAAAACCGTACCGTGCTGATCATCGCCCACAGGTTAAGTACTGTAAAAAATGCAGATCAGATTGTTGTATTGGAAAAAGGCAAGATAACAGAGAAAGGAACGCATGGAAAATTGGTCACTGATAGGAATGGTTATTATCATCTTGTTAAAGATCAATTGGAGTTAAGTAACTGATAATCAAACTGCCCGTAAGCGCCTAAATTTGAAATAATGCCAAACATTGAAGATCAGAACCTCGAAGC
>NZ_JBXEQE010000158.1:0-298 GCF_056858335.1 Agaribacillus sp. DX54
GCAACTATTACGATACTACATGCACATGACCTATATTGGCTATCGAACCAGATAAAATGGCAGTAGCTAAATAATAAATAGTTACATTACTGTTATTCAGGATTATTGCATCATATTACAAGTTCTCAAAAGTGTACAATTTTTCATGTTGCGGAACAGGCTAAAAATTGATATGTCTCTGAAATCATAAAGGGTCTTCCTCTAACAGTAACAGAGACCACCGGAAATTTCCTGTTCTATAATATTTATAGAGGGAGTTAATAAAAGAAGTTATCCTGGTTTTAGAATTTTTTTTTTT
>NZ_JBXEQE010000159.1:0-294 GCF_056858335.1 Agaribacillus sp. DX54
GAGACTGTAAATTAAACTCTGTCTAAGTTAAAATAATTAGAAATTTATAACTTAGCAGAGTAATGACACAAGAAGAATTAAACGAATTACAGAAGAAAGCTTTAGAGCAATTCAAATCAGGCCAATCACTTTTTGGCAAAGATGGTGCCTTCGCACCGATGTTGAAACAATTCCTGGAGTCAGCCCTTGAAGCGGAGATGAGTGAACATTTGGACGATCAGAAGCGCGAGCAAGGTAATAAACGAAACGGGAAGGGTAAAAAAACCATCAAGAGCGCTACAGGCTCCTTTGACA
>NZ_JBXEQE010000160.1:0-292 GCF_056858335.1 Agaribacillus sp. DX54
CAACCAATAAAGAGACTAAAGTCACTTTTGATTTAAGTCCTTTAAGCCTGTTTAGCACACAAGTAGAAACAATTTCTGAGGTAATGGCTGTTCCCAGCGATAGCTTGGGACGTGTACTGCAAATGATCGTTATAGACTCACTGCTCTTATTAAGGGATAAATACAACGGTTATATCTTCAATTTGATCGACCTCAAGACAGAAAAAATGCTGTTTAGGTTTGGCAGGATAGGTAAAGGGCCCGGTGAATTCAGTGGTCATGCGGTGCATACCGATGTTTTACAGCGAAACAG
>NZ_JBXEQE010000161.1:0-291 GCF_056858335.1 Agaribacillus sp. DX54
GGTAAGCATTGTGATTGCCCCTGATACGGAAGCTGTTTATGCAGTGAACGCAGCTCAGAACGAAGATAGTTATTCCAACGGGGATCAATTGGCCAGCGTAACAGATGCGGATGGGGCGGTTACGAGTGCAGTGATCGCCTCTGGCACTTTACCTATTTGGATGACTCTCAATCCAACAACAGGTGAGATTACGGTGAACGATGCGACTCAAGTCGCTGATGGTACTTATACGGTAGATGTTACGACCACTGATGCAGATGGTGGAGAAACCACGCAGACCGTAAGCATTGT
>NZ_JBXEQE010000162.1:0-288 GCF_056858335.1 Agaribacillus sp. DX54
TGGCACGGTACCTCATAACAAAAGGCGTACAACCGGATGATCTGGTCGGCATCTGCCTGGACCGTAGCCTGGAACTATTAGTCGGTATTTTAGGGATACTTAAATCAGGAGGCGCCTATGTTCCCATAGACCCGGATTATCCACAGGCGCGTATTGCTTATATGTTAGAGGATTCCGGAGTGAAAGTCCTGCTCAGTACCGGTGAGTGTGCAGCTACCTTTTCGGACAGGGACAATCTGGATGTTGTCCTGTTGGATGGTGATCGGGACAGGATCGCAAGAAGATCCG
>NZ_JBXEQE010000163.1:0-286 GCF_056858335.1 Agaribacillus sp. DX54
GCCTGGCTCATATTCAAGCTCTTCGGTGATTTCTTCGCCTATTTTCCTGAGCCCTGTCAAATCCCCTGCCGGCTCAATGATGATTTCAGTGCGGGGCAGATGGGCAGGTAAAGGCTGACGTACAGGCTTTTCTTTCCTTTGCGGCTTTTGACGAATGTAGCTTACCTGTTGGGGAGTGCCTACCGGTGGGAGTTCCTCCACTTGTAGCCCGAGGCTGAGTTGTTCAGCGGGCTGGCTGGGAACAAAGCGCTCGCTTTTGCTGCCAAACACCACCCGTTTAAGTTGC
>NZ_JBXEQE010000164.1:0-283 GCF_056858335.1 Agaribacillus sp. DX54
CCACCATATAATCGATACGGGTCTGTGGATAATCCGGGTCTATGGGCACATAAGCTCCTCCTGCCTTTAAAATACCCAAAATACCGACTAACATTTCCAGGCTACGCTCCAAACAGATACCTACCAAATGATCTGCAGTAATTCCCTGTTCACACAAATAATGCGCTAGTTGATTAGAGCGCTCATTCAGTTCCTTATAACTCAAGCTTGCTCCTTCATACACTACCGCTGTAGCATCGGGTGTTTTTGCAGCTTGCTCCTCAAATAGATCGACTACCGTCTT
>NZ_JBXEQE010000165.1:0-279 GCF_056858335.1 Agaribacillus sp. DX54
CCGATGGTACTTATACGGTAGATATTACGACCACTGATGCAGATGGCGGGGAGACCACGCAGACCGTGAGCATCGTAATTACTCCTGATACGGAGGCTGTTTACACCGTGAATGCTGCCCAGAATGAAGACAGTTATTCCAATGGTGATCAACTGGCGAGTGTAACGGATGCAGATGGGGCGATTACGAGCGCTGTGATTGCTTCAGGCACTTTGCCTACGTGGATGAGTTTGAATGCGACTACTGGTGAAATTACAGTGACTGATGCGACACAGGTAA
>NZ_JBXEQE010000166.1:0-278 GCF_056858335.1 Agaribacillus sp. DX54
TGGCTGCCCAACGGTACTATTGAGTTTATAGGCAGAAAGGACGATCAGGTAAAAATACGTGGGTACCGCATTGAGTTGGGCGAGATCGAGAACACCTTATCCTTGCTACCGGGCGTTAGGCAGTGTTGCGTCATGGCAAGCGATGATGACAACGGCGGCAAGCGGTTGGTTGGTTATGTAGTCATGGAAGGCGGTCCGGACAAGGAGACATTGCAGGACCAATTGCAACTGAGTCTGCCGGAGTATATGGTGCCCCGCTTGTGGGTTCAGCTAGACGA
>NZ_JBXEQE010000167.1:0-278 GCF_056858335.1 Agaribacillus sp. DX54
CCGATGGTACTTATACGGTAGATATTACGACCACTGATGCAGATGGCGGGGAGACCACGCAGACGGTAAGCATCGTAATTACTCCTGATATGGAAGCTGTTTACACGATAAATCCTGCTCAGAATGAGGACAATTATTCCAACGGCGATCAATTAGCGAGCGTAGCAGATGCGGATGGGGCGATTACGAGCGCTGTGATTGCTTCAGGCACTTTGCCTACGTGGATGAGTTTGAATGCGACTACTGGTGAGATTACGGTGAACGATGCGACTCAAGTC
>NZ_JBXEQE010000168.1:0-277 GCF_056858335.1 Agaribacillus sp. DX54
ATCCGTTGAATAACTAACTGCCGTATCGTTGAACACTTCCAACAACTGATGTCTTTCTTCTTTGGGTACAATGGACAGTTCATTAACAGCTGTTTCCGATCCTTTATCAATATGTTCCAGTAAGAGCGTTAATGCTTCCTGCATATAGGATACCACGGCGTAAGGGTCAATACTCCGATCGGATAGCTTTGCCGTCAATCCAAAATCATCTCCATAATCATCTATTTCTAAATTGAAAGGGTAATTCGTCCTGTGTTCGCCTGATAATATTTTAGCC
>NZ_JBXEQE010000169.1:0-271 GCF_056858335.1 Agaribacillus sp. DX54
ATCACGGTACAGGGACGGAGTGGGAAGCCGGTCTTCCTTTCCTGACAAATAGAGCACGATCTCTTTCACCACTTTTTCTAAACCGATGTGATCCATCATCAAATGATGATAATGCAACACCAAATAATAGGCCTTGTTGGCTACATCATCGGCTACCTTTACTTGTAACATCGGCGCTGTTGTCAAATCCATGTACAAACCATCCGGGGCAATGGCTTTTTCTACCTGAGGTAAGATGTTCTGACTGCTATCAATTGGTAATGCTTCTACC
>NZ_JBXEQE010000170.1:0-270 GCF_056858335.1 Agaribacillus sp. DX54
GAGTTCGCCCTAATAAATGGGCTGCTACTGCTATGCTAGCTAGGGCCCAACTATTTACTGGAAATTGGGAAGATGCAGAATTGGAAGCATCCGCTGTAATAGAGAATACTACTATGTATAATGTGATGACCGATTTGAATGAGGTATTTCTTGGAAACAGTACTGAGGCGATTTGGCAACTAAAACCCGTGCTTCCTTCTCTAAATACCAACGAAGGTCTTAACTTTATACTTTTCTCCACACCTACTAATGTTGCATTATCTCCTACTT
>NZ_JBXEQE010000171.1:0-262 GCF_056858335.1 Agaribacillus sp. DX54
TTTTCCCTGCCCGGTATATTGAAAAGAAAAAGGAATGGCATACACCTTTAAATTGAAATCATTTATCAGATTACCTTGTAAGTCGTAGGTTAGTATTCTCTTAGCTGTGTTATCCAGTATAAAAATGTGATTATTTTTAGAATCCACATCAATCTCAGCAAGTCCCATATACTCTGCGGGCCCTCTGCCGGCATTCCCGATGTTTCTTAAAAACTTTCCATCGCGAGAAAAAAGAACTACCTTCTTAGTTTTGTTATCCCTG
>NZ_JBXEQE010000172.1:0-262 GCF_056858335.1 Agaribacillus sp. DX54
CTTCCCCTGCCCGGTATATTGAAAAGAAAAAGGAATGGCATACACCTTTAAATTGAAATCATTTATCAGATTGCCTTGTAAGTCGTAGGTTAGTATTCTCTTAGCTGTGTTATCCAGTATAAAAATGTGGTTATTTTTAGAATCCACATCAATCTCAGCAAGTCCCATATACTCTGCGGGCCCTCTGCCTGCATTCCCGATGTTTCTTAAAAACTTTCCATCGCGAGAAAAAAGAACTACCTTCTTAGTTTTGTTATCCCTT
>NZ_JBXEQE010000173.1:0-262 GCF_056858335.1 Agaribacillus sp. DX54
CAACAAGGCCTGTTCCGGTGTTTCCGATTTGGGAGAATTCATAAATATTACTTCCACACCGCAGGAAGAAAATTCATCCATCAGCACTATCTGATAGGCATAGTTACGACTCAGCCTGTCTGGGTTGTAAACTAGAACTGCCTGTATTTGTCCCTCCGCACTTAAATCTCTCACCCGCTCAAGCCCGGGACGCACCAGGATAGCTCCACTATATCCTTCATCCTTAAATACATATTCATCGGGAACAACATAGCCATGTTCT
>NZ_JBXEQE010000174.1:0-262 GCF_056858335.1 Agaribacillus sp. DX54
TAACAAGGCCTGTTCCGGTGTTTCCGATTTGGGAGAATGCATAAATATTACTTCCACACCGCAGGAAGAAAATTCATCCATCAGCACTATCTGATAGGCATAGTTACGACTCAGCCTGTCTGGGTTGTAAACTAGAACTGCCTGTATTTGTCCCTACGCACTTAAATCTCTCACCCGCTCAAGCCCGGGACGCACCAGGATAGCTCCACTATATCCTTCATCCTTAAATACATATTCATCGGGAACAACATAGCCATGTTCC
>NZ_JBXEQE010000175.1:0-251 GCF_056858335.1 Agaribacillus sp. DX54
AGCCAGTGGGGGGACCGGACAATTGCAATGGTACAAACCCCTGTTTGGCCCCTGTTTGGCGCTTGTGCCGGTTGTAATGAGATACCCAGTAATTCAGGACACTGATCGGTAGCCCTTCTTGTTCACAAAACAACTGCTTGCCCTCAGGGCTTGAAAGCCACTTCTCAACTATGGGGTACATCTGGGATGGTTTACGCATAACGCTTTTTGCACGCTATATTAGAACAATGACCCAAATTTTCAAACAGGTA
>NZ_JBXEQE010000176.1:0-249 GCF_056858335.1 Agaribacillus sp. DX54
ACGAATTATCCTTTTACTTTTGATGTAAATGATTATGGGGATGATTTTGGGTTAACGGCTAAGCTATCCGATCGGGGTATCGATCCTTCGGCTGTCGTATCCTACATGCAGGAAGCATTAAGGGTATTGTTGGAACATATCGATAAGGGATCGACAACCAGTGTTAATGAACTGTCCATTGTACCCAAAGAAGAAAGACATCAGTTGTTGGAAGTGTTCAACGATACGGCAGTTAGTTATTCAACGGAC
>NZ_JBXEQE010000177.1:0-247 GCF_056858335.1 Agaribacillus sp. DX54
AGCTCTACAGGCTCCTTTGACATTGAAACTCCTCAGGATCGACAAAGCAGCTTTGATCCTCAGATTGTCAAGAAACGCGAGACAGTGTTGGCCGATAACCTGCAAGATAAGATTATTGGGCTATATGGTTTAGGTATGAGCCTTCGAGATATCAGTGATCACATCAAAGAGATGTATGATACAGAGATCTCCCACACGTTACTAGGCCAGATTACCGATCGGATCATTCCGCAGGTGAAAGCCTGGC
>NZ_JBXEQE010000178.1:0-244 GCF_056858335.1 Agaribacillus sp. DX54
CCAGTTTGCTGCCAGAGTTAATCGCAATATAAGGCGAAAGTTGACCGTCTTTGTATTGATAGATTGTATCCATATATGTTGTCATAAATTTTATGTCGGTACTTGTTGAAAAAAAATTGCTGGGAGAAAGGAAGGTGGAAATATAGATTGCATTATCCAGCATGGGCCTTAGTATTCTTCCTTTCGAATCTACTAATACAAGGGCATGGGACTTTTCTGAATATGGATTTAAAGATACCAAAAA
>NZ_JBXEQE010000179.1:0-243 GCF_056858335.1 Agaribacillus sp. DX54
CTGTTGGGTGTTGAAAAGGTGGGTATTTACGATAACTTCTTTGAACTGGGCGGCCATAGTTTACTGGCAGTCCGATTGATTTCCAAGATACAAGACATAGGCTATGGAATAAATATTAAAGATATTTTTTCAAACCCAAGTATTGCTTTATTAAGCACCAAATTATCCTCATTTGCTGATAGCTATCAGGTAACGGAGAACGGTATTGTGGAGGGCTGTGCCTATATCACCCCTTCCATGGTC
>NZ_JBXEQE010000180.1:0-240 GCF_056858335.1 Agaribacillus sp. DX54
GCTTCCCATGTTCCATATAAAAGCCTCCATACAAGTCACGCCACCTTTATGCCGGATGCCATCTAAGCGGTAAGCAGATCGTCAGATTAAAGCTTGAAACCTGGTTTTGACATCTTCTTTGCGATTTCGACACCTCATAAGTGATTCATTTTCATTCGTCTCTTGTATAGTCACCTGCCTGTTTTATTACAGACTTTTAATGTATTGCTCACGACAATAGCTCTTAACTTATGCCGCATA
>NZ_JBXEQE010000181.1:0-237 GCF_056858335.1 Agaribacillus sp. DX54
CTGTTGGGTGTTGAAAAGGTGGGTATTTACGATAACTTCTTTGAACTGGGCGGCCATAGTTTATTGGCAGTTCGATTGATTTCCAAAATACAGGAGATAGGCTATGGAATAAATATTAAAGATATTCTTTCATATCCGAGCATTGCTTTATTGAGCACCAAATTATCCTTAGTGGATGAAGGGTATCAGGTACCAGAGAACGGTATCGTGGAGGGCTGTGCCTATATCACCCCTTCC
>NZ_JBXEQE010000182.1:0-237 GCF_056858335.1 Agaribacillus sp. DX54
GCGACGCCAGGAGGTACTTGGTCCGGTCCCGGTATAACCGATGGGGTAAATGGTACTTTTGATCCATCCGTAGCCGGATCGGCATCATCACCGCATACGATTACCTATGAGATAACAGACGGGAATGGCTGTATCGGTACAGATACTGAAGCTATTGTTGTCAATGCTTTACCAGACGCGACAATCACCCCCGCCGGTCCATTTTGCGAAGATGCCGCCCCTGTGAACCTGATAGCG
>NZ_JBXEQE010000183.1:0-231 GCF_056858335.1 Agaribacillus sp. DX54
AAGAAAAAACCCCGAAATAGCCTGAAATAAGCTTTTTTCGGGGTTTTTATCTTGTTATATTGTAGTGTCAAATTACAATTAACTCTACAAGTTACGATGCAAGCAGCGCTTTTCCAACCAGAACAGTTTTTAACGTCCAAATGGTATTTATTTAAGAATAGTAAGTTAGGTCAACTTTATGAAAGTATTCCCTGGGAAAAACTTTGTGATTGTTTGCCAGCCGAGAACAAG
>NZ_JBXEQE010000184.1:0-229 GCF_056858335.1 Agaribacillus sp. DX54
TGAATTCCCATAAAGGAATATTAAATCAACTTTTATGGACGCAAGAGAACTATGAATTGAACATAGAAGATGTGGTCTTGCAAAAAACAACCTTTAGTTTTGATGTGTCGGTCTGGGAATTACTATGGCCCTTGATCAGTGGATCAAAACTGGTTTTTGCACGACCGGGCCGTCAGGCAGATGTTTCCTATCTCAAAGGCTTAGTAGAAGCAGAGCAGGTGACCACGAT
>NZ_JBXEQE010000185.1:0-224 GCF_056858335.1 Agaribacillus sp. DX54
TATAGTGAAGAAGTCCAGGAAATTATGGGCCATGTGCCGGCATGGATAGTCCGATGGGGCATTACTGTTTTCTTTACATTATTCGTGGGAATTGTTGCCGGAAGCTACTTTTTCAAATATCCTGTGGTGGTCTCCACCCCATTAGTACTTACCACCATCAATCCACCCGCACCTTTAATATGCAAAAGCAGTGGCAGGATCACCAAATGGTATGTATCCGACGG
>NZ_JBXEQE010000186.1:0-224 GCF_056858335.1 Agaribacillus sp. DX54
CAGATAAGTTCAATAGTTCGGTTTCCGCCAATTCTTTGGTGTCAGCACGATAGACTTCCTTGAGTTCGGCCATGAATGCCTTTTGGTCTTTACTGGCCACATACTTGAGCGAATTGCGCACTTGATGCACTATACAGCTTTGTATCTCCGCTTTAGGGTAAATACTCTGTATGGCCTCTGAAAAGCCTCGTAGGTTGTCCGTACAGGCGATCAGGATATCTTTT